>JACPCX010000139.1:0-26215 GCA_016184305.1 Candidatus Rokuibacteriota bacterium | reverse complement strand
CTTCGACGGCAGGTCGATCGCCGGGCTGCCCACCCCGCGCATCGTCCGGGCCGGACTCAGCCTGGTGCCCGAGCGCCGCGAGCTGTTCCCGCAGATGACGGTGCGCGAGAACCTCGAGCTCGGGGCCTACAGTCACCGGGACCGGCGGACGATCGCCGAGGACCTCGATCGCGTGTATGGCTATTTCCCCGTCCTGAGAAACCGCTTGGCGCAACTGGCGGGAACGCTGTCCGGCGGCGAGCAGCAGATGCTGGCCATCAGCCGGGCCCTCATGACCCGGCCCCGGACGCTCCTCCTCGACGAGCCGTCGCTCGGGCTGTCACCGCGGATCGTCCAGGACATCTTCGAGATCATCGCCCGACTCAACGGAGAGGGGCTCGCGATCCTCCTGGTGGAGCAGAACGCCGCGATGGCGCTGACCATTGCGGACTACGTGTACGTCCTCGACCGCGGGGTGGTCGCCTACGAGGGGCCCCCCGAGGAGTTTGCCGCGACGGACGTCGCGCTGGCGTACCTGGGGTGACGCTGGACCACAACAAGGCAGGCACGCTCATGACATCGACAGCCCGACTGATCGTCGTGACGCTGGTCAGTTTCGGCATCGTCGTCCTCACCGGGGGGGGGCCCGCCGCCGCGGCCATCGCCAACGCCGTGGCCGACGCCTTCGGCGGCCGGTTGCGGATCCTGCATCCGGTGCTTTCGCCCGAGCGTGTCCACGCGCTGCTCGCCCATCTCTAAAGGCGCTGCGCCGATCCAGCCTCCGCGACAGGGCCCCACGGGCTGGTCGTGGGACGGGATCCGTTGTTGGCGGCCGGAGGCTGGAGCCGGGCCCGGTCTCGGAGACCGCTCCAGCCCTTGACCCGACCGTTGGCTCGGTCGCTCCTCGTTCAACGGACAGCGGGCACGGCTCGCTCGCCGCCTCGCTTCTGCGCCCTCTTGAGCGGCCTGCTGGGTTCTTCTGCGGCCTGGCAGGCCGCTGGGGGGCAGAACCGCGCGGCCCGATCCGGGGGATGAGTCGGTTAGAATAAGGGCCTATGCCAGAAGCGGTGCGCGTCCGCTTTGCCCCGAGCCCCACGGGGCACCTGCACGTGGGAGGAGTACATCCAGTCCATCCTCGAGGCCTTGAGCTGGATGGGGCTCGACTGGGATGAGGGGCCGCCCGCGGCGGGCTACCGCCAGACGGAGCGTCTGGAGATCTACAAGGCGCAGGCCGACCGCCTGCTGGCCGAGGGACGCGCCTACCGCTGCCGCTGCACGGCCCAGGCGCTCGACGCCCTCAGGCGGGAGGCCCAGCAGCGCGGGGAGACGTTCCGGTACCCCGGCACCTGCCGCGACCTCGCCGTGCCGGCCTCGGAGCCCAGCGCGCTGCGGCTGCGCATCGCCGCCGGCGGGGAGACGGTCGTGGAGGATGCCATCCACGGGCGGGTCACCTTCGACCACACCCAGCTCGACGACTGGATCCTGGTGCGCACCGACGGGACGCCGACCTACAACTTCTGCGTCGTGGTGGACGACGTGACGATGAAGATCACCCACGTCATCCGGGGCAACGACCATCTGTCGAACACGCCCAAGCAGATCCAGTGCTACGAGGCTCTGGGCTACCCGTTGCCCGCCTTCGCCCACATCCCCATGATCCTCGGAGCGGACAAGAGCCGTCTCAGCAAGCGGCACGGGGCCACCTCCGTCCAGGCGTTCCGGGACGCGGGCATCGTGCCCGAGGCCATGCTCAACTACCTGGCCCGGCTCGGCTGGTCCCACGGCGATGAGGAGATCTTCTCTCGAGACGACATCGCGCGGCACTTCGACCTGGCGCACGTGGGCCAGGCCGCGGCCATCTTCGACCGCGCCAAGCTCGAGTGGCTGTCCATGCACTGGATCAAGGCGATGCCGCCCGAGTGCCTGGCGGCCCAGCTGATGCCCTTCCTCGACAGCGCGGGCCTGCCGGCGCCGGCGGAGCGGCCGTGGCTCGCGCGCGTCACGGAGACCCTCAGGGAGCGCTCCCACACCCTGGTGGAGATGGCGGAGAAGGCCACGTTCTACTTCCGGCGGCCGGCGGCCTATGATCCACAGGCCACGGCCAAGTTCTGGACCGGCGCGGCGCATGACCGCTACGCGCTGCTGATCAAGCGGCTCGAGGCCCAGGCCGACCTCGACCCGGCGGCCGTCGAGGCGCTGTATCGGGAGCTGGCGGCGCAGCTTGAGGTCAAGCTCGTGGACCTCGCCCAGCTCACCCGCGTCGCCATCACGGGCACGACGGTGAGCCCGCCGATCTTCCAGGTGGTGAGCCTCCTCGGCAAGCCCGAAACTCTCGCCCGCCTGAAGGCCGCCCAGTCGGCCTGCGAGGGGAGATCGTGACCGGCCTGCTGCTGGCCCGCCACGGCCAGTCGGTCTCCAATGCGGTGCGCCGCTTCCAGGGGATGCAGGACGTGCCGCTGTCGCCGCTCGGGCTGCGTCAGGCCGAGGCCCTGGGCGAGGCGCTGCGCCGGCGCCGGCTGGCGGCCATCTACACGAGCCCCCTCAACCGCGCCCGGCGCACGGCGGAGATCGTCGCCGCCTGGCTCTCCATGGCCGTGGTGACCGTGGAGGATCTGCGCGAGCTGTCGCTCGGGGAGTGGGAGGGCCGCACCGTGGAGGAGATCCGGGCGCTGCCCGGCGATCCCTATGCCCGGTGGGTGCGGGACCCCGTGGTCGGGCTGCCGCCTGGCGGCGAGCCGCTGCATGCCGTGCAGCGACGTGTCGTGTGCGCCATCGAGGCGATCGCCGCGGGGCATCCGAATGGCGACGATGTGCTCGTGGTCTGCCACGGCGGCGTCATCAGCGCCTTCCTCGCCCATTGCCTGGGGCTACCGCTGTCGGCCATCTGGCGGGTCACGCTCTCCAACGGCTCGCTCACCGAGGTGGCGCCGCCGCGGGTCCTCTCGGTGAACGACACCGCGCATCTCGACGGCCTCGATGCTCCGGCCGCGGCGGCCCTGAGCCCGTGAGCCGGCCATGACGGTGCTCGCGCTCTTCGGCGGCCTCGCCCTTCTCCTCTACGGCATGCAGCTCACCGGCGAGGGACTGCAGCGCGCCGCCGGCGGCCACCTGCGTCACCTGCTCACGAGCATGACACGCAACCGGCTGGCGGCCGTGGGGTCGGGCGCCGTCGTGACGGCCCTCATCCAGTCCTCCTCGGCGACGACCCTCATGCTGATCGGGTTCGTCTCGGCCGGACTCGTCTCCTTCCGGCAGTCGCTGGGCGTGATCCTCGGCTCCGACATCGGGACGACGTTCACCGTCCAGCTCCTCGCCTTCAAGATCCAGGAGCTGGCGCTTCTCCTGGTGGGCGTGGGCTTCGCCATGTCCTTCTTCGCGCGCCGGGGCATGGCCAAGAACCTCGGGCAGGCCGTCCTCGGGTTCGGCTTCCTCTTTCTCGGCATGCGAGTGATGGCCGAGGGCATCGCCCCGCTGGCCGGCCAGGACCTCTCGCGCCAGGTCCTCGTGGCCTTCGCCGCGAACCCCGTGCTCGGCATCCTGGCCGGCGCGTTCCTGAGCGCCACCATGGCCTCCTCCGCGGCGACCATCGGGCTCGCGCTGTCCCTGGCGAGCCAGGGACTGCTGGGGCTCTCCGGGGCCGTCCCCATCGTGCTGGGCGCCAATATCGGTACCTGCGCCACGGCGTTCGCCGCGAGCCTCCGCTCCTCGTCGGATGCGCGCCGCGTGGCGGTGGCGCACATCGCCTTCAAGGTGCTGGGGGTCGCGCTGGTCTTCCCGTTCATCCAGCCCTTGACGGGGCTCGTGGCGCAGACGGCAGCGGACCCGGCGCGCCAGATCGCCAACGCCCACACGCTCTTCAACGTGGCCATCAGCGCGCTGTTCCTCCCCTTCGCCACGGTGGCCGCCCGGGCCGTCATCGCGCTCGTCCCGGAGGAGGAGCGCGCCGACAACCCCTTCAAGACGCGCTATCTGGACGACCGGTACCTCGACCAGCCCGCGCTCGCCATCGGCCAGGCCATGCGCGAGGCCCTCCGCATGGGAGACGTGGCCCAGGCCATGCTGCGCGATGCCATGACCGTGCTCCGGACGGATAACCAGGAGCTCCTGGAGGACGTCGAGCGGCGGGACGACCAGCTCGACTACCTGGAGCGGCAGATCAAGATCTTCCTCTCGCGTCTCGGCCGCGAGACCATGAGCCCCGACCTCGCGCAGAAAGAGATCGCCCTGATCTCCTTCATCGGCAACCTGGAGAACATCGGCGATATCATCGACAAGAACCTGATGGAGCTCGCGCGGAAGAAGCTGTACCAGGGCCGCAAGTTCTCGGACGCAGGGGAGGCCGAGCTGATCGAGTTTCACGCCATGGTCTCCAAGAACCTGGAGCGCGCCATCGCGGGCTTCGCCGCCAACGACCGGAGCCTCGCCCAGGAGGTGCTGGACCAGCGGCCCATCGTGCGGCAGCGCGAGCGGGAGATGCGCGAGTCGCATCTCGCGCGGCTGCGCCGGGGGCTCGCCGAGTCGCTGGAGACCTCCGAGATCCACCTGGACGTGCTCACGAACCTCAAGCGCATCTCCTCGCACATCACGGCGCTCGTGTTTCCGATCCTGGAAGAAGTGTAGGGAGGGCCTGTGCCGCAGCCGCGTCTCCGGGTCCTGTTCATCGCCTCCGAGGTGGCGCCCTTCGCCAAGACCGGCGGCCTCGCCCAGGTGGCCTCGGCCCTGCCGCGGGCCGTCGCGGCGCTGGGGCACGATGTCCGCGTGCTGATGCCCAAGTACCGCGGGGTGGAGGCCCAGAGCCCGGACTTGCGCGTCGTGATCCCCCAGGTCCGCGTGCCGCTGGGCGACCGGACGGCGGAGGGCGCGCTCTGGGAGGGGCGCAACCCGGCCGGCCTGCCCATCTACTTCCTCGCGCACGACCACTACTACGACCGCGACGGTCTCTACGGGACCAACGACGGCGACTACTGGGACAACTGCGAGCGCTTCATCTTCTTCTGCCGCGGGGCGCTGGAGGCCCTCGGTGCGCTCGGGCGGGATCCGGCCTCCGCCTGGCGGCCGCAGCTGATCCACGTCAACGACTGGCAGACGGGCCTGGTCCCCGTCTACCTGCGCACGCTCTACCGCGACCACCCGGGGCTCGGGCGCCTGGCCACGCTCTTCACCATCCACAACCTCGCCTACCAGGGCGTCTTCTGGCACTACGACATGCCCATGACCGGGCTCGGCTGGGATCTCTTCACGCCGGCAGGCATCGAGTTCTACGGCAAGATCAACTTCCTCAAGGGCGCGCTCGTCTTCGCCGACCTCCTCACCACCGTGAGCCGGACCTACGCGGACGAGATCAGGACGGCCGCCTTCGGCGGCGGGCTCGAGGGCGTGCTGGAGGAGCGCAGCCAGGACCTGCACGGCGTGGTCAACGGCATCGACGACGAGGTGTGGAACCCGGAGACGGACGCGGCCATCGCCACGCGCTACTCGGCCGCCGATCTCGAGGGCAAGGCCGCGTGCCGCGAGGCCCTGCGCCGGGAGCTCGGGCTCGACGACGGCCCGGGGCTCGTCATCGCCATGGTGACGCGGCTCGCCGATCAGAAGGGGCTCGACCTCGTGCTCGAGGCGCTGCCGGAGATGCTCGCGGCGGGCGCTGCGTTCGTCCTGCTGGGGTCAGGCGCCCCGCACCTGGAGGAGGCCTTCACCCAGGCTGCGGCCGAGCACCCGGGGCGGGTGGCGGTGCGGATCGGTTTCAGCGACGACCTGGCGCGGCGGATCTACGGGGGAGCGGACTGCTTCCTCATGCCCTCGCGCTACGAGCCCTGCGGGCTCGGCCAGCTCATCGCCCTGCGCTACGGGACGGTGCCGATCGTCAGGCGCACGGGCGGGCTGACCGACACGGTCCGGCCTTTCGATGCTACCTTGCGCACGGGCACCGGCTTTCCGTTCGACGGCTTCTCGGGCGAGGAGTTGCTCGATGCCGTCAGGCGCGCGGTGGCGGTTCACCGGGACCAGGCCCTCTGGAGCGCGCTCGTGAGAAACGCCATGACCGAGGATTTCTCCTGGGACGCCTCGGCCCGGGAGTACGTGACGCTCTACCGCAGGGCGCTCCGGGCTCGCAACCCCCGAGCCTGACCACCCAGGGAGGCTCCATGAAGAAGATCGAGGCCATCATCAAGCCCTTCAAGCTGGACGACGTCAAGGAGGCGCTGACCGAGCTCGGCGTGGTCGGCATGACCGTCACCGAGGTGCGCGGCTTCGGCCGCCAGAAGGGGCACACGGAGCTCTACCGCGGCTCGGAGTACACGATCGATTTCCTCCCCAAGGTGAAGATCGAGGTGGTGGTGCCCGACGACCTCGTGGACAAGGTGGTGTCGGTCATCTGCGCCGCAGCCAAGACGGGCTCCATCGGGGACGGCAAGGTTTTCGTGCTGCCGCTGGGCGAGGCCATCCGGATCCGCACCGGCGAGACCGGACAATCCGCCATCTGACCGCGCCCCTCGCGACAGGCCCAGCGTCGCCCATGCGGGCGCGCCCTCGATGATCGGTTTGCTGGCGGCGGTTCCCGGCGATCCCCGGGCCCTCCGGCAGCTCCAGCGTCTCGGCTTTGCGGATCCGGCGGCGGCCCTCGCCAACCTCCACGCGCTGGCGCCGACGCCGTTCGACGGCGAGCTCCTGGCGCCCGTTCTGCCGCGACTCCTGGGCGAGATCCAGGGCGCCCCCGATCCGGACATGGCGCTCAACAACCTGGAGCGCCTGGCCGCTCACAGCGAGCGCGCCGCCTTCTTCCGGCTCCTCGACGCCCATCCGGGCGCGATCCATCTCCTCGCCCGCCTCGGGGGGACGAGCCAGGTCCTCGCCGACACGCTGCGCCGCTATTCCCACCTGTTCCTCTGGCTGCTCGAGCCCTGGACCATGCGCCAGTGGCTGCGGGACGACCTGGAGGAGGAGCTGCGGCAGAGCACGGCCGCGTTCTCGAGGGCCGCGGCCCGCTGGAACGCGCTCCGCCGTTTCAAGTACCGCCAGCTCCTGCGGATCGGCTGCCGCGACATCCTGGGTGACGCCGATCTCACCGTCACCACGGAGGAGCTGTCGCGGCTGGCGGACGTGTGCCTCGAGGAGGCGCGGCGCTGGGCCGAGGGCGGGCTCGAGCCGCTCTACGGCGTGCCCGTGGGGCCGGACGGGGCGCGCACGGGGCTCGCCGTCATCGGCATGGGCAAGCTCGGCGGGGACGAGCTGAACTACTCCTCCGACATCGACCTGATCTTCGTCTACGGCGAGGATGGCGAGACCACGGGGGGCACGGCCGGCCGCGTCTCCAACGACCGGTACTTCACCGAGGCCACGCGCTCGATCGTGGCGGCCATCGAGTCGGTGACCGACGAGGGGCACGCCTTCCGCGTGGACCTGAGGCTCCGGCCCGAGGGGCGCTCCGGGGCGCTGATCCTCTCGCTCGGGGGCTACCGGACGTACTTCGCCGAGCGCGCCGAGCTGTGGGAGCGGCAGGCGCTCATCAAGGCGCGCGCCTGCGCGGGCGACGCGGCGGTCGGCGCCCGATTCTTCGAGCTCACGCGTCCGTTCGTGTTCCGCCCCGGGCTCGACCCGGGGATCGTCGGCGAGATCCGGCGGATGAAGCAGGAGATCGACCGCTCCCAGCGGGCCAAGGGCATCGAGCGCCGGAACGTGAAGCTGGGCGTCGGGGGGATCCGGGAGATCGAGTTCCTCGTCCAGGCGCTCCAGCTGCTCTACGCCGGGGACGATCCGTGGCTGCGCGAGCGGAACAGCCTGCGGGCCATCTTCCGGCTCACGGAACGGGGCTACGTGTCGCCGGCCCTGGGGCGCTTCCTGGGCGACGCCCTCGTCTACCTCCGCACCGTCGAGCACCGGCTGCAGATCCTGTACGAGTTCCAGACTCACACGCTGCCCGAGGACCCGGCGGCCCTCGGGCTCCTGGCGCGCCGCATGGGCGTGGCGCTGCCGCCGGACGCCGCCCGGCGGCGCTTCCTCGCCGAGTACCGGCGCGTCACGCGGGGCGTGCACGCGGCGTTCCGGGAGTTCTTCGACACGCGACCGGCCCGGACGAAGGCCGAGCCCCCGCGCATTCCCAGGTTCACCGCGCTCAAGGCCACGGGCTTCGCCGACCCGGACCGCGCCCGGCAGAACCTGCGGCTCGTCCTCGAGGGCCGGCCGCTCCTGCCGTACCCGGCGCGCGCCCAGGCCGCCCTCTGGCGGATGTTCCCGGTGCTGCTCGACGCCCTCTGGCAGAGCCCCGACCCCGACGAGGCGCTGAACCAGTTCGAGCGCTTCGTGGCGGCCGCCGGGCCCCGGACGGCCTACCTCGAGCTCCTGGCCAACCGCCCCGGCCTGCTGGCGAACCTGGTGAAGCTCTGCGCCCGCGGCGAGCTCCTCACCCAGATGCTCCTGGCCCAGCCCGAGCTCCTCAACGGCCTCGCCGATCCGGCGACCTTCGCGGCGCCCAAGGGCAAGGCGGCCTTCCGGGTGACGCTGGCGGCGGCGCTCGCGCCGCGGCTGTCGCTGACCGAGCGCAAGGACCGGCTGCGGCGTCTCAAGCAGGCCGAGGAGCTCGGCATCACGTGGCGGATGCTCTTGCGGGTGACGAATGCCGAGCGCTTCTCCGCCGAGATGACGGCGCTCGCCGAGGCCGCGCTCTCCACGGCGTGGCTCATGGCGCTCGAGCAGGTGACGTCGCTCTATGGCGTGCCGCGCGGCGCCGATGGGCGGTTCGTCCCGGCCGTGATCGTGGGGCTCGGGAAGTTCGGCGGGCGGGAGCTGAGCACGGGATCGGATCTGGACCTGTTCGTAATCTACGAGGGCCCCGGGCGGACTGACGGGTCGGAGAGCGTCGAGGCCCACGTGTTCTACGACCGGGCCGTGGAAGCCCTCTCCGGTGTCCTCGGCGATATCACCGCCGCGGGCGTCGTCTTCCCGGTGGATCTCCGGCTGCGCCCCGGATCCAAGGGCTCGGGCTTCGCCTCGAGCCTTCCGGCCATGGAGCAGTACTACCGCGAGTGGGCGGACCCGTGGGAGCGGCAGACCCTGACGCGGGCGCGGCTCTGCTCGGGGGACGCGCGCCTCGGCCGCCGGGTGCGGCGGCTCATCCGCGCGCTCCTCTACGGGGCGCTGGCGGCGCCGGCGGACCTCAAGGAGATGCGGCTGCTCAGGGAGCGCATGGAGAAGGAGCTCGGAAAGGAGACGCCCGGGCTCTTCCACGTCAAGTTCGGCCGGGGCGGCCTCGTGGACGTGGAGTTCATCACCCAGGCGATCCAGCTCACCAGCGGGGCCCGGCACCCCGCCATCCGCCGCCCGACCACGCTGCAGGCGATCGGCGCCA
Source organism: Candidatus Rokuibacteriota bacterium (assembly GCA_016184305.1). Taxonomy (GTDB): domain Bacteria; phylum Methylomirabilota; class Methylomirabilia; order Rokubacteriales; family CSP1-6; genus UBA12499. Next base: position 16,896 of record JACPCX010000139.1, on the reverse strand, counting down.
TGGGCGCGATCGGGCTCCTGTCCCGGGAGGACGCGGAGGGGCTCGCCGAGCAGTACCGCTTCCTCCGCCGCGTATCGGGAGCGGTACGCCTCTTCGGCGCGCGCCCCCCGGACGCCCTCGAGCTGGCGGGACCCATCCCCGGGCGGATCGCGCGGAGCCTCGACTACCCGTCGCGCAAGGACTTCCTGGCGGACTACAGGCGCCGCACGGCCTGGGTGCGCGCCCTCTACGACCGCGTCGTGCCGCCGTGAGCCAGCGATGACTCTCGCGCTGGCGGCGCTGCTCCCGCTGGTCGGGCTCGCGGTCTGGACGTTCGTCCGGTTCCGGCCTCGGAGCGGCTCGGCCGTTGCCGTGCGCGCCTACAACGTCGGCGTCCTCCTCGTTGCCGTGGCCGGGTGCGCCTGGACGGCCGCCCACTTTTACAGGATTACCGGGCAGAGCGTCGATCGCGCCTGGTGGCCAGTCCTGGCCACGCTGGCCTCGCTGCTCGTCGTGTCGGGGGTGCTCCTGGCCGGCACGGCGCTCAGGAACTTCGTGGTGTTCGCCGGACGGCGGCGCAGATGAGCGCCTCGAGAAGCCAGCCGGTCGGGCAGCGGGTGCCGGTGCTCTCGCCTGACCCCCGCGACAAGCCCGCCGCCGTGAAATGAGCGCGATGCACGAAGGCGGGATGTGATCTCTGGCGAGGCGTGAGCGGCCCCTCTGGTGGGGCTGGGAGCTCGATCTCAGCCCGAACCTGCTGAAGCGCATGGCCGATCGCCGCTTTACGGAGGTCGACCTTCGGCATATGCTTGAGCACGCGCGCGCCTATCGGCGCGACGTCGTCGAAGGGCGCTGGGTGATCGTCGCCCGTCATCGACGACATCCATGGGAGGTCATTGTCGAGCCCGACTTTGATGCCCGGTTGCTGGTGGTTGTCACCGCGTACGCTGTCTGGGAGGCGTGAGATGAAGGGAGCGTATCTGGAAGTGACATTCAGACACGGGCGCCCGCTGGCCGCCTACCTGTACTTGCCGCGCCGACCGGGCGAGCGGTCGTACCGCACCTCGCGCGTCCCACCGGGGCTGGTGATCGACTTCAGCCGAGGCGGCAAGCCGATCGGGATCGAGATCACTGCCCCGGGCCGGGTGTCCACGGTGGCCCTGAACAGGGTCCTTCGCGGTCTGGGACTGCCTCCCCTCAAGCGGGACGATCTGGCCCCGCTGCGCGCGGCATAGGATTCGCAGAACTCTCGATCAGTCTTCTGGCGGCGGCGCCGAGACAGTGGAGTGACCGGCGGCGGTGATGCCGTGAGCGAGCGTTTCTTCGTGCTGGACGGGCCGGGCTACCTCTACCGCGCTTATCACGCGCTGCCTTTCCTCTCGACCTCCAAGGGCCAGCCCTGCCACGCCGTGCTCGGCATGTCCACCATGGTGTGGAAGCTCCTGCGCGAGGAGAGCCCCGACTACTTCATCGTGGCGTGGGACCCGCCGGGGCCGACCTTCCGCGAGGAGCGCTTCGCCGCCTACAAGGCAACGCGCCCGCGCATGCCCGACGACCTCCGCAGCCAGATCCCCTACGTGAAGGCCCTGTTCGAGGCGCTGCGCCTCCCGCTCGTGGAGGTGCCGGGCTTCGAGGCCGACGACGTGCTGGGCAGCCTGGTGGCCCGCACGCAGGAGCTGCCCCTGGAGCTTGTCCTCGTCAGCAGCGACAAGGACATGCTCCAGCTGGTGGGCCCGCGGGTGCGGGTGCTCTCGCCCGGACCCCGCGGCGAGCGCGTCTTGCTGGACGAGGGGCAGGTGAGGGAGAAGTGGGGCGTGGAGCCGGCGCAGATCCCCGACCTCCTCGCCCTCATGGGCGACAGCATCGACAATATCCCCGGCGTGCCCGGGGTGGGGCAGAAGACGGCCGTGAAGCTCATCGGCCAGTTCGGCAGCGTCGAGCGGCTCTACGACAACCTGACGCTGGTGCCCGGCAAGCTGCGCGAGACGCTCGCCGCGAACCGCAAGCAGGCCCTCCTCTCGCGCGAGCTGGCCACCGTGCGCGCCAGCGTGCCGCTCTCCGAGGATCTCTCCACGTTCCGGTGCCAGGAGCCGGACTGGGAGCGGCTGCGGGCGCTGTGGAGCGAGCTCGAGCTTCACACCCTGCTCCGCCAGCTGCCCGAGGAGGCATCCGCGGCCATCCTGGACGACGAGCCCGCACTCGCCTCACCGGAGGCTCTCGCGGATTATCTGGCGCGAATGCCCGCGGGCGAGGCGCTGGCGGCGGACTGGGTCGGGCAGGGAGGCCCGCCCGAGCCCGAGGTGACGGCGCTCGGGCTTTTCCATCCGGCGGCCGGCGGCGTGCGCCTCGCCCTCGCCGGCGTGCCGGATCTGGGCGGCCGCGCCCTCATCGGCCACGACCTGAAGCCCGTGCTCGAGTGGTGGCTCGCCCGGGGCGCGGCACCGCCGTCCATCGAGGACACCGCGGTCGCCGCGTACCTGCTCAACCCTGCCCGCACCAACTACCGGCTCGAGGAGGTCTGTGCCGAGATCGTCGGTGAAGGCCCGGGGCTCACGCGGCCCGGCGCTCGCGCGCAGTGGGTGTGGCGGCTCTGGGAGGGCGAGCGGCCGGCCCTCGAAACGGCGGGGTTGCGGGTGCTCTACGAGGAGATCGAGCGGCCGCTGGTGCCCGTGCTCGCCGCCATGGAGCGCCACGGGATCCGCGCGGATCCGGACCGCCTCATCGAGTTCTCCAGGGAGCTCGAGCGGAGCCTGGACGCCCTCACGCGAGAGATCCACGTCCTCGCCGGCGAGGAGTTCAACCTCTCCTCGCCCAAGCAGCTGGCCATGATCCTGTTCGAGAAGCTCAAGCTGCCGCCGGTCAAGAAGACCAAGACCGGCTACTCCACCGACGCGGACGTGCTCGAGCAGCTGGCCTTGGCGCACCCGCTGCCGGCAAAGCTCATCGAGCACCGGATCCTCGCCAAGCTCAAGTCCACCTACGCGGATGCGCTCCCGACGCTGATCAATTCCCGCACGGGCCGCATCCACACCTCGTTCAACCAGCTCGTGGCGGCCACTGGGCGATTGTCGTCGTCCAATCCGAACCTGCAGAACATCCCCATCCGGACCGAGCTCGGCCGGCGGATCCGCGCGGCCTTCGTGCCGGAGCCGGGCTGGCGCTTCGTTGCGGCCGACTACTCGCAGATCGAGCTGCGCATCCTGGCCCACGTGTCCGGCGAGGAGAGCCTCGTCGAGGCCTTCCGGCGCGGCGAGGATATTCACCGGCGCACCGCCTCCGAGGTCTTCGGCGTGCCGCTCGAGGCCGTCACCTCCGAGCAGCGGGATGTGGCCAAGACGACGAACTTCTCGGTGATCTACGGCGTCACGGCCTTCGGGCTGTCGCGGGGCCTGGCCATCTCGCAGAAGGAGGCGCAGGAGTTCCTCGATCGCTTCTTCACTCGCCACCCGAAGGTCAAGGCCTACCTCGAGCGGACGGTGGTCGAGGGGCGGGAGCGGGGCTGGGTCGCGACGCTCACCGGCCGGCGCCGCTACCTGCCCGAGCTCAGGAGCGGCAACCCCAACCTCCGCGGCTTCGCCGAGCGCATGGCGACCAATGCCCCCATCCAGGGCACGGCCGCCGATCTGATCAAGATCGCCATGGTCAGGCTCCACCGCGCGCTCGGCGAGCGCGGGCTCAGGAGCCGCATGCTGCTCCAGGTGCACGACGAGCTGCTCTTCGAGGCGCCGGAGGACGAGGTCCTCCCGCTGGAAGCGCTCGCCGCCGAGCTGATGGAGTCCTCCATGACGCTGGCGGTGCCGCTCAAGGTGGACATCAAGGCGGGCACCGACTGGGCCCAGGTATGAGGACCTTCCTCCTCGCGGGGCTCACGGGCGGCATCGCCACGGGCAAGAGCACGGTGAGCGCCATGTTCGCCCACCTCGGCTGCAAGGTGATCGACGCCGACCTGCTCGCGCGCGAGGCGGTGGCCCCGGGTCAGCCGGCCTTCGCTGCCATCGTGGCCGAGTTCGGCCGCGAGATCGTCCAGGACGACGGCTATCTCGACCGGAAGCGCCTGGGCTCCATCGTCTTCGCCGACCCGGAGCGGCGCAAGCGGATCGAGGCCATCGTCCACCCCGCCGTGCGCGCCCGCCAGGAGCGCCTCCTCCGCGCGCTGGAGGAAGAGCAGTTCGAGGGTGTGGTCATCTGGGACGTGCCGCTGCTCTTCGAGGTCGGGGCCGCGGCCGGCATGGACCGGGTCATCGTGGTCGTCGTCGACGAGGCGATACAGCTCGAGCGACTGAGGGCGCGCGACTGGACGAGCGAGGCTGACGCCCGCGCCCGGATCCGGAGCCAGATGCCCGTCGCCGAGAAGGCCAGGCGCGCCCACTACGTCATCGACAATTCCCGAAGCCGCGCCGACACGGAGGCCCAGGTGCGCCAGGTCCACCGCGCCTTGCTCAACGATCTTCGGGCTCAGCGAGCCCGGGCGCCCCGATGAGCGCCGGAGGCGCGAAGAGGCCAAGCCGCCGCCCGAACTCATCCACATTCAGGCGACCTGGATGAGCCCGCGCCGCAACGCGCGCGCAACCGTACGGCCCGCCGCGCGGCGGGCGACTTCGGGGAAGCGCCGGGCGCTGGGCCAGCATTCCCTCCGTGACGAGGACGTCGCGCGGCGGATCGTGGAGCTGGTGAGTCCGACGGCGAGAGACCTCGTCGTCGAGATCGGGCCGGGTGAGGGGGCGCTGACCGGCCATCTCGCCGCTAGCGCGGGCCGCCTGGTGGCGCTGGAAGTGGACCCGGATCTCGCCGCCCGCCTCCGGGAGCGCTTCGCCGGCACCCCTCACGTGGAGATTCTCGAGGCCGACGCCATCCGTCACGACTACGCGGCGCTGCCCGGGCTCAGGCCCGATCCCGCGGGGCGGGTGCTCGTGGTCGGGAACCTCCCGTACAGCGTCGGCACGGCCATCCTGAGCGCGCTCCTCACCGCCGGGCCCGCCATTGCCCGGCTGGCCCCCATGGAGATGGTCCTCATGCTCCAGCGCGAGGTGGCGGAGCGGGTCGCCGCCGGGCCCGGCAGCCGCACCTATGGTAGCCTCTCCGTGCTGAGCCAGATGGTGGCCGACGTGGTTGTGGCCTTCGCCGTGCCCCCCGGAGCCTTCCGCCCGCCGCCCCAGGTGGACTCGGCGGTGATCCACCTGCGCGTCCTGGCCGCCCCTCCCGTCGCCGTGGCCGATCCGGACCACTTCCGCGCGGTGGTGCTCGCGGCATTTTCCCAGCGCCGGAAGAATCTCGCCAATGCGCTCGGCTCGGCCCTCGGCCTCCCGGTGGAGCGCCTGAGAGAGCGGCTCACGGGGATCGGCATCGACCCCGCCCGCCGCGCCGAGACGGTCTCCCTCGCCGACTTCGCCCGCCTCGCGGAGATGCTAAGGTCAGCCCGGGCTGCAAGCACTGCGACGCCGAGCGGCTCGCCCTCCGGCTCCGGGCGATGGGCAATCCGCGATACCGGAATGACTTCGCCGTGACGCTGCAGCCGGACCAGCTCGGCCTGCCCCTCCGCTGGCGTCGGCCCCGGCGGATCTTCGTCAACAGCATGAGCGACCTCTTCCACGAGGCCGTGCCGGACGACTATATCCATACGGTTCCCTTCTTCTTCAAGCAAGCTGGCGGTCGAAATTCGCGAAGCGGTGGAAGGCTTCTTGATGGAGTGGAATGGAATCAGTGCCCGGACATGTCGTAGGGATTCCCTACAGGTGGATGGACTCGACGATTGCGCGGATCGTTTAAGCGCGTCACCTCAACGTAGAGGTGCTCGCGCGCCCCCCTTTCATCGTCGCCGATGGGGCCTCGCCGGGTCCTCGCTGTCCTGGCTGCGAACTCGATGACCAACTGCGCCTGACGGCGCTTGAGCCTAAGATGCGGGAGAAGATGACGCAGCGCGGATGCGGCAAGCTGATTCGTAGCTTGCCACAGGTGCCACGGGCGATGTCGTGGGTCCTTGGGTACGTGTATCCCTCGCCAACCGCCGAAGGTGCCTTGGAGCAGATCCGGGATCGTCGCTTTGATCTCGGAGAGGCCGATCTTGGCCGTGTAGTACGTAGATCTGCGCCCGTCGCGCCGAGTCTTCGAAGGAGTGCTCCGACTGATCGTGATGAAACCGTCGGCGTCTATGGCGCCAGCGAGGTAGGCGTACAGTTCCGCTGCAGGCGTGGCCACAGCCCCTGAATTGTCCTCCGTGCTGAAGCCAGCCGCCAGTGTGCGGTTTCTGATACAGAATAGTCTCTGCATCGCCCTCCTCCGCCGCCGACGAGGGCCAGGGCGTCGGGGTGGAATCGGAATCGCCCGCAACCTGCGTCGGTTTGCGAAGCGACAAGAGAGCCCCCTGGACAGGCTGTGGCGTGGGCGGGAGTGGCGCGATCTCCCGGCCGCCAAGGTTGCGGCAGGGCGGCGGCTGAGCCCGGAGGAATTCGAGGCCCTGGACAAGCCCTGGGTGGAGCGCTTCCGGAGGAAGATGCCCACGATCGGCTTCGAGTTCCAGGACGAGGCTGATCCGTGCTTCAGGAATGAGAAGAACGTCCCGATGTACCACCTCCTGTTTTTCGCCCGTCACCCCGCCGGCCTGACCATCTGGCGGAACATCAAGAGGGTTGAGCCGAGCGGCCAGCGGCCGCTTTTCTGAAGTGAGCGGTCCTCGGGGCCTCGAGGCGTCGGGCGCACCCCCCGCGGTTCGCCCGCTTTTTCTGCTTGACAGCCCCGTCGAGGCACGGCGGGCGAGTGTCGGCGGCGCTCGAGGGATGCCGGCCGAGGGGCCCGCATTGGCGCGACGATGGGCGAACGAGGGGGAGGGGCGCCGAAACCCATTCCTCGTTCTCGAATCGCCCACCCCGGACGCTCCCAGGGGGAGCCGAAACCGGGGTGTAGAGTCGTGGCACGAGGAGGGAAGTCGCCATGCAGATGCACGCGCCAGCCATCGTCGCCACCCCCAGTGAGTCGCCATGCAGATGCACGCGCCAGCCATCGTCGCCACCCCCAGTGCCGCCGCCGAGCTTGACCGGCTCGGGGATCAGATCGCCGAGCTGTCGGCGCAGCTGGATGCCGCCACCGCCCGCCTCCTCGACCTCATCCGCGAGTTCGACGCCCTGAGCGGCTGGAACAGCGGGTTCCGCTCCTGCGCCGCCTGGCTGAGCTGGCCCGTGGGGCTCGATCTCGGTGCGGCGCGGGAGAGGGTGCGCGTGGCGCGCGCCCTCGGGACGCTGCCGCTCCTCGCCCAGGCCCTGGCGCGCGGGGAACTGTCGTACGCCAAGGTGCGGGCGCTGACGCGGGTCGCCACTCCGGAGACCGAAGCGCGCCTCCTCACCGTCGGCCGGGGCGGCACGGCCGCTCACGTCGAGCGGATCGTGCGCGGCTGGCGGCGGGTCGATCGGCAGGCCGAGGCACGGGAGAGCGCGCGGCAGCACGCGGGGCGCGCGCTTCACGTCTACCAGGACGAGGACGGCATGGTGGTGGTCCGGGGACGGCTCGAGCCGGAGGTGGGGGCGCTGCTCGTGCGGGCGCTGGACGCGGCCCGCGAGACGCTGTACCAGCGCGCCCGAAGTGAAGGGACCACGACCCCCCCGGTGAACCCTTCAGCAGACCCGCCGAGCAAGGCCCAGCAGCAGGCGGACGCGCTGGCGCTGCTCGCCGAGAGCGCGCTCCACCACGAACTCGATCCCGGCACCGCGGGGGAGCGGTACCAGGTGGTGGTCCATGTGGATGCGCCGGTGCTGGCGGACCCCGAGCAGCCCGGCCAGTCCGTTCTCGAGGACGGCGCCCACGTTTCCGCGGAAACGTCGCGGCGGCTGGCCTGCGAGGCAAGCCGTGTGGTCATGCGCCACGAGCCGGACGGGCGCGTTGTCGAGATCGGCGCCCGGACCCGGACGATTCCGCCGGCCCTGAGGCGCGCGCTGAAGCACCGGGACCTGGGCTGCCGCTTCCCGGGCTGCGGGGTGCGGGTCGGCCAGGCCCTGAAAGGTGATCGTCGCCGCGGGGATCTTGATCCAGGGCAGGAAGGGAATGCGCTTTTCCACCGTCACGGTCAGGGACACGTGGGGATTGCGCGCCACGTTTCTGGCCTTGAACGACGTGAGGCCGGTGGCGATGTACAGCACCCTGTCCTTGACCGTGTAGACGATGCCGGCGGTGCGGGGCTGGCCCCTGGCGTTGACCGTGGCGAGCACGGCGACGGCCTCGCGCTCCAGCGCCTTCCGGACCTGGCCGCTCGTCAACGCGATGGGCATGGGTGCCTCCCTCCTGTCCACCGAGCCCGATGCTGTTCCGGTACCCCGAGCTGGTCAAGCCGAGCCCGGCAGAGCGATTGACGCGTCTGCATGGGCTGTGCATACTGGTGCGCATGAGAACGACGCTGAACCTGAGGGACGATCTCCTCGCCGAGGCGCAGAGGCTCACGGGGGTCAGGGAGAAGACCGCGCTGTTGCACGCGGGACTGGAGGCGTTGATCGCGCGGGAGAGCGCGCGGAGGCTGGCGGCCCTCGGGGGCACGGCGCGGAGGCTCAAGGTCCCGCGCCGCCGCCGTCCGGCCAAGGCCCGGCGTGCTCGTTGACACATCGGTCTGGGTGGACCACCTTCGGCGGGGCCATCCGGCCCTGGCCGCTCGCCTCGGCGAGGGGCGTGTCTGGTGTCATCCCTTCATCGTCGGGGAGCTGGGTTGCGGGGCCTTGCCTCGCCGACGCGAGGTGCTAGACCTCCTCTCGGCCTTGCCTCAGGTGGAGGTGGCGGAGCACCGAGAGGTCATCGAGTTCGTGGAGTCCCACGGGCTCGCCGGGCGCGGCATCGGGTGGGTGGACGCGCATCTGCTGGCGTCCGCGAGGCTCGGCGGGATCGGGCTGTGGACGCTGGACGCGCGGCTGGCGGCAGCCGCGCGCGCGCTTCACGTCCCGGCGGGGCCGTGACCCGGGCCGAGAGGTCACCCACAGCAGGCAGGTTCGTGCGCCAGACGCCCCGGGACACGTCGTGCGAGTGCCGGACGCGCCGGGCGTCCGCCCCCCCGGCCGCTATCAGCGCGGGATGCGGACGGCGCGCTCGTCGTAGTCGCCCTGTTCGGCCTGGAGATGGCAGGCCGGACAGTTGGCCTTGCTGCCGATCGACTTCCGCTGCCAGGCGTCGGGCGGCACCTCGCGGGCGTTGTGCTTCTTCAGGAAGCGGCCGGTCTCGGTAATTCGCAGCGGGTTGCGGTCGCCCGGGATGCTGGTCATGAACTTGCCGCCCTCGCGGGTGCGGGTGACGTCGCCGGCATTGCCGGCGAGGTAGTCGACGATGGCCTGGCGGGTGGCCGCCGGCAGGGTGGCCTTCTCACCGAAATGGTTGTCGAGGCCGTTCATGAGCGCCACCCACGAGCGCCGCGGCAGCATCTGCGGCGGGAAGGCCATGTGGCAGTCGCCGCATTCCTTGGCGTAGCTGGCGTGGCGCGGCATGTCGGGGACGCCCCTGGGCGGCAGGGCGGCCAGCGCGCTCAGCACGCCGCCGGCCACGGCGAGGAAGGCGGCGACGCTCAACGCCGCCAGCCACGGCCGGGCCGACTTGAGGCGGGGCAGGGGCGCGTCCCCCGGCAGGCGCTTGAAGCCCGTCACCATGGCGCGCGCCAGGTTCTGGCGCTCCACCAGGCTGCCGACGGCGACGCCGGCCACATGCAGGCCCACCAGGGTGAACAGGACAGTGGCGAGGCCGGCGTGGAGATCCTCGAAGGTGTGGCCGATGGCATAGGAGACGACCCCCGCCAGCGGCCCGTGCTTCTCGACCCCGCCGAAAGCGACCAGGCCGCTCAGCAGCACTGCGGCGATCGTCGCCAGCAGGGCGTAGATCATCATCGCGCCGGCCGGGTTGTGGCCGACATGGTGGGGCGGGCGCCCCCGCACCAGATCCTTGAGGTAGGCCAGCGCCGCGCGCGGGCGGACGGGAAAGCTGGCGAAGCGGCTGGTCTCGGGCCCGAACACGCCCCATACCAGGCGCAATGCGATCAAGGCGGCGATGGCATAGCACAGGACGGCATGCATGCCGAGCATCCACTTCGGCCCGACCCAGCCGATCAGCGCCGTTGCCAGCACCAGGCCGGCCAGCAACCAGTGGAACAGGCGGGTGGGCAGGTCCCACACTCGAACCGAGTGGGTCTGGATTCGTCGACCGTTGCCGTCGTCGCTCATGCGTGCCCTCCTTGAAGAGTGTTCTCCTTGAAGCCAGCGCCCCGACCTTAGCGAACGTTGAGCGTCGCGGGCGACCGGGTAACGAAGTATGGCGACGCGAATTGCCCCAGTACCGTTTCTTGGGCCCTGTGAGCCCGGGTGATACGATAGCTGAGCCGCCGTGAGCACGACGTACCGACCCGAGCCTGTTCCCATCGATGCCCCCGTGGAGCCCTGCGTCCGCCTGATCCCCCTGGGCGGGCTGGGGGAGATCGGGCTCAACATGATGCTGGTGGAGTCGGGGGACGACATCGTCGCGGTGGATTGCGGGCTCATGTTCCCGGACGACGAGATGCCGGGGATCGACCACGTGATCCCCGATTTCTCCTACCTCCGGGAGCGGCGGGCGGCCTTCCGCGCGGTGGTGCTGACCCACGGCCACGAGGATCACATCGGCGCGCTGTCCCACCTCCTGCGCGAGTTCGACGTCCCCGTGTACGGCACGCCGCTGACGCTGGCCATCGCCCGTCACCGGCTGGCGGAGCACGGTCTCGCCGAGCGCGCGGACCTGCGCCCCTACGGGCCCGGCAGCGAGATCCACGCGGGCTCCATCACGCTGGTCCCGATCCGCGTGACGCACTCCATCGCCGACGGGATCGGGCTCGCCATCGAGACGCCGGTGGGCACGGTGGTCCACACGGGCGACTTCAAGCTCGACCCCACCCCGGTGGATGCCCAGCAGCCGGACTACCGAGCCTTCGCGGCCCTGGGGGAGCGGGGGGTGCTCGCGCTCTGCTCCGACTCGACCAACGTGGGGCGCCCGGGGCACACGGGCTCGGAGACGGCGGTGGGCACGGCGCTCGGCCCGCGCTTCGCCGAGGCGCCCGGGCGGATCATCGTCGCCACCTTCGCCTCGCATATCCACCGCATCCAGCAGCTGCTGGATCTGGCAGCGGCGGGCTCCCGCAAGGTCGCGCTGCTGGGCAAGAGCATGGTGGCGAACGTGGCGGTGGCCTCCGAGCTGGGCTACCTCAAGGTGCCCGAGGCGCTGCTGGTCCCGCTGGACGAGCTGGCGGCGCTTCCCCCCGAGCGGCAGGTGATCCTGTCCACGGGGAGCCAGGGCGAGCCCAACTCGGCGCTGTCCCTCATGGCCGCGGGCGAGCACAAGTACGTCGAGGTCGGCGCGGGCGACCTGGTGATCTTCTCCTCCAGCATCATCCCCGGCAACGAGCGGGTGCTCGGCCGCCTCATCAACGCGCTCCTCCGGCGCGGCGCCGAGGTGCTGTGGGAGGACGTGGCCTTCGTCCACGTGTCCGGGCACGCGAGCCAGGAGGACCTCAAGGAGATGCTGCGTCTGACCAGGCCGCGCTACTTCGTGCCGGTGCACGGCGAGTACCGGCACCTGCTCCAGCACGCGCGGCTGGCGGAAAGCACGGGCATCCCCGCTCACTGCGTCTTTCTCCTGGAAGACGGGCTCGGGCTCGAGCTGTCCAGGTCAGGCGCGCGCGTGCTCGGCGGCTATCCCGCCGGCCGCGTGTTCGTGGACGGCAAGGGTGTCGGGGACATCGGGGCGGTGGTTCTGCGCGACCGTGAGATCCTGGCCGAGTCCGGCATGGTCGTGGTGGCGCTCACCATCGACAGGCAGACGGGCGCCATCGTCGCGGGACCCGAGATCGTCTCCCGCGGGTTCGTCTACGTGAAGGAGGCCGACGACCTCATGGACGAGGTCAAGGAGGCCATCCGCGGGGCCCTGGCGGCCCGCGAAGAGCCGGAGGTGCTCGGCAAGGAGCTCTTCGGCGCCATCGTCCGGAGCGCCGTGCGCCGGTTCATCAACCAGCGCTTCCAGCGAAAGCCCTTCGTGCTGCCCGTCATCCTGGAGGTCTGATGGCCGGGAGGATCGTGGATCCGAGCGTCGAGGAGACCACCAAGCGGTCGGCTCAGGCCCCCGACGGGCGCCGGCGGCGCGCCGCCCTCCGGGCTGCGCGGGAGCATGGCCGCTGGGTGCGCGAGGTCAAGGGCATCCTCGCGCTGGCGCTGGCGGGGTTCTCCCTCGTGGCGCTCTACGCCTTCGATCCCACGCGGCACGCGCTCGATCAGTCGAGCCCAGTGGGGCCGGTGGGGCTGTGGCTCGGCTGGACGAGCTTCCAGGCCTTCGGCTACGCCGGCTATCTCTTCCCGCTGCTGCTTGCCTGCTATGGCGCCGGCGCGTTCATCCGCTCGCGCATCGCGCGGGGGTGGCCTGGCCTGGCCGGGCTTGTGCTGCTCTTGATCAGCGTGGCCGGTCTCCTCGCCCGCGCCTCGGACACCATCACCGAGGTCCGGATCCACAAGGGAGGGCTCCTCGGCTGGGCCGTCACCGAGGCCCTGCTCCGCTCGGTCGGGGGGGTGGGGACCTGGATCATCCTGCTGGTGACCATCCCCGTGGGGGCCCTCTTGGTCACCCAGGCCTCGCTGGGGTTGGCCTCGCGCGGCGTGGGTGCGCGGCTCGCCGGGCTCTGGCGGCGCGGGACGGACACGGCCGTCGCGCTCCCTCATCCTGCCCTCTCCCCCGGAGGGGGAGACGGACGAAGCCAGGGAGACGGGCGCGAAGAGCCCGAGGTGGCCCCGCCGCGCCTCGTGGTGAAGGAGCCGCCCAGGCCCAGGTCGAGCCTCGTGGAGAAGGGGCTCGCCTGGCAGGAGACCTTCGACTTCGGCACCGGGGGCGCCCAGGCTTTCCAGCTGCCGGCGGTGGGGCTCCTGGCCGCGCCGCCGCTCTCCGAGCTCAAGCGGACGCGGGAGGATCTCGAGGCCAACGCCGCCACGCTCAAGCGCAAGCTGCAGGACTTCGGCGTGGACGGTCACATCGTCCAGGCGAGCCCGGGCCCCGTCATCACCTCCTACGAGTTCGAGCCGGCCCCGGGCATCAAGGTGAGCCAGGTGGTCAATCTCTCGGACGACCTCGCGCTGGCCATGAAGACCGCGGCCGTCCGGATCGTCGGGCCGATCCCGGGGCGGGGCACGGTGGCGGTCGAAGTGCCGAATCCCGAGCAGGCGACGGTGTATCTGCGGGAGATCCTGATCTCCTCCGAGTTCGTCGAGTCCAAGGGCAAGCTGCCGCTGGCCCTCGGCAAGGACACCACCGGCAACCCCGTGGTGTCCGATCTGACTGCCATGCCCCACCTGCTCATCGCCGGCTCCACCGGCAGCGGCAAGAGCGTCGGACTCAACACGATGATCTGCTCGCTGCTCTACAAGGCCACGCCGGCCGACGTGCGCTTCTTGCTGATCGACCCCAAGCGGCTCGAGCTCGGCATCTACGAGGGCATTCCCCACCTCCTGGCGCCCGTCGTCACCGACTCCAAGGAGGCCTCGATGCGCCTCAAGTGGATCGTGGGAAAGATGGACGAGCGCTACAAGCTGCTCCAGGCCAAGGCCGTCCGCAACATCGAGGGCTACAATCGCGAGGTCGCCGTGGAGGACCGGATCCCGCACTGGGTCGTGGTGGTGGACGAGCTGGCCGATCTCATGATGGTCTCGGCGGGCGAGGTGCAGAACTCGCTCGTGCGGCTCGCCCAGATCGCGCGCGCCGTGGGCATTCACCTGATCATCGCCACCCAGCGCCCGTCGGTGGACGTCGTGACCGGGCTCATCAAGGCCAACTTCCCGACGCGCATCGCCTTCCAGGTGGCCTCGAAGGTCGATTCGCGGACCGTCCTGGACCAGAACGGCGCCGAGGCGCTCCTCGGGCGCGGCGACATGATCTTCGTGCCGCCGGGGGCGGGACGGCCGATGCGCGTGCACGGCGCCTGGGTGGCCGACCGCGAGGTCAAGGCCATCTGCGAGTTTCTCCGCAAGCAGGGAGCGGCCGTGTACGAGAAGGTGGAGCTGCCGCCCGCCGGCGAGGGCGGGGGCGTCGACGCCGAGGCCCGGGACGACATCTACTGGGACGCCGTGAATCTGGTCATCGCCCAGCGCCAGGCCTCCATCTCGTTCCTGCAGCGCAGGCTCGGGCTCGGCTATCCCAAGGCGGCGCGCTTCATCGACATGATGGAGCAGGACCGGATCATCGGCCCCGGGCAGGGGGCCAAAGCGCGCGAGATCCTGGTCGGCCCCGACTACCTGGCGAAGCACGGCCGATGATGCGTACCCCCCTCGCCCTTGCCGGGCTGCTGTGGGTTCTTCTGTGGTCCGCGCCTGCGGGAGCGCAGACGCTGGAGGAGGTGGTGGCGGGGGTCGAGGCGACGTACGCCCGTGTCCAGGATCTGCGGGCGGACTTCTCCCAGGTGGCGCATAACCGGAGCCTGGGCCAGGACATCCGGGCCGAGGGCACGGTGTACCTCAAGAAGGGCGGGAGGATGCGCTGGGAGTACAAGAGCCCCTCCCCCCAGCAGATCGTCTCCGACGGCAAGTCTCTCTGGGTCTACACGCCGGAGCTGAACCAGGTGAACCAGGGCAATGCGCCGAAGGCCCTGGCGGGCCCGGCGGGGAGTTTCCTGGCTGGGCTCGGGCGGGTGCGCGAGGAGTTCCACGTGCGCTTCCTCAACCCCGCGGTCAAGGTGGATGCCTCTGGCCGCCCGGTGCTCGACCTCACCCCCAGGGCGCCCACGCCGCTCCTCACGCGCCTCGTGCTCTCCCTGGACCCGAAGGACTTCGTGGTGCGCCAGGCCGTGCTCTACGATCAGTTCCAGAACAGCGTCACCATGACGTTCACCCGGGTGGCGATCAACGGGGGGCTCAGCGATGGGCTCTTCGTCTTCACGCCGCCCAACGGCGTGGCGGTCGTGCCGCTCGAGCCCCGGTAGCGCCGGGCAGGGACAGGGAGGAGACGATCGTGGCCGCCGAGAACAGCTTCGACGTCGCGTGCAAGGTGGACATGCAGGAGGTTGCCAACGCCATCAACCAGGCGAGGAAGGAGATCGAGACCCGCTACCTCCACCGGCGCGGCATCGACCTCAAGGCCCTCACCATCGGCGACCCCGAGCCGGCCGCCGGCGGGACGCTCCGCCAGACGATCACGCTCCAGGACGGGATCCCCGTCGAGAAGGCCAGGGAGATCGTGCGCCTCATCAAGGACTCCAAGATCCGGGTCCAGGCCTCGATCCAGGAGAAGCAGGTGCGTGTCGCGGGCAAGAACCGCGACGACCTCCAGGCCGTCATCGCCCTCCTCAAGGCCAAGGATCTCGGCATCGCGCTGCAGTTCACCAATTACCGGTCCACCTGAGCCTCTGGGTTCGGACGGCCTCATGCCTGCCCCAGGCCCTTGCACGCGAGGGAGGCCGTCCCACCCTCGAGGCACTCCGGGCGGGCGTCGTGTCGGATAACTTGACTCAATTCTTGCCACGGGCGGCCCAGGGTGCCGGTCCGAGGGATGAGCCGGTGGCCTCCCGGCCGAGATGGGAGCTGGGCGCCCCAGGCCCGGGTGCGTTATCCGTATCAACCTGAAAGATAAGACAAACCCACCCCCCTGTCCAGGGACGAGGCCCTGAGGGCCCCCAGAGTTCCAAGGGGCCGGGGATCAAGTGCGCGACGATGTCGGATCCGCGTTGTGCCGCCGGGGGCCCGTTCCGAAGGCCGACCATCTCTCCGATCCCCGCTCCGGAGGCCTGCCCTTGTCGGAAACCTTTCCACATCCGCTCGGCTGGTCGATCCGCCCCCCCGTGCATCCTGAGCACGCAAGTGCAACTACCTTGAAAGATGGTCAATTTCCATGGGACCAAGGGTCGGCCAGGCGGTGGCACGCTTCACGCACATACGGCGTACGTCAGCTTGGATCTGTGCACAACCGCCCATTGATGGAGGTACGCGGCATGAAAGGCTCTCGCTCGTTCCTGGTGACTCTCGGGGTTCTCGCGACCCTCATCCTGCTGGGGAGCTCTTCCGGGCAGGCCGCCGTGTTCACCTCAGGGGACATCTTCGCGGCGGTGAACCTCGGCCGCGTGCAGCACTACAACGCCGCCGGAACCTTGATCGAGACGCTCAACACGACGCAGGGCGGCTTCACCACGGGGATGGCGTTCGATGCTGCCGGCAGCCTCCACGTCACCAACTTCAGCGTCAATAGCATCTCCGTCTTCGACAACACGGGCGCTCTCCAGGCGGGCACGTGCTGCGCTGGCTCTGGCTTGCCGGAGTCCATCACCTTCAACAATGCCGGCAACCGGATCGTCACCTACGTCAGCGGCGGCGTGAGGGTGTGGGACACGGCCGGTGTCCAGGTCGGCGCCACGATCCAGCCCGGGACCCGGTTCGACTGGGGCGACCTCAAGGCGGATCAGGCGACCCTGCTCTTCACCCAGGAAGGCGGTCGAGTTGGAACGGTCGATGTGAGCACGGGTCTCCTCGGCCCGGATTTCTCCGCTGCCGTTGGCAACGCCTTCGCGCTGCGGATCCTTTCCGACGGGCGAGTCCTGGTGGCCGACAATGCCAACGTGAAGCTCCTCGACTCGCTGGGCGCTCTCATCGGAACCTACGATGTGTCGGGCGAAGATACCTGGTTCTCCCTGAACCTCAACCCGGACGGCACCTCGTTCTGGAGCGGCAACTACGGCACCGGCAGGCTCTACGAGTTCAGCATCGGCGCGGGCGGCACGAACCTCGACACCCAGACTCAGACAATCGATACCGGGACTGGCTCAGGTAACCTGTTTGGCGTCGCGGTCTCCGGTGAGAAGACCGAGGGCTGCGCCACTTGCGGTGGCGGATCCACGGGCGTTCCCGAGCCGGCCACCTTGATCCTCCTGGGCGCCGGGCTCCTCGGGCTGGCCTGCCGGCGGCACCTGCGCAA
>JACPCX010000023.1:0-5615 GCA_016184305.1 Candidatus Rokuibacteriota bacterium | reverse complement strand
GCAGGCTGCTCAAAAAGGTCCAGATGCGAGGCGGCGCCCGACGGCCGCACGCGAGGCGTACTCTCTGTACGTTGAGCGTGCGGCTGAGGGCGCCAACGAAGCAGATGGGCCTTTTTCAGCAGCCTGCTAGAGCAGCGGGCGGAACTTCCAGAAGTAGTTCATGATCCCCTCGCCCTCGTGGATGCGCCGGAAGGAGAGCTCGACGGGCATCTCGAAGGTGACCGTGGCCGGGTCGCAGTCGGTGACCTGGCCGTTGAAGCGGCCGCCACCGTCGAGATCGGCCGAGACCATGATCGTCGGTGAGTCGGGATTCGGGACAAGGTGGTCCTTGGTGAAGGTGAAGACCTTCCCGCGGCGGGAGATCTTGTAGTCCGCGAGCCGCGTGGAGGAGCACTGCCAGCACAGGTGGCGGCGCGGGTAGGAGACGGCGCCACAGTCCTGGCACTTCTGGCCGGAGAGCCGCATGTTCTGGTTCTCCTCGCGCACCATCGTCGGCACGCTCGTGAAGGCACGGATCACCTCGGTCTCCACGTGGCGCTTGAAGTTCAGGAGCCTGCCGTACTGGGTGAGCGGCCAGCCGGCGGCGAGCTGGGCGGAGACCGGACGGTGGAGCGGCCGCCTGGCGAGGGCATCCGTGCACTGGAAGAGCAGCGCCTGGGCGCCGTTGCCGTAGGAGACGACCAGCACCCGATCGCCCGGCTTGCATTCCTCGAGCGCCGCGGCGAGCCCCAGCGGGGCCGCCGCCGATCCCGTGTTCCCCGCCCGGCCCATCACGGCCTCCTTGGGCGCGGCGCCGTCGCCGAACTTGAGCTGCTTGAGGAGCGTGGCCTGGGTGCGGGCGTCGGGGCCGTAGACGACGATCTTGGCGATGTCCTCGCGGTTGCGACCCGTCTTGGCCAGCAGCCCGTCCACGGCTTCGGGGATATGCTTGTCGAGGCCGTAGCTCTTGACGAAGGTCATGTCGGGCAGGATGTTCAGGTAATGGTCACCGGGAATGCGCCAGAGGTCGGTGAACTCGCGGCTCACGCTGAAGGCGCCCTCGAAGCTGGCGATGACATCGTCGCTGCCGACCAGGAAGGCCGCCGCGCCGTCGCCGAGCAGCACCTCCTCGGGGGAGCCCGGAGCCACGGGCCGCATGTCGAAGGCCGCCACCAGCGCCTGCGACACCGAGCCGGCGCGCACCATGTCCAGTGCCAGCCGGAGCGCCGTGGTCCCGCAGCGGAGCGAGCCCCCGAGATCGGCCGTGAGCACCTCGCGGCCGAGGTCGGTGGCCGTGGCCAGGACCTGGCGCTGGACTTCTCGAGATAGGGCGCGGTGGTGGAGGCGAGAAAGCAGGCGCCCACCGTGGAGACATCGCGACCGGCGAGCGCGTCGAGGGAGGCCTCGACCGCCATGGTGAGGCTGTCCTCGTCGTAATTGGCCACGGCGCGCTCGCCACCGCCACCGCCGCCGCCCCACACGGCCTGGAGCGTCTTCCCGCCGAGCCGGTAGCGCGGGATATAGGCTCCCACCGAGACGATGCCGATCATCGGAGTCTCCCGTCAATCCAGAAAGTAGCGGCGGGGGTCGAAGAGCCGGATGAGCCCGAGCTCGTCCGCCGTCGGCGCCTCGACGCGGCGGAGGCGCGGGGCGACACGCAAATCCCAGCCGCAACCGGCGCGCGCCTTGCCGGCGGCCTCCTCCTCGCTCCCCTCGCCATAGATGGCCGTGAGACAGAGCTCGCCGTGCTCGTCGTCCTTCTCGTAGACGCCGAGGTCGGAGACCACCGCGCGCACGGCCCGGCCCGGCGCCGTGATGTACGGCACCTTGTCCACGAAGCGCGAGGGCCGCTGCTCGAGGCACACCACCACCTCGCGCGCGGAGGAGGTGATGTCGTTGGCCCCGCCCGAGCCCGTGACGTAGGTGACGCCGGGGATGATGGTCGAGTTGACATTGCCGTGCTTGTCCACCTGCCCGGCCGCCAGCGAGCCGATGCACTGGTTGTGGCGCCCGCCCATGAAGATCCCCATCACGTGCAGGATGTCCGTGAGCATCTTGGAGGACGGGAAGTTGCGGAAGGAGAAGACGTAGGGCTCGGCGGGGCGCGGGAGGTATCCGACCATTCCCGTCTCGGCCATCAGCTCCACGTCCACCCCGTCCCGCTTGAGCTGATAGGCGGCGAGCCAGGCCGCCAGGTTGGAGTTGCCCACGCCCGCGAGAAAGGTCTTGTAGCCGTTGGCGCGCACCTTGTCAGCGAGGATGCGCGAGGCGGCGACCACCATCCACTCGGCGCCGCTCATCGCCGGCCCCGACGGCAGCCCGTCCGAGAGCGACTCGAGCTCCGACACCCAGGCATCGGCATGCGCCCGCCCCTTGGCCTCCATGAGCTTGGCATAGCCGATCTTGGCGAGGTAGGCCTGATGGGTCGGCACGTCCAGGATCCACTCGCGGATCCAGGCATCCGCCGTCTCGGGCTTCCTGAAGGCCTTGCGGCAGTCGAGGATCCAGTCGAGGTCCTCCGCGTAGCCCTCGAGCTCGGGCACGTTCATCCCCCACATGCCGCCCGGATGGGCGCCGTGTGGCGCTTCCACGACGGCCTGGACGTACTGGGACGGAAGCTTGACCAGGCTCGCGTGGCGGCGGATGAACTCCGTCGAGACGATCTTCTCCACCGTCACCACGGCCCCGCGCCGGGCGGCCATGGCGCCGTAGAGGCTCTCGTTCATGGGCGGGGCGATGATGACGTTGCCCGCCCGGTCCGCCGCCCAGGCGTGGATCAGCGCCACGTCCGGGACGAGCGCCTTCACGTAGCCCACGCGCCCCTCGCTCCCGAACGGATCCGCGGTGGCGATGAAGTCTCCGGCGCGCGTGTTGTCCTCCTCCATCGAGGACCCCAGCAGCGAGCGCGTCGGCAGGAAGGGCAACCCCATGGCCCCGGCCAGCAGGCGCAGCGGGAAGGTCAGCATGGACCAGTTCTGGACCTCGAGCCGGCCGTCGAGGACCGCGCGCGAGATGAGCGCCTGGGGCCTCGGGAAGGGATAGCCCTCGCCCATGAACGTCGTGATGACGCGCGTGACGAGCCCGCCGTGGATGAGGGCCGTCCAGGGCGAGCCGACGCCGACGGCGGCCAGCGTGAAGCCCGGCCGCTTCCCCCACCACTGGCGGACCACCTCGCGCATGAGCGGGTTGGCGCGACCGTGGGCGGCGCCGAGGTAGAGCATGTCTGCCGCCTTGACGTGGCGCCCGACCGCCTCTTCGAGGGTCGAGACCTTGTCCGGTCCCTCCTCGTAGGGCAGCGCGAGCCGCCGGCCAATCAGGTCGTGATAGGAGGTGTCCATGGGCAACCCCTGCGGAAGGCTCAGCGGCCCGCGAAGATCCGCGCCTTGAGGCGGGCGGGCACCCAGCGAGCCAGCCGGCGCGCCACGGCCGCCGTGGCGTCCAGCGACCCGACGCCACCGGGCCAGTACTTGAGGAGGAGCGAGTGGTCGAGGTAGTTGAGCAGCCCGTCCACGACCACGGCCACGAGGAGGGCGTCGTCGAGGTACCCGAGAAACGGGATGAAGTCCGGGATCAGGTCCAGCGGGCTCACCAGATACACGGCCACCGCGGCCAGCGCTACCTTCGCGGCCGTCGGCACCTGGCCGTCGGCCAGGAGCGAGGCGATCATCCGCGCCAGCCGGGGAAGCAGGAGGAGCAGGTCCTTCACGGGCGCCGTCGATGTCCCGGGTCTTGATCCTGTCGCCGACCTCCTTCGCCTTCACCCCGTCCTCGAACATGGTGAGGCAGAAGGGGCAGGCCGAGGCCAGGATGTCCGGGTTCACTTCCATCGCCTGCTCCACCCGCACCTGGTTCACGCGGCGTCCCTCGGTCTCCTCCATCCAGGCGCGGCCGCCGCCGCCCCCGCAGCAGAACCCCTTGGACCGGGACAGGGTCATCTCCAGCAGCTCGGTGCGGGCCACGGAGCCGAGCACCCGCCGCGGCTCGTCGTAGATATCGTTGTAGCGGCCCAGATTGCACGCGTCGTGATACGTGATCCGCTCGCCTCGCTCCCGCGAGACCGTGAGGCGCCCCGAAGCGATCAGGTCGTCCAGCAGCTCCGAGTGGTGGATCACCTGGAAGTGGCCGTCGAATTCCGGGTACTCGTTGCGGAGGGTGTTGAAGCAGTGGGGGCACGCGGTCACGATCTTCTGGAACGTGTACTGCTTGAGCGTCTCGACATTGCCCTGGGCCAGCGTCTGGAAGAGGTACTCGTGGCCGAGTCGGCGGGCCGGCTCGCCCGAGCACTTCTCCTCGTTCCCCAGGATGGCGAAATCCACGCCGGCGGCCTGCAGGAGCCGGACGAAGGCGCGCGCGACCTTCTTGTTGCGCTCGTCGAAGGAGCCGTAGCAGCCGACCCAGTAGAGGTACTCGGCCTCGCGCACGTCCCGCATGACCTTGACGCCCAGCTCCTTCGCCCAGTCGGCCCGCGTCTGCCAGTCCACCTGGAAGGGGCTGCCGTTGTTCTCGAGGTTGCGGAACGTGGGCCCGAGCTCCGCCGGAAAGCGCGACTCGGTCAGCACGAGCCAGCGGCGCATGTCCACGATCTTCGGCACGTGCTCGATGAAGACGGGGCAGGCGTCCACGCACCAGCGGCAGGCCGTGCAGGCCCAGAGAACATTGTCGGCGATCACCCCGCCGACCATGGGCGCGGCCTCGGCGTGCCCGCTCCCCTCCTTGGCCGCGGCGCCCGCCAGGAGCCGGGGGCCGCTCTCGAGGAGATGCTCCTGGAGGTTGAGGATGAGCATCTTCGGATCCAGCTGCTTGCCGCTCATGTTGGCGGGGCAGCGCGAGGTGCAGCGCCCGCACTCGGTGCAGTTGTAGAGGTCGAAGAGGTCCTTCCAGGTGAACTCGGTGATGGCGCCGACGCCGAAGCTCTCCGCATGCTCGAGGTCCGGCGTCGTGAACCGCCCCTTCGGGGTGAGCGGAGCGAAGAAGACGTTGAACGGGGCCGCCATGACATGCAGGTGCTTGGAGTACGGCAGCCACACCAGGAAGCCCAGCAGGATCACCGCGTGAATCCACCACGCCACGTGGAAGATCCCCTGCAGGGCGCCCCCCGGCAGCCCCCCGAGCGCGCCGGCGATGGCCGTGCCGGCGAAGGCCCAGCGGTCGGTGGCGGCCGGGGTCAGCGCGATCCGGGCGCCATCGGCGAGCAGGTCCGTCACCATGAGGCCGAAGATGAGCCCCAGGATCAGCAACCCCTCGGGGCTGAGCGTGAGCCGCTTCGGCCGCGTCACCAGCCGGCGGAACGCCATGTAGCCCAGCGCGACGATGACGGCCACGCTGAAGAAATCCTGAAGGGTCAGGAAGCCCGGCGTGTCGGAGAGGAACGGCAGGGCGAAGGCCTCGGTGACCCCCTTGCCGAAGAACTCGATGGTGCCGGCCGTCAGGATCAGGAAGCCCCAGAAGATCGTGGCGTGCATGAGCCCGGGCCAGAAGTCCCCCCGGATGAGGCGCAGCTGGCCCAGCACGAACACGAGCACCGCCCGGAGCCGCGCCGGGACATCGTCCCAGCGGGCGGCCGGCTTTCCGGTCAGCATGACGCGGACGAGGTAGGTCACCCGCAGGCCGAAGAGCACGAGGGCGACGAGGATCAG
>JACPCX010000022.1:0-3838 GCA_016184305.1 Candidatus Rokuibacteriota bacterium | reverse complement strand
CTCCTCGCGTCGATCGGCGGGATCCTCTTCGGCCTGAACCTCGTGATCCAGCCCAACATGGGCTGGGACCTGGTGATCCCGATCTTTTCCGCGGCGATCCTCGGCGGGATCGGCAACCCGTATGGCGCGATGGCGGGCGCCCTCGTCATCGGCCTGGTCCAGGAGTGGTCGACGCTCCTGATTCCGTCCGTCTACAAGGAGGCGGTCGCCTTCTGTGCGATGGCGCTCTGCCTGATGTTCCGGCCCCGCGGCCTCTGGGGCGCGGCGTGACCGAGTACCTCATCGCCCTCGCCACCATCGTCGGGATCCAGATCCTCCTGACGCTCGGGCTGAACTTCCACTACGGCATCACGGGCCTCGTCAACTTCGGCCATGTGGCCTTCTACGCCCTCGGCGCCTACGCCTCCGCGCTCCTCACGCTCGCCGGCGTTCCCTTCCTCGTCGCCATGGGCGCCGGCGTCGGGGTGGCCGTCCTCGCGAGCCTGCTGCTCGGGCCGGCGACGCTGCGTCTGGGCGAGGACTACTTCGCGATCCTCACGCTCGGCTTCTCCGAGTTCGTGCGGCTGCTCCTCCTGAACGCTCGCGAGCTCACCCGCGGCGCGCTCGGCATTCCGGGCATTCCTCGGCCGTGGCGCGGCCTCGGCGGCGTCCCGGACCACATCATCTACCTCGGGCTCGTCCTGATTGCCGTTGGCGTGGCCTTCGCGCTATGCGAGGTCCTGGCGCGCAGCCCGCTCGGACGGACGCTCCGCGCGATCCGAGACGACGAGCAGGCGGCGATGGCGCTCGGCAAGGACGTGCTGCGCTTCCGGCTGACCTCGCTCGGCTGGGGCGCCGGGCTCGCGGCGGTCGCCGGGAGCCTGTGGGCGCACTATGTGACCTATGTCGTGCCCGACCAGTTCACGCCCGAGATCACCTTCTACACGTGGATGGCGATGATCATCGGCGGGCCGGGCTCGACGCGCGGCGCGCTCTGGGGGACGGCGATCCTCGTGGCCGTCCTGGAGGGCACGCGCTTCGCGAAGGACGTGATGCCGATGATCGATGAGCCGAGGCTCGCCGCCCTCCGGCAGGTCGCGATCGGGCTGGGCCTGATCGTGATGACCGTCTATGTGCGCACGCTCGGCGGGCGCTCGCGGCCCCGCGTTGCCCCCGCCACCGTCAGTGGGTGACATCACAAGGAGATGATCCATGAGCACGCTCTTCGACCTCGGCGGCAAGGTGGCCATCGTGACGGGCGCGGGCCGGGGTCTCGGCAAGGCGCTGGCGCTCGGACTGGCCCGGCACGGCGCCGACATCGTCGCCGTCAGCCGCACGCTTCCGCAGGTGGAGAACGTGGCGAGTGAGATCGCCGCGCTCGGCCGGAAGGCGATGGCCCTCAAGGTCGACACCTCGATCAAGGCCGACGTGGACCGGATGGTGGCGAAGACCCTGGAGGGCTGGGGCCGCGTCGATGTCCTCGTCAACAATGCGGGGATCGACATCATGAAGCCCGCCGTCGACTACGCCGAGGCCGAGTGGGATCAGGTCCTCGACATCAACCTCAAGGGCTACTTCCTCTGCGCCCAGGCCGCCGGGCGGGAGATGATCCGGCAGGGGCGCGGCAGCATCCTCATGAACTCGTCCATCGCCGGCTCCATCGGCGTCCCCTGGCTCGTGCCCTACGCCTCGGCCAAGGGCGGGGTGAACCAGCTCACCCGCACCCTTGCGGTGGAATGGGCGCGGCACGGCGTCCGCGTGAACGCCTTCGCGCCCGCCTACTTCGAGAACGTCATGCAGGGGGCCGAGCAGATCCACAACGAGGAGAAGGACCGCCATATCCGCGAGTGGACGCCCATGGGCCGCCGCGGCCGGGCGGAGGAACTCGTCGGACCGGCCGTGTTCCTCGCCTCCGACGCGTCCTCCTACGTCACCGGCCATGTCCTCATGGTGGACGGCGGCTGGACGGCGGCCTGAGCCGGGAGGGCGCCATGCAGGGGCGGATCTTCGAGTACCTCGAGAAGTACAGGTTCCGGAAGGTCGTCCTGTGCCACAACGCCGATGTCGGCCTCAAGGCCGTCATCGCCATCCACTCCACCGACCTCGGTCCGGCTTGCGGCGGGCTGCGCATGTGGACGTACGAGACGGAGGAGGACGCCATCATGGACGCCCTCCGTCTCGGCCGCGGCATGACCTACAAGTACGCGGCGGCGGGCGTCAACCTCGGAGGCGGCAAGGCCGTCATCATCGGCGACCCGAAGACGCAGAAAACCGAGGCGCTGATCCGCGCGATGGGGCGCTTCATCCAGAGCCTCAACGGCGAGTACCGGACCGGCGAGGATGTCGGCACCACGCTCGACGACATGGAGGTTCTCTACCAGGAGACCGAGCACGTCATCACGCTGCCCGAGTACTGCGGCGGCGCCGGCAACATCGGCCCCGCCACGGCCCTCGGCGTCCAGCAGGCGATGAAGGCGTGCGCCCAGGAGGTGTGGGGCTCGGACAGCCTGAAGGGCCGGACGATCGCCCTGCAGGGGCTCGGCGCCGTCGGCTGGCCCGCCCTCGAGGGGCTCGTCAAGGAGGGCGCGCGGGTCACGGTGGCGGACATCGACGAGGCCAAGGTCGAACGGGCGAGGCGGGAGCTTGGGGTCACCGCGGTGCCGCCGGCGGTGATCCACGCCCAGCCCTGCGACATCTATGGCCCGTATGCGCTCGGCGCCGTCATCAACGACAGCACGATCCCCGAGCTTCGCTGCCGGATCGTGTGCGGCAGTGCCAATAACCAGCTCGCCGAGGAGCGGCACGGGACGCTCCTCGCGGAGCGGGGTGTCCTCTACGCCCCGGACTACATCGCGAACGCCGGGGGGACGATCTTCGACACCGACCGCATGCAGAAGGGCGGCTTCAACCGCGAGCGGGCGTGGCGCAACGTGGCCCGCATCCGTGACCGGATGACCGAGCTGATCGCGATGAGCAAGCGCGAGAAGGTCCCGACCTGGCTCGCCGCCGACCGGCTGGCAGAGCAGCGGCTGCAGATGGCGCGCCACCTCAGGATGATCTAGCCTCGTCCTCGGGCCAACGGGAGGGTCATGCGGTGTCAGAGAGCTTCTCCGGGTACCGGGTCACGGCGCGGAACACGGCCGCGCGGAGCGAGAACGCCATCCACGACGATGAAGTGGCCCGGCAATACGGCTTTCGCGGTGGGCTCGTCCCCGGCGTCACCGTCTACGCCTACCTGACCCACCCGCTGGTGGAGGCGTGGGGTCGTGAGTGGCTGGCGCGGGGGACGGCCAGCGTGAAATTCTCCAGGCCCGTGCTCGAAGGCGAGGAGGTGAGGGTCTCCGGAGCCGTGACAGAGCGGAGCGCCTCGGGCGTCACGGCGGCCCTGACAGCGATGACGGTGTCGGGCGGCCAGTGCGCCACGGCCACGGCGAGCCTGCCCGCGGCGCCGCCGGAGCCCGCCGCGGCTGCCACCTGGGCCACGGCGCCCTTGCCCGCCGAGCGTCCGGCGGCGACGCGGGAGCATCTCGCGGCAGTCTCCGTGCTCGGGACGCCCGTGACGCTCTATGACGAAGCCGCGGCCGCCGACTATCTCGACAAGGTGAGCGACGCGCTGCCCCTCTACCGCGGCCGTGAGGGTCTCGTCCACCCGGCCTTCTACCTCGACCAGGCCAACCGCGCCCTCGACCGCAATGTTCTGATGGGGCCGTGGATCCATGTGGGGAGCGTGATCCAACACCTGAGCCTGGCCCGGGTGGGGGAGCGGTTGTCCACGCGGGGCCGGGTCGTTTCGCTCTTCGAGAAGAAAGGGCGCGAGTTCGTGGAGGCCGACCTGCTCATCGTGGCCGGCGAGGCGGCG
>JACPCX010000021.1:0-5959 GCA_016184305.1 Candidatus Rokuibacteriota bacterium | reverse complement strand
GGCTCGGGCATCTGCTCCCACAGCCGGCGGAACTGGGCGAACTGAAGGGGCCGGTAGTTGGCGAGCTCGTTCCGGACCTCGCACGCCTGGCCGGTCAAGGCTCGCAGCTGCATCTGCTTGCGGAGCGCCAGGGCGTTCCTGAACAGCCACGAGAGGTACCCCCACTGGGCAGCGAAGGGGTCCTCCTCGAGGGTTTGACGCTCGCCGTCATCCAGCGGCGACCCAAGCCTTCCTGGCCAGGCGGGGCCATGATCAGCTGCGAGCATCGTGCAGAGGTGTAACCGCAGAGCATCGAGGAGCGACCTGCTACCCGCGGACGGCGCGGCCCGCGACCTGCAGCCGCGCGAGGGCGCGCGCCAGCGCGGCGACGGCGCGGGCGTAGTCGATCTCGCCCCGGGCCTCTGGCAACCGCCCCTGCGGGTTCCTCCCCGCCAGCCGCTGCTCGGCGCGCTGGCGGGCCTGCTCGGCGCGCTCGCGGTCGATCTCCTCGGGGAGTTCCGCCGTCTCGGCGAGGATCATCACGCGGTCGTCCTGGACCTCGGCGAACCCTCCGATCACGGCCAGGTGGCCCTCCTCCCGCCCGTGGCGGTAGCTCACCTCGCCGCTGCCCAGCGTCGTGAGGAACGGAGCATGACCCGGAAGGACTCCGAAGTACCCCTCGCTCCCCGGGGCCACCACCTCGTCCGCCTCGGCGGATACGAGCTGGCGCGTGGGGGTGGCGATCTCGAGCCGCACCTCACTTCACCTCGCGCATCCTGCGCGCCTTCTCGACCACCTCGTCGATGCCGCCCACCATGTAGAAGGCCTGCTCCGGCGAGTCGTCGTGCTTGCCCTCGACGATCTCCTTGAACCCGCGGATCGTCTCCGGCAGCCCGACGTAGCGCCCTGCCTGGCCGGTGAAGGCCTCGGCCACGAAGAACGGCTGGGAGAGGAAGCGCTGGATCTTCCGGGCCCGCGCCACGATGAGCTTGTCGTCGTCGGACAGCTCCTCCATCCCGAGGATGGCGATGATGTCCTGGAGATCCTTGTAGCGCTGGAGCGTGGACTGCACGGCGCGCGCCGTCCCGTAATGCTCGGCCCCGAGGATCACGGGGTCGAGGATGCGCGAGGTCGAGGCCAGCGGGTCCACGGCGGGGTAGATGCCCAGCTCGGCGATCTGGCGCGAGAGCACGGTTGTGGCATCCAGATGGGCGAAGGCGGTGGCCGGCGCGGGATCGGTGATGTCGTCGGCGGGGACGTAGATGGCCTGCACCGAGGTGATGGAGCCCCGCTTCGTGGAGGTGATGCGTTCCTGCAGCGCGCCCATCTCCGTGCCCAGCGTCGGCTGGTACCCGACCGCCGAGGGCATGCGGCCGAGCAGCGCCGAGACCTCGCTTCCCGCTTGCGTGAAGCGGAAGATATTGTCGATGAAGAGGAGCACGTCCTGCCCTTGCTCATCGCGGAAATACTCCGCCGCCGTGACGCCGGTGAGCCCCACGCGCAGGCGCGAGCCGGGCGGCTCGGTCATCTGGCCGAAGATGAGCGCCGTCTTCTCGATGACGCCCGACTCCTTCATCTCGTGCCAGAGGTCGTTGCCCTCGCGGGTCCGCTCCCCCACCCCCGCGAACACCGAGATGCCGCCGTGCTGCTTGGCGATATTGTTGATCAGCTCCATGATCAGCACGGTCTTGCCCACGCCGGCGCCGCCGAAGAGGCCCGTCTTGCCGCCCTTGGTGTAGGGCTCGAGCAGGTCCACGACCTTGATGCCGGTCTCGAACATCTCGACATTGGTGGACTGCTGGTCGAAGGCCGGGGCGGGCCGGTGGATCGGGTAGAACGTGGTCGCCGTCACGGGGCCGCCCTTGTCCACGGGCTCACCGGTGATATTGAGGATCCGCCCCAGCGTCCCCGTCCCGACCGGGATGGTGATGGGCTGACCCGTGTCCACGACGGGCATGCCGCGGGAGAGCCCGTCGGTGGCCGCCATGGCGACGGCGCGGACCTGGCTCTCGCCCAGATGCTGGGCCACCTCGAGCACGAGCTTCGAGGAGTACGCGAAGATGTCGGTGCTGCCGGCGCCCGGGACCTCGAGCGCGTTGTAGATTCCCGGCAGCTGGCCCGGCTCGAAGCGGCGCCCGACGGCCGCACGCGAGGCGTACTCTCTGTACGTTGAGCGTGCGGCCGAGGGCGCCAACGAAGCAGATGGGCCTTTTTCAGCAGCCTGCTACGCCTCCGTCGCCTGGCGGAGGGCTTCCGCCCCGCCCACGATGTCGAGGAGCTCCTTGGTGATCCGCTCCTGGCGCGCCTTGTTGTACTGGATGGTCAGCACGCCGATCATCTCCTTGGCGTTCTTGGTCGCCGCCTCCATGGCGGTCATCCGGGCGCCATGCTCGCCCGCCACCGACTCCATCAGCGCGCGGAACACCTGCGTGGTCACGTGACGCGGCAGGAGCGAGGCGAGGATGGCCTCCGCGCTGGGCTCGTAAATGTAGTCCGTGCGGACACCCGCCCCCGCCCCGGCGGTCTCCGCCTGGATGGGGAGGAGCTGCTCCCGCCTCACGCGCTGCACGGCCACCGACCGGAACTCGTTGTAGATGAGGTGGACCTCGTCCACCTCTTCCGCCAGGTACGCCTGCATCAGCTCCCCCGCCAGCTCCGTGGCGTGGGAGAACGCCAGCTTGTCGAAGAAGCCCAGCATCTCCGACTTGACCGTCCACGGCCGCCGGCGGTAGAAGTCGCGCGACTTCTTGCCGACGACGACCAGGGTCACGTCGACCTCGCGCCCCTCGCGGAGGAACTGGAGCGAGGCGCGGAGCACGTTGGAGTTGAAGGCCCCGCACAGCCCCTTGTCGGCGGTGATGATGACGAGGCGCTTGCGCCCCGTCGCCCGGCGGGCCAGGAGCGGGTGCCCCTCATCGCCGGCCCGGGAGACGACACTGCCGAGGAGCTCGCCCATCTTCCTGGCGTACGGGCGGGCCCCGGTGATCCGCTCCTGTGCGCGTCTGAGCTTCGCCGCCGCCACGAGCTTCATGGCGCGGGTGATCTTCTGCGTCGACTGGACCGAGCGGATCCGGCGCTGGATGTCCCGGAGCGTGGCCATCGCAGTGAGGAAGCCTCAGGCGGCCTTGATGCCCCGCGCGGCCACGAACTCCGTCTTGGCCTCGGTGAGGGCGCGGGTCAGGCCGTCCCGGATCTCGTCCGTCAGCTCCTTCGTGCTGGCGATGTCCGCCAGCAACGGGGCGTACTTCCGGTCGAGGAAGGGGGACAGGAACTCCTCGAAGGGGCGGACCTGGTCCACGGGCACGTCATCCAGGAGGCCCTGGGTGCCCGCGAAGATGATGGCGATCTGGCGCTCCACGGTCAGCGGCACGTACTGGGCCTGCTTGAGGAGCTCGACCATCCGCTGGCCGCGCGCCAGCTGCAGCTGCGTCGCCCTGTCCAGGTCGGAGCCGAACTGGGCGAAGGCCGCGAGCTCCCGGTACTGCGCCAGGTCCAGGCGGAGCGTGCCGGCGATCTGGCGCATGGCCTTGATCTGCGCCGAGCCGCCCACCCGGGACACCGACAGGCCCACGTTCACCGCCGGCCGGATGCCGGAGAAGAACAGGTCCGACTCGAGGTAGATCTGGCCGTCGGTGATGGAGATGACGTTGGTCGGGATATACGCCGACACATCGCCCAGCTGCGTCTCGATGATCGGCAGGGCCGTGAGCGAGCCGCCGCCCAGCTGGTCGTTGAGCTTGGCCGCGCGCTCGAGCAGCCGCGAGTGGAGATAGAACACATCCCCGGGGTAGGCCTCGCGCCCCGGGGGCCGGCGCAGCAGCAGCGACATCTGGCGGTACGCCGTCGCGTGCTTCGACAGATCGTCGTAGATGCAGAGCGCGTGGCGCCCGGAGTCGCGGAAGTACTCGCCCATGGCGCAGCCCGTGTACGGGGCCAGGTACTGGAGCGGGGCGGACTCCGAGGCCGAGGCCAGGACCACGGTGGTATAGGCCATGGCGCCCGTGTCCTCGAAGACCTTCACCACCTGCGCGACCGTCGAGCGCTTCTGCCCGATGGCCACGTAGAAGCAGTGGACCCCCTGCCCCATCTGGTTGATGATCGTGTCCACGCCGATGGCCGTCTTGCCGGTTTGGCGGTCCCCGATGATCAGCTCGCGCTGACCGCGGCCGATGGGGATCATGGCATCGATGGCCTTCAGCCCGGTCTGGAGCGGCTCCTTCACGGAGCGCCGGTCCACCACGCCCGGGGCGTATCGCTCGATGGCGCGGAACTCCGTCGTCTCGACGGGCCCCTTGCCGTCCACCGGCTGGCCGAGGGCATTGACCACGCGCCCGGTCAGGGCCTCGCCCACCGGCACCTGAGCGATCCGCTTGGTCCGGGTGACGGGGTCGCCCTCCTTGATCAGCGTGTCCGAGCCGAGCAGCACCGCGCCGACATTGTCAGCCTCGAGGTTCAGCACGAGGCCGAACACACCGCCCGGGAACTCCAGCAGCTCGCCCGCCAGCGCCTTCTCGAGGCCGTAGATCCGCGCGATCCCGTCGCCCACCTCGATGACGCGCCCGGTTTCCTTGAGGTCGATCTCGACCTCGAAGCCCTGAAGCTGGCGCTTGATGATCTCGCTGATCTCTTCCGCCTTGATCATGTGCTATCCCCTTGCCAGCCGCTCGCGCATGCGCTCGAGCTGGCCGTCGAGACTTCCGTCGAGAATGAGGCTGCCCACCTGGGCCACGAAGCCGCCCAGGAGCGAGGTGTCCACCGTCTCCGCGAGCATGGCGCGCTTG
The DNA here is from genome assembly GCA_016184305.1 of Candidatus Rokuibacteriota bacterium. Lineage (GTDB taxonomy): Bacteria > Methylomirabilota > Methylomirabilia > Rokubacteriales > CSP1-6 > UBA12499. The sequence goes on along the minus strand of JACPCX010000021.1, from coordinate 1,199 downwards.
CCCAGGGCGCGCTCGATGCGGGCGGCGAGCTGGCGGCGCTCCTCGCCAGTGAGGGCGATGGCGGTGCGCACCGTCGCCCGGACGCGCCCCGCCACCTCGTCCACGAGAGCGCGGTACGCGTCCCCGATCTCGCGCAGGTGGTCGATGCGCCCCCGGGCCGCGACCAGTCCGACCAGATCCGCAACCAGCCGGCCGCACCCGGCCCTCTCTGCCACGGCCGCGGCCACGGCCCGCCGCTCGGCCGGCTTCACCCAGGGGCGCTGCAGCACGGCCATGAGCTCGGGGCTCTGCCGGACCGCGTCCTCGAATAGCTCGAGCTCGCCGGCGGCGGCCTCCGCCGTCCCCGCCGCCCGCGTGATCATGAACAGGGCCTTGGCGTAGCGTCCCGCCGTCCCCTGCCGCGCCTTCATCGGGGCCCCCGCCTCATCCCGCGCGCTCCAGCGTCGCGAGGGCCTCCTGGACGATGCGACGATGATCCTCGTCGCGCAGGCTCTTCTTGATCAGCCGCTCGGCGACAGCCACGGCCAGATCGCCCACCTCCTGGCGCAGCTCCTGGCGGGCGCGGCGGATGTCCTGTTCCATCTCTGCCCTGGCGCCCTCCACGAGGCGGGAGGCCTCGGCGCGCGCGGCGTCCACCAGCCGCCGCTGCTCGTCGGCCGCCTCCTTGAGCGCCGCGGCGCGGATCGCCTGCGCCTCGGCGTGGGCCGCCTGGATCTTGGCCGCGTGCTCCTCCCGCTGCTGCTGCGCCTCGGCGCGAGCGGCCTGGGCCTCCTCGAGCGACTTCTTGATGGCCTGGGACCGCTCCTCCATCTTGGCCAGCAGGGGGCGGTACAGGAGCTTGGTCAGGATGAACAGGAGCAGGAGAAAGTTGATGGCCTGGATGATGAGCGACTTGTCCAGGTTGATGAGCCCCCCTTCCCCTCCGGCGGCAGAGGCGGCGGCGGGCAGCAGAGCAACCAGGAACGCAGCAATCCCGACGACTCGGCGCATCGTGAATTCTCCGGCTGTGAGGCGTTGTGAAATGAAGGACAAACGTGAGCTTCGTATCACGCCGAGACCAAAACTGTCAAGCTCATCCCCGGGATGTCCGCGCGATGACACCGCCTCCGACGACGAGATCGCCCTGGTAGAACACCACCGACTGACCCGGGCTGATCGCGCGCTGCGGGGTGGCGAAGCGCACCTCGACTCGCTGCCGC
>JACPCX010000020.1:0-7779 GCA_016184305.1 Candidatus Rokuibacteriota bacterium | reverse complement strand
CCCATTCACCGCGACGAGGTGGGCGCCGATCTCGCCGGCGAGCGCGCGCGCCAGGAGCGTCTTGCCGCAGCCGGGCGGGCCCCAGAGGAGCACGCCGCGGGGCGGGTCGAGCCCGAGCCGCTCGAAGAGCTCGGGGTGGCGGAGCGGGATCTCGATGACCTCGCGGAGCCGCCCGATCTCGCGCCCGAGCCCGCCGACATCGGCGAACCGGATCGTGCGGCCGGGCCCCGGCTCCACCTCGAGCGCCGTGCTCGGCTGGACGATGACGGGCCCAGGGGGCTCCGTCTCGCGCACCGTGAGGAGGGTCGCCGCACGCCCTGCGGGCGCCCACTCGAGCCGATCACCGGCGATCACCGGCTCGCCCGCAAGGTCGCGGCACACCGCCGCGCCATCGCCGTGCCCGAGGGCGCCATCGAGGCTCACGCGGAGGCGCACGGCGTCGGCGGCCTCCACGGGCGCGAGCCGCACGCGGTCCCCGGGAGCCACCGCCCATGGGCACCCCCAGCCGGGCCAGATCGGCAGGCCCCAGCGCCACCGCGGCGCCGCCCCGAGCCTCGGGCTCCTCCGGGCCGACCACCGTGACCAGACCTGCCAGCCCACTCTCGAGCGCGACCTTGTCGCTCACAACACCGCTCCCTCAGCCGATCCAGTAGGACGGCAGCCAGATCGCCAGCGGCGGGAACAGGACGAGGACCACGCCCACGCCCAGCATGATCACGAGGAACGGCAGGCTCCCCCAGACGACCTCGGACAGCGCCGCCCCCGTGACACCCTGGATGACGAAGAGGTTGAGGCCCACGGGTGGGCTCATTAGCCCCGCCTGGAGCAGCACCGTCATGAAGACGCCGAACCAGACCTGGTCGAAACCGGACGCGCGGATCATGGGCAGGACGAAGGGGAGCATGATGATCATGAGCGAGAAGTCCTCGAACACCGTCCCCAGGAGCAGGTAGACGACCGAGATCATGAGCAGGAGCAGATACGGCGAGCCCAGCCCCGCTGCGAAGTTCTTCATCATCCCCGGGACGCCGTAGTAGGCGAGCGCGATCGCCATGGCCTTGGCGGAGATGATGATGAAGAAGAGCATGGCCGACGTCCGTACGGTCCCGAGGCACGCCGCCTTGAGCGCCTCCCGGGTCAGAGACCGGTACCCGATGGCGATCAGGAGCGCGGCCGCCGCGCCCACGCCGGCGGCCTCCGTCGGGGTGGCGACGCCTCCGTAGAGGCTCCCGAGGACGGCCACCATCAGCAGGAAGAACGGCCAGATCTCGAGCAGCCCCCGCAGCCGGGCCCCCAGCCCCGGCACCTGCTGCCGCTCCGCGGGGCCGCGGGGAACGAGACCCGGGTCGATGACCGCCCGGATGGCCACGTAGACCATGAAGAGCGCGCTCATCACGATGCCCGGGACAAGGCCGGCGAGGAAGAGACGCCCGACCGACTCGTCCGAGATGGCGGCGAAGACAATGAAGAAGATGCTCGGCGGAATGAGGATGCCGAGCGTGCCTCCCGCGGCGACCGACCCCAGGACGATCCGCGCCTGGTAGCCCCGGCGCCCGACCTGCTCATGGTAGGCGACCCGCCCCATGGTGGCCGCCGAGGCCACGCTGGACCCCGAGCAGGCGGCGAAGACCGAGCAGGCGAAGAGGTTGGTCTGGAGGAGAACAGCGGGATCGCGACCAGGACGAAGGAGGTGGTGGTGTCCCAGGCCTGGAGCCCGATGAGGGACAGGGTCTTCACGCCCAGCACCGGCCAGAGGGTGGCGACGGCGCCAAGGCCGACGGCGAAGGCGATCCAGACGCCCGCCGCCAGCAGGAACAGCATGACCGCGATGCCGGCGATGAGGCCCGTCAGTGGCGGCATCGGCCGCTAGCGTCCCCGCAGGCGCAGCAGCAGGGCCACGCACTGGAGCGTGAGGAGCAACCCGCCGACCACCATGAAGCTTCCAGGAACCCAGAGCGGGGTCTGCAGGTACGCGAAGGACAGGATGCCCTGGGTGTAGAACTCGCTGACCTGATACATCGCGGCCAGGAGGAAGAAGACCGCCCAGACGCCGGCGAGGACGATGGCGGCGCCCCGGAGCGCGGTCCGGAGCGCGCCACCGACGCTGTTGATCAACAGCTCGACCCGCACATGCCCGCCGACCCGCAGGGTGTGGGCCAGGCCCAGGAAGACGATGGCGAGCACGACATAGCCCGAGAGCTCCTCCACGAAGAGGAAGGGCGCGTTGAAGACGCGGCGGGCGACCACGCCCGAGGCCACCATGACGGTGAGCCCGAGCGTGGCCCCCCCGGCGACTGCGGCGGCGGCGTCCGACAGCCACTCGATCCGCGCGGCGAGCCGATGCATCAGCGATGTGGTACCCGGAGGCCAGGGGCTACTTCACGATCGCCTGGATCTTGGCCACCATCTCCTTGGCCACGGGACCGCCCTTGTCCTGCCACTGGTCCCAGACCCCCCGGGCCTTGTCCAGCATGATCTTCATGTCCCCGGGCGAGGCCTGGGTGAACTCCATCCCGGCCTGCTCGAGCTTCTTCCGGAAGGACTTGATGTCGACGTCCACGCGATCCCAGACGCGGCCGGCCGCCTCGCGGCCCGTTTGCCGGACGACCTTCTGGACATCAGCCGGGAGACTCTCCAGGGTTCGCTTGTTGGCGATGATGGACCAGGCCGCGCCGCCCAGGCCGACGTCCCAGGCGTACTTGGCCACCTCGTGGAGCTTGGCGTTGAACGTGGCCGAGTGGGTCACCCAGTAGCCGTCGATGACCCCCTGCTGCAGGGCCGGATAGACCTCCTCCCAGGACAGCGTCACGGGAGAGGCGCCGATGGCCCTCGTGAAATCGGTCTCCACCACGCCCTGGGCCCGGATCTTCATGCCCTTCAGGTCCTCGAGCGAGCCGATGCGCTTGCGCGTGTAGACGTTGCGGGGCTCGACCTGGGCCACCCCGAGCGGGACGATGTTGCGCTGCCCCTGCTCGCGCTCCCAGTAGGGCATGAGCGCCTCGACGACCTTCTTGCGGAGCGCCAGGTCGTAGGGGATCAGGCCGGGCAGCTCGATCACCTCGTTGATGCGGAGCTCACCGGCGGTGTGGGCCCCCCACATCTCGGCGGCCTCGAGGAGGCCGTCCTTGACCACCTGCATGATGCGGGCGCCGCCGAAGCCCAGGGCGGCGCCCGTGTACACGGTCACCTTCATTCGCCCGCTGGTCCGCTTCTCGACCTCCTGGGCGAACCAGATATCGGCATCGGGGCCCATGTGACCCGGGTTCAGCAGCGTCTGGAACTTCCACTGGATGGCCTGGGCATGGGCCGCCGGGGCGAGAACCGCCAGGACGAGCCCAGCCACGAGCCCCAGGCTGAGGGCTGCGATTGTCCATCGTCCGCGCATGAGTGACCTCCTCTCCGGCCGGTGCCGGTCAGGGGTGGGAGGGTGGGAGCACGACTCGCTTCGTCACCGCGGTCGTGTCGGCGAAGTTCGGGCAGTAGCAGACGTGGTAGGGCTCGGGCCCGCCGGCCACCACCACCAGGATGTCCTCGGCGCGCCGGGTGGCGCAGACGAAGTCGCCGTCCAGCGACCGCTCGGCCAGCGGCACCAACGGGAAGACCTCCCGCTCCGGGAAGCGCGACTTCGGGATCCTGGAGAGCTCGAAGAGGGCGGCCTTGACCGCCTGCTTGGTCGCGTAGCCCTGCTCGACGAAGAGGCGGGTGTGGCCGGGCGAGAAGAAGACCGTCGGGTTGCCGCGCCCGTAGAGCACGTTGTTGTTGCCCATGGTGGCCATGGCGTCGGCGGTGAGCAGGAGCATCTCGCGGGCGCCGGCCGAGAGCGCGAGCACGTTGTGCGTACCCTGGGCGCCCACGGCCGTCACCGTGCTGTCCTCGCGCCGGAAGCCACGCTCGACATGCAGCGGCTCCCACGGGCTCTCCTCCTCGTTCTCGCCGAGGCAGAAGGTGTATTTCCCTGGCATGCCGATGGTGGCCTTGTCGACCTTGTCCGGGAGGGCGCCGCCGGCGTGCAGGAGGATGAGGCGAAGGGCCCGGCCGATCGTGGCGTTGGCGCGGCGCCCGGGGCCGAGGGCGTTACGCCCGCAGTTGATGTCGAGCGCGCGCCGAACCGGCCCGTTGACGATGAGGAGCGGCGCCACGGGGTTGGTGGTGGCCTGGATGCCGTGCAGGTTGAAGGCAGGGTCGGCGACCGCCTCCACGGCCGCGATGAGGACGGGCAGGTATTCGGGCTTGCAGCCGGCCATCACCGCGTTGATGGCGATCTTCTCCACCGTGGCGATCCCGCGCCGGGGATCCACCTCGGCGATCACCTCGTCGGGGGCGCGCCCGGACGCGGTGACCATGGCCTCGACGCGCTCCGGGGTGGGCGGCACCACGGGGAGCCCGTCGCCCCAACCGCGGCTCTCGAGGTAAGCCTGCAGGGCCTCGAGGTCGTCCGAGACCTCGTACCGCGTGGACGTCAGCGTCGTGGCCATGTCACGCCCTCGCCTTCAGCTTCTCCGGAGGCTGCGCCGGGGCGACCATGGTGTCGGCGAAGCGGACCAGGGCCTCGTCGACGATGGCGGCCATGCGCTCGGGGTTCGAGTACTCGGTTTCTTCCGAGGGCGGCAGCACCACCATGGGCGCCTCGGGCATCCTCGCCCGCTCGTGGGTGGCCTGCGCCAGCCCGACGAACCGCTCGGTCACCAGGACTGCCGCCGGGATGCCTCGTCTCAGGAGCTCGGTTTGGTCGTGGACACTCCACGCCGTGCAGGCCCCTCAGTTGGCCAGCCCCACGATGGCCACGTCCGCGCGGGCCGCCACCTCGTCGAGCAAGTCGGCCGGGGCCGGCGCCGAGATCGGGATCACCCAGTGGAGCACCTCGGCCGCGCCATGCTCGCGGCGCAGTCTCTCGGCGAAGCGCTCGGCCACCATGTCCATGCTCTTCCAGCGGTTGTTGAGGATGGCGACCACCTTGCCCTCGAGGCTGGGCAAGGGGTCCGGGACCCGCTCGCGCCCGGGGCGCGCCTGGGCCGTGGGATCGAGAATCGTGATCATTGGCATGCTGCTCCCTCCCTGTGCGGACGTTCAGCGTATTGAACGATGGTTCCCGTCATGCGAGGCGCCCTCATACTAGTCCGCCCGCCCCTCGGGTGCAACCCGCTCCGGGACGAGCGGCCCGAGGTTCCGCTCGGCGTCGTTCGTCAGCGTCGCGGTGTGGACGAGCCGGTTGGCCAGCGCGAGCGGCCCAAGGCGGATCGGCGAGAAGAGCCGGGAGTAGCTCACCGCTCCCCCCCGGCGCGGAACGCGGGCCCGAGCCGGAAGCCCCAGTAGGCGCGCAGCGCGCCGAGCGCGCTCACGAGCCGGGGGGTGGACTCGAAGATCGGGATCCGGTGCTCGGTGAAGTATTCGAGGGCGGCGCCGGCCAGGGCCTGCCCGGCCGTCCAGCAGATGACCACGGGCTTGGGGCTGGCGCTCATCCGCGGGACCTGGCCGGCAAACTCGGGGTCGCCCACCGCCGTCAGCACGAAGGCCACGGCGTCGATGGTGGGGTCGTCGAGCACCGCGGCCAGGCACTCCCCCATGGCGGCGGGCCGGGTGATCATCATGCCGGTGAAGCTGAAGGACAGCACGAGCCCGCCCTGGAGGTTCACGAGCCCCTCGCAGTTCGGCCCGACAATGCGCATGCCCGCCGCCCTTGCCACCGCGCTCATCCCGGCCTGCGCCTGGGCGCCCGCGGGCGAGGCCTCGGCGAAGCCAGAGGTGATGATCACGGCCACGCTGACGCCCTTGGCGGCGCATTCGCTGACCGCGGCCGGCGTCGCCTCGGCGGGGACCAGGAGCGCCGCCACGTCCACGGGCCCCGGCATCTCGGCGAGCGCGGGGTAGGTCGGGAGGCCGAGGATGGGCATGGACCGGGGGTTCACCGGGTAGATGCGTCCCGGGAAGCCGCCCTTGACGAGGTGCTCGACGAGCTTGTAGCCGAACTTCTCGGGCTGGGCCGAGGCCCCGATTACCGCGATGGTTCGCGGGGTGAAGGCGCGGTCGAGAACCGCCCGGAGACTGGCCGCCGCGCTCACGAGGCCGCTCCCGGGATCTGCACCAACCCCAGCCCGGCCAGGGCATCGATCTCCTCGGGCGCGAGGCCGAGCCCCTCATCGGAGATGGTCGGACAGGTCCAGGGGCTGGTCCCGGTTGTCATCGGGTTCCATTCTCGCGTGACTGCCGGTCGGCGCGTCCGCCGATCTCGAGGAGTTCGGACGGCCGGCCACGGAGGGCTTCGGTGACCCGGTCGGCCGCCGCCCGCAGCCGGCGCCCGTCGGTCGTCATCCGGGAGGCTGGCAGGTCGGCCACGAACCCCACCGTCAGCAGGAGGAGCACGACCCGGCCGCTCGGGTCGAAGACCGGCGCCGCCAGCGCGTTGGTGCCGGCGTAATACTCGTTGTAGTTCGTTCCGAACCCCCGGCGCCGGACCCGCTCGAGCTCGGCCCGGTACAGAGGCGTCGACCGGATCGAGCGCGGTGTCATCCTCGGCAAGGGCACCCGCCTGAGGATCTCGCGCACCTCGGCCTCCGGCAGCCAGGCGAGGTAGGTCTTCCCGAGGGCGCCGGCCGTGAGCGGAAACCGCTCGCCGACGGACACGGTCACCTTGATCGCGCGGGAGCTCTCGGCCTTCTCGAGGACGAGGAACTCGGTGGAGTTGTAGGGGACGGCGAGGAAGCAGGCCAGGCGCGTCTCGCGCGCAACCTCCTCCAGGAGCGGGCGCGCGAGGAGGACGGCCGTGTGCTGGCTCCGGGCCGCCTCCGCGAGCTGGACCAGGGCCGCCCCGAGCACATAGCGCTTCGAGGGGTCCACGCTGACGACGAACCCATGGGCCTCCAGGGCCTTGACGATGCCGTGGGCGCTGGACTTGCTGAGGTGGCAGGCGCGGCCGATCTCGGTGACGCCGCCCCCTTCGGTCCGGGTGGCGAGAAAGCGGAGCACCCGGACCGCGCCGTCGATGGCGGGAACCCGGCTCCGCTCGCCCCCGGCCTCGGCGGGCCGCCCGCCGCCCCGGGCCGCCCGACCGTCGCCGCCACGGCGCGGCGCCCTCCGGGCCTTCGCCGTCGGGCCGGTAGGTCGGTATCTGGATCGACCGTTTTCCATCCGGAAGTCCATGCAGCCCCCCCTCAGCGCATGAGGCTCGGCAGCCAGGTCGCCGTCTGGGGGAACAGGGCCATGAGGACGATGCTCACCAGGAACAGGAGCGTGAACGGGAGGGCGCCGCGCGCGACCTCGTTCATCGGCGCGCGGGAGATCCCCTGGATCACGAAGAGGACGAGCCCCACGGGCGGCGTGATCTGGCCGAGCTCGATGAGCGTCACGAGCACCACCCCGAACCAGATCGGGTCGAACCCGGCGTTGAGGATGACCGGGTAGAGCACCGGCAGGGTGAGCACCATCATGGAGATCCCGTCCACGAGCACCCCGAGGATGATGTAGAGGATCGTGATCACGGCGAACAGCGCCCACCGCGAGAGGTCGAGCGCCACCACCCCCTCGCTGACCTGGCGGTTGATGCCGGTCCTCACGAAGGCGAAGGAGAGGATCTGGGCGCCGAGGATGATGAACAGCACCATGCAGGTGATCCGCACCGTATTCACCAGCGAGTCGCGGAGCGCGGCCCACGTGAGCCGGCGGTAGAGGCAGGCGAGGAGCACGGCGCCGCTGGCCCCCACGGCCGCCGACTCCGTGGGCGTCGCGATGCCGAACCACAGCGAGCCCAGGACGGCGACCATCAGCGCCACGACCGGGAAGACG
>JACPCX010000076.1:0-3920 GCA_016184305.1 Candidatus Rokuibacteriota bacterium | reverse complement strand
GTACACCTTCACCTGGTCCGCGGTGATCACCCACCGGAAGTGGGGCCTGAGCCCGCTCTGCTCCAGGCCGGCCTGGAGCATCTTCCGAGTCCCGTTCGAGAGCACCGCCAGCGGGTATCTCGCCGCCAGCCGCGGCAGCGCCGCCGCCACCTCCGGGTACGGCGTGGGACGCAGCCAGGCCTCCATCAACCGTCGCCGCTGCTCCGCGTTCAGCTCCAGGCCGAAGCGCTGCGCCGTGAACTGCAAGGCCTGCTCCGAGACCTTCCAGAAATCCTGATACTTCCCCATGAGGCTTCGGAGGAAGGTGTACTCGAGCTGCTTCGCCCGCCATTGCGCGTTGAAGGCAGCAGCGTCGGGCGCGACTTCCTTGCACGCTTCAGCGACGGCGCCCACATCGACGACCGTGCCGTACATGTCAAACGCGATCCCCTTCACCCGCAGTGTCGCCATGAACTCCTTCCTCCTTCGCGCTGATGCCATCTCAGGCTTCTGGCCGCCCGGCGCCCAAGAGAATGTATCCCACCTCATGGCTCCTCGACTTGAATGACGTGAGCCCGAGAAAAGAGCGGGTCCACGTGAACGCCGATTCGCTCATAGAGCGCCGGCGGGACCCCGAGATCACCCACCCAGAGCCGACCCACATAGGGCTTCGCACGTGGCACCAGGAGTCCGCGCTTCGGCAAGGCGAGCGTCAGGGTGGCGTGGGCCTGGATACCTGGGTTGCCTGCTGGCGTTCAGGGTGAGGACGCGAGATGGGGACGCTGGAGCGCCAGCTCACTTTGCCTGCGTCTTGTAGAATTGCACGAGCCCCAGGATGTCCTGCCAGACCAGCCGGCCAATCGGGCCCGAGCTGTATTGCGACACGACGATGGTCCTGTCCGGCTTCACGACAAAGCCCGTGGACTGAAAGATGCCGCGCCGCTCCTCGTAGAAGGCGCCCAGGGCGGCCGCGGTGTCCTGGACGGACAGCCCGTAGCCGACGGGGAACGTGAGCGAGTGCTCGGCGACCGTCTCCCTGGCCTTCTCCAGAGGGTCGGTGGAGGCGGCCACCACCGTGATCCCCGTCTCCTCGAGCTTGGACTGGGCCCGCTCGAAAGCAGCCAACTGCTGCTTGCAGTACGGTCACCAGTGGGCGCGGTAGAGCAAGAGCACGCCCCAGTTCTCGCCGAACCAGCCGGGCACCGTGATGCGCCCATGCGCCACCGTCTCCATCGCCACCGCGGGCAGCCTCTCGCCGCTGTCCAGGAGCCTCGTGCCTGCTCGTGTCATTGTCCGCTCCTTCCTTTCCGGATCACTGCCCGGGCCCATCGTTTGTCCACGCCACACTCCTTAGATGCCGGTCGCCGGGCGCCGGATTCGCGCTTGACCACTGGCGCTCAGGCGCGGCTACAGTACAAGCATGCCGGTCAGCATCATCATCCCCATGCTCAACGAAGAGGCGGAGCTCCCGGCGCTGCTGGACTCGCTGGGGACGCTGGGCGGTCAGCCGGAGATCTTCTTTGTCGATGGCGGCAGCCGAGACGGGAGTCTCGCTCTCGTGCGACAGGCAGGCTACTCCGTCGTCGACAGCCCCCCTGGCCGGGCCCTGCAGATGAATCGGGGGGCACGCCGGGCCCGGGGTGAGGTGCTGGTGTTCCTGCACGCCGACAGCCGCCTGCCACCCGATAGCCTGCGGGCGATCGACGCGGCCATGAGTGATCCCGCCGTCGTGGGCGGCCGTCTGGACCTCGTCTACGAGAGAGCGGAATGGCCGTACCCCTGGATCGCTCGGCTCGGCAACCTCCGCTCGCGGCTCACCAAGATCTTCACGGGAGACCAGACGATCTTCGTCCGTCGCGCGGCGTTCGACGCCGTGGGGGGATACCCGGAGATTCCGCTCATGGAAGACATCGAGCTCTCTCGCCGGCTGAAGCGTCTCGGACGGGTCGCCTGCCTGCACGCGCCCGTCGCCGGCTCGACGCGGAAATGGCAGCGCGAGGGGGTGTGGCGAACAATCGGCCTCATGTGGCTGCTCCGGTGCTTGTACGCGCTCGGCGCGTCGCCGGAGTCTCTTCACCGGCTCTACTACGGTCGTGACCCCGCGAAGCAGCCCCCGTCGACGGCGGCGTGACCCCCGGCGGCGACCCAGACGCGCCCGGTCCCCATCGACCCAGGAGGAGGGCGGCCTGGCCCGCATCACGCGCCTCCCCGCCGTCGATCCCTCGGCTCCTGCCGGCCCGCCAGATGCGCCACAACCGTCCCCTTGAGGGCCAGGACCAGCACCCCGAGCAGGGTCAGCGTCCCCAGCGTCCACAGGACCGCCTGGCCGGAGGAGCCGCCCAGGTGGCCGAGATAGCTGTACACCAGCGTGGCCGGCACCATCCCCACGGCCGTCGCCACCAGGAAGCCGGCGAACGACATCGCCGTCAGCCCCGCCCCGTAGCTGACCACGTCGAACGAGACCACCGGAATCAAGCGCCCGATGAGGACCGCATACGAGCCGAAGCGGGCGAAGAACGCGTCGCTCCACTCGAGTGCGCGGGGACTCACGAGCCGTCCGACCGCGGGGCGTCCGAGGATGCGACTCAGACCGAAACAGAGCGCGGCGGCGCCGAGCGCACTTCCCCACGAGAGCAGTCCGCCCCACCACGCGCCGAAGATGAGCCCGTTGACATAGGTGATCGCGGAAGCCGGCAATGGTGCGATGACCGCCTGGAGCATCATCAGTCCCGCGGAGACCAGCGGCGCCCAGGCGCCGAAGGAGAGCACGTAGACGCGGAGCCCGGCGATGTCGCCGCGAGCCAGGACCCGGACCGCCTCCGGCGGCCCGCCGCGGAGCGCGAGGACCAGCGCCACCACCCCGCCCGCGAGCGCCAGCGCGAGCAGCACCCGGAGGCCTCGCTTCGCGCGCGCTCCGACCGGCACGGCCGGCTGCGCCCCGGGACGAGCCGCCGCGCGCTCTCGCTCCTGGCTCCCAGCGGTCCCCGCCCCCCGCCGATTACGCAACTGACCGGGTCATTCGAAGCGGTGCCTCCGCCAGACCCAGCCCGGCTCGACGATGGCCCCCGGCTCGGTGAGGGTGTCGAGCGCCTCGAGCGCGGTCTCCAGGATCGCCCGCTGCTGCCGGACCGCGAAGGCCTCGCCCATGGGGTGGCCGAAGGGGTAGCGGAGGTAGACCGCCCGCGGCGGCCTGACCTTGTGCGTGACCGTCTTCTGCAGCGTGATCATTTCCGAGGCCTCCACGAACCGGTGTCGCCGGGCCCAGCACTCGCCCAGCCACGGCAGGCGTGTGAAGAGCTGGACGGCGACGGCAACGGCGAGGTCTCGCATGCCCCGCTTCTAGAACCGGCCCCGGGCCCGCTCCCTGGCCGGGAGGCTCTCGAGGCAGGTGGTCCACCAGCCCGTGCGGATAGTCTCGGAGAATTCCGGCGGGAGACCTTCTTCATCCATCCGGCGAGCGAGCGTCGAATGGTCGTACCGGACCGGCACGAACTCGACCTCCAGCTCTCCGTCCGCCGTCAGGAGCGCATACCAGACCCGGGGCGAGCCATCGTTTTCGGGACGGCCGATCGCGCCGACGTTGACTAGGTGCTGTCCCTCGGGCAGGGCGCGGTGCCACTTGATGCCCGTGTGGGTGCACAGGATCACGTCCGCGGCGTGGTCGCGGAAGAGCCGGCGCAGCAGGCCGTTCGGCGTCGTGGATTCCCAGAGGAACTCGTTGACCCGGCGCGGCGAGCCGTGGCACATCAGCACGCTGAAGCCGCCCAGGCGCACCCGGCGGTGCCGTGGCAGGCCGCCGAGCCACGCCTTGTTCTCCGCCGAGGTGTGCGCGAAGGTGTACGCGTAGCTGATCCGGGCGAAGTGGTTGTCCCGCGGATCCGTGTAGCCGCAGCCGCAGTCGTCGCGTCCCGAGGCGAGCGACTCGTCGTAGTTGCCCTGGA
>JACPCX010000138.1:0-20046 GCA_016184305.1 Candidatus Rokuibacteriota bacterium | reverse complement strand
GGGCGGGGGCGCAAGGCCGAATTGCATGGCCGGAACGCGTCGCCGGCTCGCCTCAGCTGAGTTTTCGAGGGCTTCGCGGCGCAAGGACGAAGGGCATCGGCGATTCACAGGGCGCAATGTGATCGCTACGGGGCCGCCGTCCCCACGCGACCGGGGAAGAGTCGCGCCTTGGGCTCAGCGGCCCAGACCGGCGGCCTTGACGAACTCCTCGGCGCCAAGCACGCGGATCCCGTGGCGCCCCAGGGACAGGAAGTGGCGGCGGTTGTCGGTGACGATAACCCGTGCGCCGGAGACACGGGCCACCTCGGCGATGTGGGCATCGTAGACACGACCGCCGATCACGCGCTCCTGCTCGAGAGCCCGGAGGAAGCCTTCCCGGTCCCGGTCCGAGAGCTGCCGCACCTCGAGCCTCCCGATGACCTCCTCCTCGACCAGGCGGAGCGCCTCCTCGGGAGCGAGCCGGAATTCTTCCGGAAGCCGCGTCGTGACGGAATAGAACTCCAGGCAGCAGTGCCAGGCCGTGACGGCCCGTCGGACCTGTCCCCCCGCGATCGCTGTCATGATCCGCTGCGGGTATTCCGAGGGCCCACCGATCTCGATCAGGCCGGCGACGAGGACGCTGGTGTCCAGGAAGGCCGGTGTCAGTGCGGCCATCGATTCCGCTCTTCCTCGATCACCCGCGCCACGTCGATGGAGGGGAGCCGCCTCGGATCCACCGTGGGGCGGGCCACCAGACGCCTCCCGACGCGCACCAGCTTGGGCCTCGACACCGCACGCACGAGGCGGATCGACCCCTCGTCGACCAGCACATCGAGCTCCGCGCCCGGCCGCAGCCCCACCTTGTTGCGGATGGCCACTGGAATCACCACCCTGCCTGCCTTGTCAATGGTAGTCTTCATGCCATCAGTCTACCACGGTCGGCGGCGATTTCCCTGGACGCGGGGCGGCCGCGCCACCCCACCCGAGGTGTCAGCCGGGACTCGATATTGCCGCGGGACGCGGTCGAGCCCAGGTCGCCAGGGGCGTACCCACGACGGGGCCGCTCCAGATCATCGGTGGCCATCACCGGGCGCGCAGCCGAGTCTCAATGGGAGTCGGCGCCCGACGACAACCCGCAGAGGTACAGGCCCCGGAGAGGTCCCCGGTAGTGGCTGGCACCCGGGAATGGACGGGCGGCGCTCACTCCGGCTGCGACTGCAGCAGCCGGAAGAGCGAGCGCCGGGCCAGCAGATCGGCGGTGACCATCCCCCGCACCACGCTGCCGGCCACCACCGGCATGGCCGAGATGTCATGGTGCTCGAGCTTGCGCACCATGTCCAGGATGCCGTCGCCGGGGGCCACCGCGATGACCTGGCGGGTCATGATCTCGGTGACGGCTTCGTCCAGGGGGGCGCCCTGGGCGGTGGCGCGCGTCACGTCCCACTCGGTCACGACGCCGACGAGGTCGCCCTGGGGGCCGACGACGGCCGCGATGGGGCTGTGGGCCTCCACGAGCCTGGCCGCCGCCTGGCGAAACGTGCAGGTGACGGCGACGGTCGGGATGGGCTCCATGAGGTCGGCGGCGGTGCGGCCGCTCTCTCGCGTGGCGATGCGCCGGACGCTGATGCGCTCGGCCGCCTCGCCGGGGAGCATGTCGGCGTCGGAGACCAGGAGGTCCACCAGCTCATGCATGTTCCGGCGGATCACGTCGTCGCGGTACGCCTCCGCGGCGGCCCGCCGCCTCTCGGCCAGCGCCTGGAGCTCGGCGGCATGCTCGGCGAGCCAGCGCTCGACGGCGGCCCGGTCGCCGAGCATGGCCTGCGGGATGCGCAGACTCTCCGGCGTCTGGATGAGCAGTTCCTGGGCCGCGAAGATCACGCCGCCCGAGTTCACGAGATAGTCGGTGGCGATCAGCACACCCCGCTGCCGGTAGACAGCCCGCTCCATGCGGGCGCGCGCTGCCTTCCGCGCGGGATCCGGCGAGTAGGTGTTGGCGCCCTCCACGCTCACCGTCCAGCGTCCCATCCGGTCCACCGTCATGGACGGCTGCGAGGCCGGATCGGTGCCGAGGTAGTTGGCGACGGGGGCGGCCGGGATCAGACAGAAGGCGCTCTCGCGCAGCAAGTCGTTCGGCTGGCTCGAATACGTGAACCGGAGAGCACGGGGGCCGGCGGCCGTCCCCCCCGCGGCCGTCACCTGCTCGAGGAAATACGGCCGCGTCACCACGCTCTCAGCCTGCCAGCGGCGGAACAGCGCGTCCACCGGCAGGCCGGCCTCATCGTAGAGATAGCCGGCGGCGTCGCTGATGCCCACGACCCTGGCGCCGGGCAGCCGCTCGCTCAGCATGTGCGCGGCGTGGGCTCCGACCGCGCCGAAGCCCTGGATGAGCACGGTGAGCGCCTCGCGCGGCGGCACCTGGAGCGTGCTGAACTGGGGCAGGACGCGGAGGCGGGGCATCTCCCGGAGTAGCGCCTCCAGCGCGATGACGATGCCTCCCGCAGCCGCGCCCAGCTGGTCGATGCGGTTGCCGCCCATGTCGGCCGGCTTGGAGACGGCGCTGTCCAGACCGTTCTCGACGGCGATGGTCTTCATGTCGGCGTCGTTGGTGCCCACGTCCGGCCCGGGCAGGTAGAGGTCGCGGTAGCGCGAGAGCAGGCGGGCGAAGCCCCGCACCACCTCGGTGCGCGCGTCCGGAGAGAGATCATCGCCCGGGGAAACGATGCCGGACTTGCCGCCGCCATAGGGCAGGTGCGCCGCCGCGTTCTTGAGGGTCATGCCGCGCGCGAGGTTGTGGACGACGTCGGGGTTGAGGTCGGGCAGCATGCGGATGCCGCCCATGGCCGGCCGGCCCATGGCCAGGTTGTCCACGACGAGGTAGCCGCCGATCGGGAGCGCGGAGGCCTCGTCCCACATGCACACGCAGAGCTGCGGGCCGAGCGGGTCCACCTCGATCCCGAGCCGCGCCAGCCTGTCCACGTCGGTGGAGCCGAACTCCACGAAGCGCAAGCCTCCGTCGCGCACCAGGCGGTTCTCCAGGGCACGCTCGGGCAGCCGCTCGGCCAGGTACGCCGCCATCGCCTTCGGGATCACCGGTGCGGCTCCTTCTCCGTCACGGGCGCGAGCATCGCGTCAGAACCACCGCCGCAGCCACCGCTTCTCGAAGTAGATCTTCCCCCAGTGCCAGAGCCGGCTCGGCGAGCGCATCGTCATCGCGGGCGCGGGCTCCGCGTAGAAGTTGCCCTTCGCGTAGGCGGCCACCCCGTGGCCCATCTCGATGATGCAGGAGCCGAAGCCGTCGAAGCGCCGCGCGCCGCTCCCTCCGGCGACCTCCGCGGCGATGTTCTCGGCCACCACCTCGCCCTGGCCATGGGCGAAGACGCCCGCCTTCGGCAGCGGCAGCCCCACGGGCAACTTGATCAGCGTCGTGTCCCCGATGGCGAAGACGCGCTCGTAGCTCGTCTGGAGCGTCCCCTTGTCCACCGGCACCCAGCCGGGCTCGACGGTGAGCCCCGCCTCCTTCACGACGGGGGCGCACCGGTGCGGCGGGATCACGACGAGCAGGTCGTAGCCAGCCCTGGCGCCGTTCTCGAACGCCAGCTCCCGCCGCTCCGGATCCACGGCCACCACCTTGTGCTGTGGATGGAAGCCGACCCCGCGGCTCTCGACCAGCCCCTTCACGGCTTCCCCCATCGCGCGGCCCGCGACGGGCATGGGCAGCGTCTCGGGGGTGTAGACGTCCACCTGCGCCCGCTCGCGAAGCCCGCGCCGGCTGAGCGAGGCCTCGATCAGCATGGCGGCCTCGTAGGGCGCCGCCGGGCACCTGAACGGCAGCCCCGCGATGAGCACCGCCACGCGCCCCTCGCGGAACTGGCGCAGGGCATCGCGCAGCCCCAGCGCGCCCTCGAGATCGTAGACGTTGTGGCCGGCGCTGGCCAGGCCCGGGATGCCGCCGAGCCACCCCTCGGCGCCAAGCGCCAGGACGAGGTAGTCGCCGGAGAGCGTGCGGCGCTCGGTCTTCACCTGACGCGCAACGGGATCGATCTCGCGGATCTCGTCCTGGACGACCTCGATCCCCTTGCGCTCGAGGCTCGCGAGGTCACGGGCGATCTCGTGGGGCTCGCGCCAGCCGAGCATCATCCACAGGAAGGAGGGGGTGAAGACGTGCTGGCGCTGGCGCTCGACCAGGATGATGCGGTGCGTCCGGTCGAGCCGGCGCCTCAGCGTGCTGGCGGTGACGAGACCCCCGACTCCGCCCCCCAGGATCACCGTGGTCGCCATCGCCCCTCCTCCTCTATCAGGATGCGGGAAAACCCTGCGGGCTGCTCAAAAAGGTCCAGATGCGAGGCGGCGCCCGACGGCCGCACGCGAGGCGTACTCGCTGTACGTTGAGCGTGCGGCCGAGGGCGCCAACGAAGCAGATGGGCCTTTTTCAGCAGCCTGCTATGCGCGCCGCGCCGCCACCGCCACGAAGGTCGCCCGTCCAGGCATCCACCGAGCGCCGATCGCCTCCCAGCGCTCGAGCCAGCCCACCCGTCTGCGCCCGAGGAGCGGTAAGAAGTGTACCGCGTCGCGCCACCGCAGCCCGGTGAAACCGCGGGCACGCAGCAGGTCGCCCAGCTCGGCGGGGCTGAGAAAGGTCGCGCCACCCCAGACGGAGGGAACCACGAGGCGCTTCAGCCGGCGCCAGACGGTCCAGAGTCCCGCGCGATTCAGGATCGCGATCACGAGGCTCCCGCCCGGCACCAGGACACGATGGCATCCCTCCAGGACGCCTCGCGGCTCGCCAACGAACTCGAGCCCGAGGATGATCGTCACGAGATCGACAGTGCCCGCTCGGAAGGGCAACGCTCGCGCGTCGGCCCTGACGAGGCGGAGGTCACACCCGGCCTCGCGCGCCTTCGCGCGCGCGACGAGGAGCATGGGCTCGGAGATGTCCACCCCCACGACCCTCAGGCCCCGGCGCGCTAGGGCAAGGGCGTAGCGCCCCGTCCCGCATGACAGGTCGAGCGCCCAGGCACCAGGCCCCTCGCCGACGAGGCCGAGCACCGCCCCGCTCTCGAGTCGATCCACGACCCTGCCGAGCGGGGTGTCGTACCAGGCGTCGTATGCGGGCGCGAGCGTGTCGAACTGCCCGCCCCCGGGCAACTCCAGCCGCGACGCCTCCATGCGCTACCGCGCCCCCTGCTCCTTCACTCCTGCCGCCCGCAGGAGGAGCATGGACGGTCAGAAGTTGGTGAAGGCGGACTGTGGATCAGGTTGATCACCATGATGCCGGTCACCCAGAGCCACTGGGGGCTGTGGACCACCGCGAGCAGGACGCTGCCGAGGACCATGATGCCCCCCAGCAACCGAAGCCACTGCTCCATGTGGAGCGCCATTACCCCATCACCTCCTTTCAGAAGGCATAACGGACCACGGTGTAGAGACTCGAGTTGCCCTCGAACTGGCCGTAGTCGCTGCGGCGGGGGCCCCCGAAGACGTTCAGCCCCAGCGTCGCCGAGAGGGCATCCGTGATCTGGTACCGCGCCTCCGGCCCCAGATACCAGTCGCCGTCGCTGGGGCTCGCCAGCCCGAACAGGCCGAGCCGGAGCGTCTGATGGAGCAGGAGCTGGGTCAGCCGGGCGGTCAGGACATGCCGGGCGGCGCTCCGGCGCGGCATGCCCGGGCCCCGGCTCCGGACGTACTCGCCGTGGTCCTCCATCACGTGGACGGTATACTGGCCCGAGAGAGTCAGGTCCGGAAGCACCTCCCGCTGGTAGCCTGCGAGCAGTTTCACGGAGGAGTTCTCGACGGCCGCGTTGCCTCCGGATCGATCGTCGCGGGAATCCGAGTAGCCCGCCTCGAGGCTCAGGACGCCGCCCAGCAGGGCCCCCTGGGCGCTGGCGCCGTAGACGCTGAGCGGCGGGAAGAAGAGCCGGAGTCGTGGTCCCGGCTCCACTTCGCCGGCCGGCGTGTGGAAGAAGCCGCGATAGGCGTAGAGCGACAGGTCCCAGCCGAGGACGTTGCGGGACAGGCGCGCGCCGGCTTCCGTGTGGCCGAGCGAGGGCGTGGGGTCGTCCGTGTAGCGCCGCTCCACCGCTGCTGCGGGATCATGGAAGGCGAGCCGGCCGCCGGCCTCGGGGAGCGTGTCGGTTTCGAAGCGAGGGATCAGGACGAGCTGGAGCGAGGTCCCGGCCCAGTGGCCCGTGGCGCTGACGGCGTCCGAGCCCTTCTTCAGGTACTCGAGCGGGAGCCCCGCGATGAAGGCGACCCAGTCCTTGGGGAAGACGTCGGTGATGAAGACCAGGTCCCCCACGCCCCAGGTGATGACCTGGCGCCCGATACGCAGGTCCAGGGGCCCGAGCGCGAGGTCGAGATAGCCCTCCCGCAGCTCCCCGTCCACCTCGGGCACGAGCGCGTCGAAGATCATCTCGCCCTTGGCGGTGAGGCCCCACCACTCTCCCCGCGGCGTCAACTCGACCCGGGCCCGGCCCTCGCCCAGGACGAAGGGCTCCCTGCAGGCGAGCCGCTGGGTGCGGGCGCATCGGTCGGGCTGGATCAGCCGATACGCCGTCCCCGCCTGCACGAAGCCGTGGAGCGGGACGCCGTCCTCGTCCGCCTCTGCACCGCCCCCGAGCGCCAGGGTCGCGGCGGCGGCGAGCCACGCCAGCGCCGCGCGGCCTGTCACCGCACCAGCTCGGTCGGGGGGGCTCGGAGCGCGCGCTCGCTGAAGAGATCGGGGGCGAGCTTCTGGTTGTAGCGCACGTCGGCCAGCACCGCCTCTGTCCAGTGGCCGGTCTGTGCGTTCTTCATGACGCGCCTGGTGACCGTCCAGAAACCCTGGATCTCCGTGATCTCCTCGGCGGTGAAGACCCGCGCCAGGTCGCCCCGGCGATCGAAGTACTCCTCCTTGAGCGGCAGCCCCCTCCCCTTGTCGATCCACGAGAGCTTCCGCCCGAAGTCCACGCTGCCGGGGTCCTTCGGGACGCTCTCCACGACGTAGGCATCCCGGGCGCCCGCCTTGTCCTCCCTGATCAGCTTGTGGGTGTCCTCCTCTGGCTCCCGCCCGGAGATGTCCTCGTAGCTGAAATCCGAGCCTGCGAAGCTCGACCGCTTGTCGCTGGCCGCGATCCGCCGAACCAGCTTCAGGGCGGGAATGTAGAGCCAGCGGTCATCGTCCTTGCCCGGGTACTTCCAGACGAGGAACGTCATGTCCCGGACGTCCGGCGGCCGGTGGAAGTATATGAAGTATCGCTGCTCCCCCCCGTCCTGGAGGTCCCGCCGCGTCATGGTCAGCTCACGAAGCCGCTCCTTGCCGTCGCGCGAGACCAGGCGCATCGTGACCCGCGCCCGCATATCCTCCCCGGGGTAGTACATGGCCAGGTGGGCGCGTGACATGATCTGGTCCGCTGAAGGCTGCGCGGCCGACGGCTGCGCCAGCCAGGAGACCGCCAGCAGAGCGAGGATGACAGCCGCCACTGCCCTGTTCAGAGCCATCGCTTCCCTCCCGTCGGACTCGGCAGCGCTTTCCTCACTGCCGCGACCATGTCAGGCCTCCCGGAAACAGCCACCCTCGCAGCCACACGATCAGTGCCGGCAGATAGATCATCGTCATGAGCGCGCTCAGCATCATCATGCTCACGATGAACGCACCGACGGTGACATAGGGCGTCAGCGGCGCGAGCATCATCACCGCAAAAGACGCCGCGAACAGCACCGCGTTCCGCATGATTCCCTTGCCAGGTCTCGCGGCAGTCCACAGCAACGACTCGGTGATGAGGTCGGCGTCTGATCTCCGAGCTCCGAGCTCCTTGCTCTCCGCCAGTCTCTGCTTGAACCTGCTGATGAAATGAATCGAGAAGTCCACCGCCATCCCGAGAGACAGACACGACAGCACGGAGATGGGCATGTCAAACCGCTTGCCGCTGAATCCCACCGCCCCGTAGATGAGGAGAATCGTGAACAGGAGCGGGACATAGCTCACCACGGCCCACCTGACGGAACGGAAGTTCAAGACGAGGATGACGAATACCACGATGAGGGCCAACAGGAACCCCGTGACCATGTCCCACAGAACCTCGCGGTTCCAGACGAGGTTGAAGTAGGCGATGCCCGCAGGCTTGAGCTCCAGAGCAATCGGGTGGGCCTTCTTGTAGCCGTCGAGCGCCCTGATGACCTCCTCCATCGCCCGCGCATCCCACGTCTTGAGCTGAATCCAGATGTTCGCCCTGCTGAAAGGGTAATCGACCACATTGTTCAGGTCCGACGGCTTCGCAGACATGCTGAACAGGAACAGGTATTGGCCCACAGCCTCCTTTGTCTCAGGAATGACAGCGAACGCGGGGTCGTCGTTGTGAAGGACACGGTTGATCCTCTTCACGTAGTCTGCGACGGAGAACGTCTTCCCCACGACCGGCAGCGTTTCCAGATGCCGCTGGAGATTCGCGATGTACTTCAGTGCCTCAGGAGTCTTGATGAAGTCCTCCTCTTTCGACACTGCCACCACATAGCCGAGAGACGTGCCCCCGAGCGCCCTGTTGATCTCCGCGTCCGCCACCCGTATCTCGCTGCCGCTCTTGAACCACTCCACCATGTTGTTGTTCACGACAATCCGCGTGATCCCCGTGATCGCCAGCGCACACAGCAGGAGGCCCACGAGAACAGTCGTCCTGGGTCGATACGCACCGATTCCGGCAAGCGCCCTCAGGAACACCGAGGTCCTGCTCGACGACACGTCTTCTCCCTGGGCCGCCTTCTCGATATTCGCCTCTTTCACGAAGGTGAACATGGCGGGGATGAAGCTGAAGCTCAGGATCCGCAGCGCCACGGTCCCGAATGCCACCAGGCCTCCAAAGACCTGCACCGGCACGATGCTCATGAACAGGAGCACTCCAAAGCCCGCGGCCGTTGCCAGCGCGGTGTAGCGGACGGGGCGGCCCACCGCCTGCATGGTCTCGATGATCGCCGCCGTCTTGTCCTGCTTCTCCCTGAAGCGGAAGTAGAACTCGTTGAAGATGTGAATGCTGTCGGTCGCGATGGCCATCAAGAAGACGGGAGCCATGGAGCTCATGATGTGAATCGGGAATCCTAGCGCTATGAGCAGCCCCATGCTCCACACTATGCTGATCATGGCATCCATCATCAGCACGATGGAGAGGAAGAGGTCCCTGAACATGACATACCGGACGACGAGCATGATCATCCCTGCGATCGGCGCAAGGATCGCCATGAGCGTGAACATCTCTGCGCCGAACGTGTCCCTGACGACAGGGTCACCCGCGATGTAGTACTTCTCGTCCCCCTTCTCCCGTCCCACGATCTCCCGTATCCGGTCTGCCACGTCCCTGCCGTTCGCCCCCTGTTCGAGAGGAACGTAGATCGCCGTCGTCTTCCCGTCCTTCGAGATGATGCGATCGATGAAGAGCGGGTTCTCGAAGAGCGACGTGCGGAGGTTCTCGATGTCGCCCTTCGTCTTCGGGACTGCCACCATGAGCGGCGCCACCTTCAGGGTGCCCGACTCGGAAGTGACATTGGTGATGGTGGGGAAGCTGGTGACATCCCTCGCCGCAACCCCCTTGATCTTGAGGAGTTCGTTCGTGATCCTGCCGACCTTCTCGAGCGTCTCGCTGTTGAGCGCGCCGCCGTCTCGTGCGATCCCGACGACTATCATGTCCTCGTACAGCGCGAACGTCTTGTCCACCTCATCGTTCCATACCCTGACGTCGGATGTTGCCGGAAGCATGTTCTTCGGATTCGTATCTGTCTTCATCCGCGGGAACTGCGTCATGAACGCGAGGGTGACGAGGACC
Organism: Candidatus Rokuibacteriota bacterium; assembly: GCA_016184305.1. Taxonomy (GTDB): domain Bacteria; phylum Methylomirabilota; class Methylomirabilia; order Rokubacteriales; family CSP1-6; genus UBA12499. The sequence continues at coordinate 10,279 of JACPCX010000138.1, read as the reverse complement.
GTGAGAGAGACGACGAGCTTCGGATGTCTGACGGAGAACTCAACGAGCGAGAAGCGCGGCAGTCTCACAGGGCGCCGATGACCCGGTCGTGGTTGGCGGTCAGGGCCGCGATCAGGCCGGCGTGGTCCACCGTCAGGGCGCGCGCACCGCCCTGAAGCCCGCGGAGGAGCAGGTCCTCGCGGAGAACCAGACAGCGTGCGCCCCGATCGAGCAGGTTGTCGAGCAGGGCTCGCGCCTCTCCTGGGGCACGATCGCTGCCGAGGAGCACGGCGTCCTGCAGGCAGCAGAGCGTGAGCGCATGCCCCTGATCTGCCAGGGAACCGGCGAGGGCAAGTGCCCGCTGCCCGGCTGGGGTTTCCGGCGAGCTGCTCAGGGCCAGGAGGATCGAGGCCACGGGATCCTCAGAAGAGCAGCGTCTTGTCGCAGGCGGCCATGGCGGAGGCGATCTCGCCAGCCGCCGCCGGATGCACGCCGGGAATCAGCTCGCCAGCCGACAGCCCGCGGACATCGAGGGAGTCCTGGTCCGCGAATACTCGCACTCGCTCCTCGCCCGTCTCCAGGATCCCGCCGAGCGCCTCCGACAGCGACAGCCACCCGTCGGGCAGCGGCGCCTGTCCCGGCAGCGCCGTGTAGACGCTATCTCCCATGAAGGCGAGCACGACCTCCCAGCCCTTCCCGAGCGCCCCCCCGGCATGGCGGATCGCCTCCGCAGGCTGGAGTGAGCCATACGGGGCATGATCGAGCACGAGGCACAGGAGCCGCGGCACGAGGCGCGCCCTATCGCCCGAAGGTGAGCACGGCGTGGCTCTCCCCAAGAAGCGTCATGAGACGCGAGAGACTTCCGACCATCGCCCCCGCCAGCAGATCCTCCTCGGCGATTCCCCTGAATCGCAGGCAGGACCCTCAGAGGTGGACGTCGCCCCCGCGGGAGAGAAAGGCGGCGGCGGCCGCGCCGACGTCGAAGACACCGGCGGTCTTCTGCTTCGTCACGAAGCCGGAGACCCCATCGGCGGTGGCGAAGATGGTCGCCCGGTGGCCGGCGCCCAGCGCCGCGCTCGCGAGCGTCAGCGCGCTGGATGCGGCCTGGCCCGAGTAGGGGCCGGCGGACAGGACGAACGTCAGGAGGCGCGGCATCCCGTCACCGTGCCGTCCGGCTCCGCCGGGCTCCGGCGCCGGCCGCCCGGACGAGCCGCCGGCCCTCGGCGATCTGCTCGAAGAGCACCTCGCGCATGATGTCGAAGGCGCGGAGGATCTTTGGGTTGGCGATCCGGTAGTGGATGGTGGCGCCCTCCCGCCGGGTGAGCACGACGCCGCGCTGGCGAAGGATGGCCAGGTGCTGGGAGAGGTTCGGCATGCTGGTCCCCACGCGTCGAGCCAGGTCCGCCACGGCGATCTCTTGCTCCCTGAGCGCGTTGAGGACCTTCAGCCGCGTGGGGTTCGCCAGGATCTGGCAGACGCTCGCGTGCAGCTCGTAGATCTGATCGTCCGTGGAGGTCATGGATTCCTCACTTCCGTATTTAAGGATATTCGAAAGTAAGAAGCAAGTGAAAAGTTTCGGACGCCATTGGACACCCGAGACGTCGGCCCCCGGCTGGGGATGCGGTCAGGTCGGGGGTGTGTCGGGACCAGCCGGGCAGGGGCTGCCAGCCGGCCTCTGCGAGCGCCGGCTGGCAGGATTCTGACGACACGGGCCGGGCGAGACGGAAGATGCCGGCCCGCTCCCTTCAGGCCTGCTGGATCGCGCTGAGCCTCCAGGCGTTGGGCCCGACGGGCCGCACGAATGTCCAGTACTCCTCGAACTTGACGGGCTCGGTACGACTGCCCTCGACGACCTGATCGCTCGCCTCGTCCAGCGTGTAGTCGAGCAGGTTCGCCAGGAAGTGCACCGTCACGAAGTCCTGCCCGCCCTCCTGCCACGCCTCGGTCACATCCACCGAGCGGACCGCGATGTTCTCGAGGCGGTTCAGGCGGCGCTGCTGCTTCAGCCGGTCGCATTCCTTCTGGAACGTGGCATACATCTCGGGCGTCACGATCTCCTTCGCCGCCGCCATGTCGCGCGCCATCCAGGCCGCCTGGAGCTTGAAGAACACGTCAGAGGCCCTCTCCCCGAACCCTCCGGGATCGAAACCCTGATCCATCTGGCGGATATGGGCGATACCGAGATCCAGCTCACTCGGCCCCGCTGGCGCCTCGACGGCTGCCGTCGCCGCCGACGCGGTCCCGGGCTGCCAGGAGGGGGCCTCGCTCCGGCCTGGCGCGCCATAGCCCATAGGCGTGGAGGGAACCGGCTGCTGGCGCCGCCTGAACCACGAGAACGCGAAGTAGGCGAGCGCCGCCATCAGGAGGATCTCCATGAGCCCGATGCCGCCGCCGAGCCCCTGGCCCATGCCGCCCCCGAAGAGCATGCTCCCGAGAAGACCGCCGAGGACGAGACCACCGATCCCGCCCATGAGGCCGCCCATCCAGCCCGAGCGCTGAGGCGCCGGCTGCTGGAACGAGGAAGGCGGGGCGGCGGGACGGCTCGGCGACGTTGTTCCGGGAGATGAGCGGGCCGGGGCCGAGTAGCTCCGGGAGCCTCGGCTGCCGAACGAGCTGCCGCCTCCCGCGCGCGCCCAGGCATCCGCCGACCACAGCGTGGGGAGCAGGACTGCCAGGGTAAATGCGATCAACGTGAGTGAACGCTTCATTGGGGGGGTCCTCCTGGGCGCATTGTACCTGCTTTCGCCGAGGAGACGGGCTTGATCTCGCCCATCATCGCGTGTCGGGGAGCCAAACCGGCGCCCTGAGGCACCGGCGAGGCGGCTGCCCGCAGATCACGACCTCGGCACGCCACGAGGCAAATCCGTGGACTACTCGGTCCACGGAACCGAGGACCATCGAGAGGCCGTGCTGGCCTTCGGGGAGCAGCGACCCCACAAGTTCCACGGGAGATAGGGAAAGCCGGTCTCATTTCCTGCTGACCGGCTTCCACGGCGTGTCAGTCCGTCCCCGCAGCGCGTAACCCGGTTCGTCGTGAAATCAAGGCCTTCGCAGTCTCGCTATCACTGGAATGCATCTTGCTCGTGCATCCGACAAGGGCAGTGAGCCAGACCAGGTCACAGAGGCGGCCAGACACGAAGGGAGGAAGCGACATGCGCACTGCAATGGCCAGCTCAGCGCGGGAACGGGTCAGGACGGAGGTGAGGCCCAGCCAGCGCGGCGGCAAGGGTTCCCGGGAAGGCAGGCTTCGCCCCTCGGCAACCGAGGGAGCGCATCAGGCCCTCCCCGCCATCGTCAGCGTCTTCTTCCACACGGACGGCACCATCTGCCACTCCTGGTGCGGGCGCCCTCTGGAGTTCCACGGCCGCCGAGGTGGGCTCGAGCTCGACTTCTTCTGCACCCGCTGCATCGAGCACGTGACACTGCCACAGTCCGTCCTCTCCCGGGTCCCGGTGCTCTCGGGAGTATAGCGAGCCCCGGGAGGGCAACGTGAGCGGTTTCGCCTGCTGCGGGTGGTGGGTGACCGGCACGGCCTGATCCACCCCCGTTGCCGCATGTGCGGGAGGGAGATGATGAGGAGGCTTCGACGATGAAGTGGCTGGAGACGGTCCGCGCGCTTCTGAGATTCCGGAGAAGTCCCGGCGGGCGGGTGCCCGCTCGTCGTGACGGGCTGGGCCGCGGAGGCCATCCTGACCTCCTGCGCGTCCGCAGCTGCCATGTGTGCGGAGGCGACCCACGGCACCTCTGCTACCGGTGCCGTGAGCTCACCCTCTGAGGACAAAGTCGCGGCTACGCGCCCCCGGCGAGCGGCGGGAACATGGTCAACACGTCAGCATCGGCGAGGACTCTCTCGGGCCCTGCATCCCGACCGTTCACCACAGTCAGGCAGGGGAAGTCCTCGGGGATCTGGAGCAGCTGCATGACCTGTCCGACCGTGGCTCCTTCGTCGAGCACGAGGGTCAGGCTGTCTCCGCCGGCAAGCCGCGGAAGGTAGGCTGAGAGGGTGGCGAAAAGCCGGACATGGACGTTCACCTGAAACCGCCCTGCCCCTCCTCCTCTGCGGGCGCGACCCGCGCCACGCGAAGCCTGTCGCCTGGGAAGATCCGGCCGGCGGCGGAGAGCAGGTTCCACCGAACGATCTCCGCCGCCGACACTCCGTATCGCTTCGCGATGGCGCCCACGGTGTCCTGCGCCTTGACGACATGGACCCCCCGGGCCGGCGGCCGCGCCTGCGATGTCGTGGCGGCGTCTCGGCCTCGGCCGCGCTTCGTGGCGGCCATCAGGGTTGCCGCCGCCGCCTTCTGGAAGGCCGCTCTCACAGCCGCCTCACCACCCACGGGAACCTTCAAGGCATAGGGCTTCCCCGGCGGTGTCTGGGCGAGCCGAAGCTCCGGATTGAGGCGGCGCAGGTTCGCAGTCGCGATCCCCGACATGCCGGCCAGGCGCTCGAGCGTCGTCGAGGGGGGAACTTGGATGACCTCGTAGCGGAGCGGATCCTCGGGCGTGAAGGAGAAGCCGTAGCGGTAAGGCTCCCGCCCGATCAGCGCCGCCGCCTGCGTGGCGGCAACGAAGCTCTTCGTCTCCTCGGCCAAGAGGCGAGTTCGGCTGAGCTGCCAGAAATCGCTCGTCTGCTTGCTCTGGACGGCCCGTGCGACCCTCATCTCGCCTGCGTTGTAGGCCGCCTGGACCAGGTGCCAGGAGCCGAACATCGTGAAGAGATCCGTGAGGTAGCTGGCGGCGGCCCACGTGGACTTCTCCGGATCGAGCCGCTCGTCGATCCATCGGTCTACCCGCAGGCCGTACCGGCGGGCGGTCGGAGCCATGAACTGCCAGAGGCCCTTGGCCCCCGCTCGCGAGACGGCGACCGGGTCGAAACCGCTCTCGATCATCGCGGTGAAGACGAGTTCCTCGGGCAACCCCCGCTGGGCGAAGACCTCCCGGATCATCCCAAGGTACCGACCGGATCGCGACAGCCAGCGCTCCACCACAGCCCGACGATAGCCCGTCTGGAATCGGTCAACGAAGTGCCGGACCTCAGGGCGGTCGTGGACGACATACGGAGAGACAGCCACCGAGGCGGAGGCGGCTCCTGGTGCGGGGTCCAGGGTGGGCTCCCGGGGTCCCGCCAGCGGCCGAGCCTCGGAACTATCCTCGGGCCCCTGGTGTTCCACGAATGGCTGGGCATGACCGAGCTCCAGGCCGAATGATCGGTAAGAGTCGGGAACCGAAGGCTCATTCACAGGGGATCGGATCAGGGCCGCCTCGTCCAGGCTCCTGGGGGAAAACGGGTACGGCTCCCCCGCCGCTTGGCCCGGCTGGGCCAGAGGACCGGCGTACAGGAGCGATAGCGCGATCAGGAGACGCTTTAATGAGGTCGGCATGAGGGGGTTGAAGCACGCAATTGATACCATGGCCGGGCTCCGGGGTCAACGCCGGAGGTGCCCTGAGCGGAGATTATCCTTGACAGAAGACGCTCTGAAAAACTAGGTTAGGGTGTTGTGAAGAATCTTTTGCGATGGGCACTTATCTGGAACTGAAGGAGGTGAAACCCCATGAGAAAAATGATCGCGCTGCTCGTCAGCATCGCTTTCTCCCTCACAGTCGCCGGGCTGGCCGTGGCGCAACCGAAGCCAGCCACTGAGGCCGGCAAGGCCGCAGCCCCCGGCCAGGAGCAGAAGGAGAAGGTGGCGGAGAAGAAGGCCGAGAAGAAGGAGACCAAGGCCGGCTGCCTGAAGGCGGCCAAGGACGACACGGCCAAGGCCGAGTGCGAGAAGAAGTTCGTGGCCAAGAAGACCGAGAAGAAGCAGGCCAAGGCTGAGAAGAAGGACGTGACGGCCGGGACGAAGGACGCGAAGAAGTAGTCCCCTCTGGCGGCAGCCGAGCCTTCAGCACGCCGCCAAGGTACCACCCTTCAGCGCGTGGCACCTTGGCGGCGCCTCACAGCATCCCCCTGGGTCTCCGGGAGCCGCAGTTCTTCCCTCACCCCGATCATCCAGCCGTTCCGGTCGATCAGGGTCGCGGTCGTCTCCTGCCCCGGCCGAACGTCCACCCCCATGCGCCAGAAGCTCACCGCCACGTACCCGGTGCGCTCGACGTTGTCGATGAACTGCCCCGCTTCCCGCCTCTGGACCTTCCGGCCTCGAACGGGGTGCTCCACATTCCGCCACGCGAGAAGCATCCAGTTCCCGGCAGGCACCGCCGTGAACCGGAACTGCCCATCTGCGCCGCTCACTTCCCCCCGGATCATCTCCCCGGCTCCGGCTGCCAGCAGCGCCCGCTCGTAGGCCTGTCTCGCGGCCACCACCCGCGCTGCCCCGTCGGCATAGTCCCGGAGCGAGTCTTTGAGCCCGGCCTTGATCCGGTCCAGCTTCTGCTCGAGCTCAGGCGAAAAGGGGAGGAGCATGACGGCCACCGACCCGTAGGGAACCGGAGGCCCAGTGGGTGTCCGCGAGCCCGAATAGGCTCGGCCGACAACCTCCCCTAGCAGGCCGCCGTCTCGGGCGCTGAAATACGGCGCCACGAGCGCATTGACGTCCTCGCCGGCGCTCACCAATCCCCATCCGCCTGCGCAGAGCAGGCCCGCGCCGAGAACGGCGATCCAGCCTCTCACGCCGGCGTCCCCTCGGGGCGAGTCTTCCAGCGCCGGTGTAGCCAGAACCACTGCTCGGGAGCCTGGCGAATCGCCGCCTCGATCGCATGGCTGAATGAGGCCGTGTACACCACCACGTCGCCATCGGGTGGAGGTGGAACGGCAGGCTCGATCTCGACGCGATGGCGCCCGTCCGGCTGCCGTCGTATGAAGACCGGGATGACGGGAGCGCCAGTCCGCAGCGAGATGACCGCGAGGCTCTTCGATGTGGAGGCGGGGACTCCGAAAAACGGCGCGAAGACACCCTGTCCCCGGGAGGCGTTCTGATCCAGAAGGATGCCAACCATGCGGCCTCGGCGCAGAGCCTCCAGCACGTCCCGCAGGCCTCGACGCTTGGTGATCAGCTCGACGCCGCCTCGCTTCCGAAAGCGCGCCACCACGCGGTCCAGCAGGGGATGATCCAGGGGGCGCATGACCACCGACAGCCCGGAGGGCATCAGCGCGATGCCGGCGCCCAGCAATTCCCAGTTCCCGTAGTGGCCCGAGAGGAGCAGGATCCCGCGCCCATGCGCCGCAGCCGCCTCCAGGTGGGCCGCGCCGCGGATCTCGACGCGGGACAGGAGGACGGACGGCGGCCGGAAGAAGAACACGCACGCCTCGATGAAGTTCATACCCAGGTGCTCGAAGGAGCCGCGGCCGATACGGTGGAGCTCCGGCGCCGGGTGCTGGCTACCGAAGGCCCGAACGAGATTCTGGAGGGCCACCGCCCGCCGCCCGCGGAGGAACACCCAGGCGAGATCGCCGATCCGACGGCCCAGCCAGAGGCCGACCGGGCTCGGGAGATAGGCCAGCAGGAGGCCGAGAGGTGCGAGCCACGCGACCCCCACCCAGCCCAGGACGGAGCTCCCCGCGCGACGCTTGCCCCTCATCCGTGAGGCAGGATGAGCCAGGTGAGCGCCGCAATGGCCGCGGATAGCGGAATCGTCAGGATCCAGGCCCAGACGATCCTGCCGGCCACCCCCCATCGGACGGCCGACAGGCGCTGCGTGGCTCCCACTCCCATGATTGACCCGGCGATCGTATGCGTGGTGCTGACGGGGATCCCCCCCAGCGCCGTACCGATCAGCATGACCGCACCCGCCGCCTCGGCACAGAACCCGCCCACCGGGCGGAGCTTCGTGAGACGCATTCCCATGGTCTTGACAATGCGCCAGCCCCCCGCCAGCGTGCCGAGTCCAATGGCCAGGTGCGCCGCGAGGATGACCCAGAAGGGCACGTAGAATTCCGGGCCCAGGTAGCCGCCGGTGAAGAGCAGGATCGCGATGATCCCCATGGTCTTCTGGGCATCGTTGGTGCCGTGGCCAAGGCTGTAGAACGCAGCCGACGCCAGCTGGAGCCGCCGGAACAGCCCGTCCACCCGGCTGGGCCGGAATCGCCGGAACACCCACATCGTCGCCACCATGAGCGCGAACCCGAGACAGAGCCCGATCACCGGCGCAAGCACGATGAAGAGCGCGATCTTCAGCAGACCCGACGGGATCAGGGCGCCGAACCCCGCCTTGGCCACCGCCGCCCCCGCGAAACCGCCGATGAGGGCATGCGAGGAGCTGGACGGGATGGCGTAGTACCAGGTGATGAGATTCCAGACGATGGCGCCCGTGAGCGCCCCCAGGATAACCCAGTGATCCACGACTCCGGACTCCACCACGCCTTTCCCCACCGTCTTCGCCACGTTGACCCCGAAACCGAAGGCCGCCACGAAGTTGAAGAAGGCCGCCCACAGCACGGCCTGGGTGGGCGTGAGCACGCGTGTGGAGACAACGGTGGCGATGGAGTTGGCCGCATCGTGAAAGCCATTGATGTAGTCGAACGCGAGGGCGACGAGGATGATGAAGATGACGAGCAGCAACGGGGCGGTCATGGAGCGGAGGTCACGCCATCTTGAGAACGATGCCCTCGATGACGTTCACCACATCCTCGCAGCGGTCGGTCACCGACTCCAGGGTCTCGTACAGCTCCTTCCATTTGATGACCTCGATGGCGTCGGTCTGCCCATCAAACAACGCGGCAAGCTCATCCCGCAGGAGTCGATCGGCCTCGTTCTCCAACCGGTTCACCTCGATGCAGTGCTTGTGGTACAACGGCGACAGCGTGCGGAGACAGTGCACCGCCCGGTCGGTCTCCTCCGCCGCCTGGACGATGATCTTGGCCATGCTCACGCAGGCCTCGGTGGGCGCCGCGATCTTGTAGAGCAACAGGCGATCCGCTACGGCGTCGATGAGGTCGAGGACATCGTCCAGACGGCTTGACAGGGCGTAGATGTCCTCACGGTCGATGGGGGTGATGAAGGTGGTGTTGAGCCGCCGCACCAGCTCATGCGTGAGGGTGTCCCCGGCGTGCTCGAGGTCCTTGATCTGCTGGGCCTTGGCCTGCGCCTCGGGGTAGTCCAGCGTGAGCTCCTCGAGGACCCGCGCGGCCGCCACGATGTTGGAGCCCTGCTGCTCGAACAGGTCGAAGAACTTCTCCTCGCGGGGAAGAATCCGGAACATCGGGGTCAGGCTCCTGCGGCAGGGGTACGTGCTGTGCGCATCGGGCGCGGCACTGAAAGCCGCTCGGATGACTGTAGCGAAGGCCCCCGACCGTGTCAATGGGCCAGACGTCGTGTTGACACGGTTCGCGCGCGGCCGATAGGATGACCTCATGGCTCGTCCCTCCACCGGCACTCGCCGGTCACAGCGCTGCCCGAGGTGCGGCGGCGACGTCGTCTGGCACGCCAACCCAAACCGGCCATTCTGCTCGTTGTCCTGCCGGCTCATTGATCTCGGCGTGTGGCTCGATGAGCGCTATCGGATCGCGGGCGAGCCCATCCCGACCGACCCGTCCCCGGAGGATCGCGTCCCCGCAGGCGGCGGATGATGGATTTCTTCGGTGATCCGGCCGCAACGCTGCAGCGGCTCGTCCTCCAGATTCCCGCGCTGCTCCTCGCGGTGACGGTCCACGAGCTCGCCCACGGGCTGGTGGCGGATCGGCTCGGAGACCCGACGGCAAGGCTGCAGGGACGGCTCACGCTGAACCCGCTGCCGCACATCGATCCCCTGGGAGCGCTCGCCTTCGTGCTGGCGGGTTTCGGATGGGCCAAGCCCGTGCCCGTCAACGCGTACAACCTGAAGCGCCCCGTGCGGGACATGGCCTGGATCGCCGCGGCAGGCCCGTTCTCTAATCTCATCACGGCATTCGTCGGGCTCATCGCTCTGGGGCTGGCGCAGCAAATCGTGGACATGCCGTTGATCCGCGCCCCGCTGCTCGGGATGCTGCTCTGGGCCTATCAGTTCAACCTGGCACTGGCGATCTTCAACCTGATTCCCCTGCCCCCCCTGGACGGGGGCCACTTCCTCCCCTACTTCCTTCCGCGCCGATCGTGGGCACGCCTGCACCAGCTGGAGCAGTACGGGCCGCTCCTCCTGCTGGTGCTCGTCATGTCTGGCGCGACTCGGTGGGTCGTGGGACCGGTCTTCGATCTGGTGAGCAACGCCTTCATCGCCGTCGCGTCGGCCTTCTTCTAACCGGACGTGGAAATAGAAAAGCGCCCGAGCCTTGCGGCCCGGGCGCTTCGAATTACCCCGGCGGCGACCTACTCTCCCACGCCGTTACCAGCGCAGTACCATCGGCCCTGGAGGGCTTAACTTCCGTGTTCGGGATGGGAACGGGTGT
>JACPCX010000137.1:0-22333 GCA_016184305.1 Candidatus Rokuibacteriota bacterium | reverse complement strand
GCATCGAGGAACACGATGCGGTGGGCGACCTCGCGCGCGAACTGCATCTCGTGCGTGACGATCACCATGGTCATGCCGTCGTCGGCGAGCGCCTTGATCTTCTGCGCGTACGACCACGGGGAGAGCGTCAGGAGCATCGCGACCGCGCCGAGGACGATGCCGAGTCCGATCCGCTTCATGAATTCCTCCCTGGCGCGCTAGCGCGCGACGGCAGTGAACGCATCGTTGAGAATGGAGAGGGCCCGCTCGACCTCCGCATCCGTCGTCACCATCGGCGGGACGAAGCGGAGGACGTTCGTGCGGCCGTGGCTGCCGCGCACCTGGAAGATGAGGCCGTTGTCCAGGCAGTGGCGCGCGATGGCGTCGGCCTCCTGGTTCGCGGGCGTCTTGCGCTCGCGGTCGGTCACCAGCTCGACGCCGAGCAGGACGCCGCGGCCGCGGATGTCGCCGATGATCTCGAACTTCTTGGCCATCTCCGTCAACGCGCCCTTCATGCGCCGCTCGATGCGCGCCGCGCGTCCCGGCATGTCCTCCTCCACGATCACGTCGAGGCTCGCGAGCCCCGCCGCGCAGAGGATCGGATCGGTGGCGTGCGACCGCGTCGCGAAGTAGCCGCGTCGGACCGCCTGCTCGGCGAGCGCCGCCGTGGTGCACACGGCGCTGATCGGCAGCCCCCCGCCGAAGTGCTTGGAGAGCGCCATGACGTCGGGGACGACGTCCTCGTGCTCGTAGCAGAACATCTTGCCGCTCTTCCCCAGGCCCGTCTGCGCCTCGTCGAAGATCAGGAGCATCCCACGCTCGTCGCACGCCCGGCGGAGCGCCTGGACGTAGCCGGGCGGCGGCACGATGACCCCGCCAGCGCTGAGGACCGGCTCGGCGATGACGGCCGCCGGCCTGGCGGTGAAGTTGGCGTCGGCCAGCTCGAAGCTCGTCTTGAGACAGAGGAAGTCGCAGCCGGGGTAGCGCGTGGCGACGGGGCAGCGGTAGCAGTCGGGCGTGAGGATCGCGGAGGTCCCCGGCGCCACCGCCGCGTGCTTGCTCCGCTGCCAGCCGAAGCTCAGCGAGCGCGACACGAGCGAGGTGGAGCCGTGCAGGCCGTCGTGCAGCCCGAGGATGTCGTGCCCGCCCGTCGCGTTGCGCGCGAGGTCGACGGACGCCTCGATGGAGTCACTGCCGCTCACGAGGAACAGCGATTTCTGGAGCGGCGGCGTCAGCAGCCGGCCGAGGCGCTCGTGCAGGAGCAGCCGCGGCCGGTTCAGCATGGTATTCGACGCGTGGACGATCGTTCGCGTGCTCTCCGCGATGGCGGCCATCACGCGCGGGTGTCGGTGGCCGAGGGCGGCGCCCATCTGCCCCGACTGGAAGTCGAGGTACTCGCGCCCGCCGGTGTCCACGACGGTGCTGCCCGAGGCCGAGGCGAGCACCGGCCGGTGCTCGAGGCCGGCCATGTACGCCGTCCCCGGCGTGGGAATCATCCACGTGTCGACGATCTCCTTGACCTTCGCCCTGTCCATGCCTCTCTCCCCTCCGCTCAGGCCGCCCCGAGGATCAGTCGCGACGCGCGCTCCGGCTGGTCGAGCACGTCGACCAGCGTCGCCACGCCGTGCGCGGCCGCCTCCAGCACCGTCCGGTCGCCGAGCCGCAGCCCGTCCGGGTACATCATGAGCCGCACCACGCATGCCGCGCCGGGCATGCCCGTGACCGGGATGGTGATCACGCCGTCCCGCTCCATCATCGCGAACGAGGCCACCGCCACCGCCTCCACCGGTACCAGCGACGACCGGCGGCCTGCCGCGCGCGCGAGCGCCAGGTCGAGGAGATCCTCGCCGGCGACGGCGAGCCCGGGGCCCGCCATGTACGCGCGCCCGCCCGTGGATTCCTGAAGGAGCGGGAACAGACGCCGCGCCATCTCGCCGCACCGGCGGATCGGCTCGGGATCCCACGCCTCGAGTGCGCGCAGGCCGGCCACGTACTGCGCGGGCTGCGCCTCCAGCCCGAGCGCGAAGGCCCGGGCGCGCGCGCGCCCGACCAGCGCCTTGCGCCCGGCCACAAAGCCGGAGCGCGGGCCGCCGAGATGCTTGTCCAGCGACCACACCGTGACGTCCGGGTCCGCGAGGGCGAGCCCGGGCGCCTCCTCGTAATAGGCGAGCCGCGCCGCCATGTGGGCGTCGTCGAGCATGAGCAAGGCGCCCGCGCCGCGCGCCAAGCGCGCGGCGGCCACGACGTCGGCCGCCGGCAGGTGGTGCTTGGAGGGGCCGATCGTGCTGATCACCACGAGCCGCGGCCGCGCGCCACTGGCGAGCGCCGCCTCGAACGCGGGCAGGCCGATGACCTCTTCGAAGCGGCCGCGGGCCAGGTCCACCGACTGCCGGATCGACGGGTGCGAACGGTCGGCGGGCACGAGCGAGAGCACGAGGTCGTCCGGCGCGAGCGTGGCCAGCATGACGGCCAGGATCCCGGCGCTCACGCGGGTCGCCAGGAAGCCGTCGTGCTCCTGCGGGTCGCCGCCGAGAATCTTGAGGGCCAGTGTCTCGAGGTCCCCGTGGTTCCTGGCGTGGAAGTGGATGTAGGAGCGCAGCCACGCGTCGTCGCCGGGCTTGAACGGAAAGCCGCGGATCAGGCCCGTCAGGTTGAAGACGGCGTCGTCACCGCCGCGCGCGACCCGCTCGCGGATCAACTCGTACCCGTGACGCTGCCGCAGCGTCTCCTCGAGCTCGCTCGTGAGGATCGGCCCACGCGCGTACGAGACGGTGGGATCGATCGGGTGGCCGAAGCGGTCAGCGCGTGGCGCCATGCTGGTCTCCTCTCGGGTGCCGGGACTCGGTCTCGGGCGACGGCAGGTACGGCGGCGCCTGCCGGCGCGAGAAGTTCACGACCTGCTGGTAGCGGTCCGGGCGGTACTGGATGCGCGTGTGCTCGAGGGGATGGTCGTCCGCGCCGAAGTAGGTGCGTTCGAGGACGAGCACGGGGTCGCCGAAGGCGACGCCCAGGTGTCGCGCGCCATCGCGGTCCGCGAGCGCCGCGAGCGCCGTCTGCAGGGTGCGGAACGCCGGCCACCCGCAGTACTCCTCCACGAGCAGCACGAGCGGACGCTTGGCGAACAGGTGACGCGGGAGCTTCTCGCCGATGTCCCCGGGGAACCAGACGTTGGAGTACGCGTACGGCCCCTCCGTCGAGGCGCGGACGGCGCGGACGTGGAACAGCGACCGGCTCTCGCCGAGCAGCTCGGCGATGCGCGGGAAGGCGCGCGAGGGTATGAAGCGAGCGGACAGGACCTTGTAGGTGTGGGCGAAGCTCGTGTCGATGAGGTCCTCGACCGACTCGATCGTCCACCGGCTCGCCCGCCGCGCCCGCTCGACGACGAAGCTGCCGCGCCCGGGGAAGCGCTCGATGAGCCCCTCGGCCACGAGCTGCTGGATCGCGGCCCGGACCGTGTGGCGGCTCACGCCGAACTCGCGCATCAGCGCCTCATCCGTGGGCAGGGCCGCACCCGCCGCGTAGTCGCCCGCAGCGATACGCGCCCGGACGAGCTCCTGGATCTGGTGGTAGAGCGGCACGGGCCCCCGGCGCATCAGTGCGAATATACGCATGTCCGGACATTGTGCAACCGAATTCTTCCACCCCACCCCGCCCCGGCAGCGCGCTGCCGGCACGGGGCGGCGCTGGAGGGCGCCGAGGCCGGGTCGCCACGACCCCGCCCGGCGCAGGGCCCGAGGCCATCGAGAAGCGGTCGCCCCTTCCCTCCAGGCTCAGATGGACTTGCCCGGAGGCCGCCTGGATCCGTCAACCGCCGGCGTCGACTTGCCGCCGTCGCTCGAGGACCTGGCTGGCGAGCACATGACGCTGGATCTTCCCGGTCGGTGTGAACGGCAGCTCCTCGAAGACCTCGACCATCTCCGGGAGCTTGTACGTGGCGACCCCGTCCTTCAGGAACGCCACGATCTCCTCCAGCGAGATGCGCTCACCGGGCCGGGGGATGACGCAGAGGCAGTTCCGCTCCCCCAGGCGCGGATCGGGGACGCCGACGATGGCCGCGTGCAGGATCTTGGGATGCGTGTAGAGGATCTCCTCGATCTCGCGCGGGAAGAACTTCTTCCCGCCGCGGTTGATCATCTCCTTGAGCCTGCCGACGATCTTGAGGTTGCCGGCCTGGTCGAACTGGCCCAGGTCGCCCGTGCGGAACCAGCCATCCGCTGTGAAGAGCTCGGCGTTCGCCGTGGGGTTCTTGTGGTAGCCCAGGTGTACCGACGGGCCGTCGGCCGCGATCTCCCCTGCCGCTCCCGGCGGCACGTCCCGCCCGTGCTCGTCGATGAGCCGGAGCCCCAGGCCCGAGGAGGGCTTCCCCACCGTCCCCGTCACCGCCTCGGGATCGTCCGAGAAGCGCGTGTAGGTGTGGAAGCCGGTCTCCAGCATGCCGTAGAGTTCGATCAGGTGCCCGCGCATCCGCGCGCGGAACTCCCGGATGGTCTCGACGGCACAGGAGGCGCCCCCGGTGATGACCACCCGGAGCGACGACAGGGTGAAGCGCCCGAAATCGGGCTCGTTCAGCATCGCGATGATGGACGCCGGGGCGGTGGGGATGAAGGTCACCCGCTCCCTGTCGATCAGCTCCAGCGCCGCGCGGCCGCTGAACTGGTCCAGGAGGACGGCGCGGGCGCCCGCCAGCACCGCCTGGACGAGCGTGAGATACCCCCAGTTGAGCCCGAGCGGCAGGTAGATCAGGAAGACGTCCCGCTCGCTCACGTCCATGTCGCGGTTCAGGTTCCGGCAGGCGGACAGGGTCGTGTTGTGGCTGTGGATCACGCCCTTGGGGTTTCCGGTGGTGCCGGAGGTGAACGCCATCCGCATCACGTCGTCGGCCCCCAGGGGCTCGGCCCGCAGCGAGACCGGATCGTCGCCGTACACGATGTCGTCCAGGGAGACGGTGCCGTCCCCCCGGCCGCCGAGGACGCAGACCGTCTTGAGAGCCGGCAGCTTCGGCCTGAGCTCCTCGATCATCCCGATGTAGTCGAAGCCCTTGAAGGCGGCCGGGCAGACGAAGGCGCGGCTTTCGGAGAAACGGTTGATGTACTCCACTTCGCGGCTCCGGAAATCCGGGCCGATCTGGTTGGCGACCGCCCCCAGGCGCTCGAGGGCGAAGAAGACATAGGCGAACTCGACGCAGTTGGGGAGCTGGATCGTCACCACGTCGCCCCGGCCGATGCCCAGCGCCCCCAGCTTGGCGGCGACCCGGTCGACGCGGGCCTTGAGCTCGCCGTACGTGACGCGGTGGCGCCCGTCCACCAGCACCTCGCGCTCCGGGTGGGCCGCCGCCTGCCGCGCCAGGATCTGGGAGAAGGTCTCGCTCCCCCAGTGGCCGGCGCGCGTGTACCGCTCGATCAGCTCCTTGCTCAGACGCGTCTGAAAGCTCATCGCTGTCGCCTCCCCGCCGCCTCCGTCTTCCGGTAGGTCCGGATGAGCCGCCGGTACGCCGCCCCGTCCCATCGTCTGAGCCGGTTGCCGATCGCCTCCAGCACGGGGTGGTTCCCGGCGGCCGAGTTCCTGAACACCGTGCGCGGCGGCACCCGCGTCTTCGGGTACACCACCGACCCAGCGGCGACCAGGGCGCCGGCCCCGATCCGGGCGCCGTCGAAGACCACGGCATTGGCCCCGATCACCGCTCCCGCCGCCACGGAGCACCCGTGCAGGATCACCCCGTGGCCGATGACGCACCGCCGGCCGACGACGACCCGCCCGTGCACCACCACGTTGTCCTCGACGAGGCTGCCCTCGCCGATGACGATGGGCTGGGCGTCGCC
Organism: Candidatus Rokuibacteriota bacterium; assembly: GCA_016184305.1. Classification (GTDB taxonomy): domain Bacteria; phylum Methylomirabilota; class Methylomirabilia; order Rokubacteriales; family CSP1-6; genus UBA12499. The sequence goes on along the minus strand of JACPCX010000137.1, from coordinate 16,535 downwards.
GCGCAGGACGGCCCCGAACCAGACGCTGGCGTCCCGCTTGATCGTCACGCGGCCGATGATGTAGGTCCCCGGCGTGACGAACGCGGTGGAGTGGATCCGGGGCCGGTGACGGCCGTAGGGGAAGACACCGTCCGGCCTCACGCCGAGTCCGCCCGGCGCTTCCGCAGCGTCGCCGCGAGCCCTCCGGGCTTGAATCCCCCACCCTCCCGCTCGACCGCGTCCCACCACTGGCCATACTCTTCGCTCCGCTTGGCGGCCACGTGGAGGAGGAAGTGGTGCTCCCACGCCCGCCCCTGCCCCATGAAGTCCTGCGTATCGTTGATGGTCTTCTTCACGGCGCGGACGGCGAAGGCCGGCAGCGCGGCGATCCGGAGGGCGAGCGCCGTCACCTCCTCCTCCAGCCTGTCGCTCGGGACCACGCGGTTGACGAGCCCCAGCCGCTGGGCGTCCTCGGCCGTCAGCGCCTCCGCCGTCCAGAGGAGCTCCTTGGCCTTCCGGGCTCCGATCTCCCACGGCTCCACCAGGAGCTGGACGCCGGCCAGCGCCATCTGGAGCACGGGGTTCGAGAACCGCGCGGTCTCGTCGCAGACGATCAGGTCGCACATGCACGCCAGCATCAGTCCGGCCGCCACGCAATGCCCGTGGACCTGCGCGATGGTGGGCTTCGGGAGATTCCGGATCCTGAGCATCTTCTCGATGAAGGTCTCCCGCTCCATGTCGAGCCGCGTCTGGTAGGTGTAGCCGCGCCGGTCGAAGCCCGGGTACTCCAGATCGTGGCCGGCGGAAAAGGCGCGCCCCTCCCCGGAGAGGATGATGACACGGACGCCGGGATCGGCCGCCGCCGCCGCGAACGCCGCGTCCATCGCGTTGATCAGCGCGGGATTCTGCGCATTCAGCTTTTCCGGCCGGTTCATGCGGATCCGGCGGATGGCCCCCGCGCTCTCGACCAGGATCGTCTCGTCGCCCATCACCGGCCTCCTGCCCGCCGCCGGACATGCTCGATGACCTCCGCGTAGCCCTCGATCTGGCGCGGCCAATCGCGGGAGCTGGACATCGGCGCCAGGACGACGTGATCCGCTCCCGCCTCCACGTAGGGGATGATCCGCCCCGCGCAACCCTCCGGCGGTCCCGTCACCCCGGAGCGCTCCATGGTCCGCACCCCGTCGAGCTGGTACACACGCTCGATGTATTCCGCGGCGGCCTCGAGCGCCCGCCCGGGGTCCGGGTCCACGTTGGCGAACAGGTACACCCCGAAGGTGAACGCCTCCGCCGTCCTCCCCCCCTCCTGCAGGAGACGGCGGAGGTCCGATGACAGGCGCGCGAACTTGCTGGCGCTGGAGAAGGCGGGAATCCAGCCGTCGCCATACCGGGCGGCCCGGCGCAGCGCCGCGTCCGACGACCCGCCAACCCAGATGGGGATGGAGGGCTGGATCGGCCGGGGTGAGATCTCCACGTCGCGGATGCTGAAGTGCCTGCCCTCGTAGCTGAAGCGCTCGTTCGCCCAGAGACCCTTGATGATGTCCAGGCTCTCGTTGGCCCGGGCACCGCGCTCCCCCACCGGGATCCGCATTGCCGCGAATTCCAGGGGGTAGTCCCCCCCGACGCCGATCCCGAAGATCATGCGCCCGCCCGATACCACGTCCAGGCTGGCCATCGTCTTCGCCATGAGCACCGGATCCCGCAGCGGCAAGATGATGATGTCGCTGGCGATCTTGATGCGGTCGGTCACGGCGGCGAAGGTGGCCATCACCGTGGTCGACTCCAGGATCGGGGCGCGCCACTGGACGTGGTCCCCGACCTGGACGGAGTCGAACCCGACGGCTTCCGCCCTCCGCGCGAAGTCGCCGAGCTCCTTCTGGCCGGGAATTTCGTCCGAGAAGGCGCCCAGCACGAGCCCGAACCGGAGAGGGGCCATGGCCATCATCCTCCGAGGTACGCCGCCTTGACGTGCGGGCTCTCGCGGAGGCTCGCAGAGAGGCCCTCGAGCACGATCGTGCCGGTTTCCATCACGTAGGTGCGGGCGGAGATCGAGAGCGCCATCCGCGCGTTCTGCTCCACCAGGAGGACCGCCACCTTCCGCGCGCGGTTGATCGCCTGGATGACTCGCCCGATCTCCGTCACCACCATCGGCGCCAGGCCGAAGGACGGCTCGTCCAGGATCAGCATCCGGGGCTCCGCCATGAGGGCGCGGCCGATCGCCAGCATCTGCTGTTCGCCCCCCGAGAGCGTCCCCGCCCGCTGGCGGCGGCGCTCCGCGAGTCGCGGGAAGCGGGCCACGACCTCCTGGAGCGTGCGCTCCAGAGCAGCGCCGTTCCCCCGGAGATAGGCGCCCATCTTGAGGTTCTCGAGCACGGTCATCTGCGGGAAGAGCCGCCGCCCCTCGGGGGCATGGCTCAGTCCCAGCGCCACGATCCGGTGGGCCTTCCAGCCGGCGATGTCGGTGCCGTTGAAGCTGATCCGACCGGCCGAGGGGCGCACCAGCCCCGAGATGGCGCGGAGCGTGGAGGTCTTCCCGGCTCCGTTGGGACCGATAACCGCCACGATCTCGCCGTCGGCCACCGAGAGCGACACGCCGGCCACGGCCACGACGTTGCCGTACCGGACGCGCAGGTCCGTCACCTCAAGCACGCGCGTCCTCCGCCCCCAGATACGCCTCGATCACGGCCGGATTCTCCTGGATCTCCCGGGGCGTGCCCTCCGCGATCCGGACACCGTGGTCGAGAACCGTGACGACGTCGCAGAGCCCCATCACCGCCTTCATGTCGTGCTCCACCAGGAGGATCGTGAGCCCCCGATCCCGGAGACGCCGCAGCGCGCCCAGCGTCTCCTCCCGCTCCCGGGCGGTGAGGCCGGCCAGGGGCTCGTCCAGAAGCACCAGCTCCGCGCCCGTGGCGAGCGCCATGGCGATGCTGAGGGCCTTCTGGTCCCGGTGCGGCAGCTTCTCCACCGAGCGCCCCGCCTGGGCGGTCCCGCCGAGGCCGAGGGAGGTCAGGTTCTCCCGCGCGCTGGCCAGCGCCTCGCGCTCCTTCCGCCGGTACGCGGGTGAGGCAAACAGCGCCGGCGCGAGCCCGTCCGCCGCCCGCAGGTGGGCCGCGACGAGGAGATTCTGGAGCACCGTGAATTCCCGAAAGAGCGTGGTCGCCTGGAACGTGCGCGCCACCCCCCGCCGGCAGATCTCGGACGGCCTCAGCCCCGAGATCCGCTCCCCCTTGAAGAAGATCTCGCCGGCGGAGAGTGAGAGGACGCCCGAGATCAGGTTGAAGACCGTGCTCTTGCCGGCGCCGTTGGGGCCGATCAGGCCGTGGATCGCGCCCGGCGTCACCACCATGGAGAGGTCGGAGACGGCCACGAGCCCTCCGAACCCCCGCGTGACGTGCCTGATGTCAAGGAGCAACGCCGGCCTCCATGGCCTCCGCCTCGCCTCCGCGGCCGCGCCGGACAAGAGAACCCAGCTTTCCCGGCAGCGAGATGAGCCCCTCCGGCAAGAGCAACATGGTCAGGATCAGCACCGAGCCGTAGACGAGGATCTCGTAGTAGTGGAATTCACGCATGAACTCGGAGGCGATCGTCAGCACCACGGTGCCCACCACCGGCCCCCAGACGCTCCCCGTTCCTCCGATGACCGTGAAGACGACCAGGAGCACCATCGGCTCGAGGCCGAAGTCGCTCGAGTGGAGGACCTGGTGGGAGTGGGCGAAGAAGGCCCCGGCGATTCCCGCCATGAAGCTCCCGAGGACGAACGCCGTGAGCTTGTAGCGGAACACCCAGACCCCCAGCGTCTCCGCCAGGACGTCGCCCTGGCGGATGGCGTTGCCCGCGAGGCCGAAGCGCGAGTAGTCCAGGCGCACCAGGACCGCGGCCGCCAGGAGGAGCAGGGCGCACATCAGATAGTAGAGCTCCACTTTCCCCACGAAGGTCAGCTGGACGCCGGGCAGGTGGAGGGGATCGGGCTTCGGGATCTGGACGAGCCCCGAGGGTCCTCCGAACCACTCGGCGAAGAAGTTGTTGAAGATGAGGCGAACCACCTCGGAGAAGGCGAACGTGATCAGGAAGTAGTACGGGCCGCTCACGCGGAGCGCCAGGCCCCCGATGGGGACTGCCCAGATGGCGGCCATCACCCCCGCCACCCAGAGCGTGATCCAGAATGAGTAGCCGCCCCGCATCATCAGGATGGTCGAGGCGTAGGCGCCGATTCCCATGAACGAGATGTGAGCCATGTTGAGCTGCCCCGTGCTGATCTCGAGGCGGAGGCTCATCGTGAGGACGAGATTCATGAGGATCGTGGTGGCCACGTCCACGTGGTACGAGTCCCGGGTCACGAGCGGGAGGCCCAGGCTCCCGGCCGCGAGGAGCCCGTAGCCGATCAGCGCGCGCCGGAGGGCGGGGCTAGGCGGCACCGAAGAGCCCCCGCGGCCTCACCAGCAGCACCGCGATCACCATGAGGAAGCCGAGGACGTTGACCGCGGCGCTGCTGAAGAAGAGCGAGCCGATCCCCTCCACCGTTCCCAGCAGGAGGCCGCCCAGCACCGCGCCCGGGAGGCTGCCCATCCCGCCGACGATGATGATGATGAACGCCTTGACCACCGGGAGCGCCCCCATGGGCGGGCTCACCGCGAAAACCGGCGCCAGCAGGCCGCCGGCGGCTCCGGCCAGGGCGCAGCCGACGGCGAAGCCGAGCATGGAGGTGAACTCGATGTTGACGCCCTGGAGCGCCGCGCCGTCGGGGTCCTGGGCCACCGCCCGCATGGCCCGGCCCACGCGGGTCCACTGGAGGAACGCGTACAGGACGGCGATGAGCCCCACCGCGGCGAGCACCACGACGAACCGCTCGACGGAGATGATGACCCGGCCGGCGCGAATGATCCCGGAGAAGGCTGACGGCACCGGCTTGTCCAGGACGCCGAAGGTGAGCTGGGCTCCGGACTGCAGGACCCAGAGCAGCCCCAGGGAAACGATGAAGGCATTGAGGGTTTTCCCGCGCAGGTGCCGGAAGATCAACCGCTCGGCGACGACCCCCGCCAGCCCGACGGCGCCGATCGCCAGGAGAAGCGTCGGGACGTAGTGAAGCCCGAAGACCGCGACGCCGAAGTAGGTGGCGTAGCCGCCGAGCATGTAAAACTCGCCGTGGGCGAAATTGATGATCCCGAGGATCGAGAAGATCAGGGTGAGGCCCAGCGCCACCAGCACGTACACGAGCGCCAGCGCGAACCCGTTCAGCAGCGCCTGGACCAGGAGCTCGATCGGCATGCCAGGGGCGGCGGGGGGTGGGAGCCGGCTCCCACCCCCCGCAAAGCGCCTACTTCGTCAGCGCCTTGAGAGCGGCAGGCAGCACCTGCTCGATGTCCACGATCTTCCCCCCGCGGATCTCGCTGATCACCATCGGGTAGAGGAACTGCCGGTCGATCCGGTACGTCTCCTTCCCGCCGATCACGAGGCGACCCCAGACCGTGTCGTACGGCCGCGAGGTCAACGCGGCCAGCACCTTGTCGGTCTCGACCGAGCCGGCCTCCTGCATCGCCTTGGTGAAGACATCGAAGGCGCCGTAGTTGGCCACCGCGATCACCCCGGGCACTTCCTTGTAGCGCTTCTCGTACTCGTCGCCGAACTTCCGGACCTTCGGGTCCACGAAGTCGCTCCTGACGTTGATATTGACCGGGCTCCAGACGCCTTCCGCCGCCTCCACGCCGGCGATGCCCACCAGGGTGACTGGATTGACGCCGGCGGTCCACCCCTTGGCGCCCCTGAACCCGAGCTCGTGCGCCTGCTTGAGGATCAGGCCGGCCTCGGCGGGCGGTGCCGCCGCCACGTCGAGCAGGTCCGGCTTCTTGGCCAGGATCTTCGTCAGGATCGGGTAGAAGTCCTTGGTCCCGCGCTCGTAGGTCTCCTCCGCGGCCAGATCGAGGGCGAGGCCCTTGACCGCCTTGACCACGGCCGTATTGGTGTCGAGCCCGCTCGTGTCGTTGGGCGAGATCACCGCCACCTTCTTGATGGTCGGGCGTTTCTCCTTGATCCAGCGGTAGAAGGGCTCGGCCGCCTCCCACTGGCTCAGCATCGAGCGGAAGGAGTGCGGCTTGTCGGGCCCCAGATTATTGGTTCCCCAGCAGACGAAGGCGAACATCACCTTCTGCGGCTCCGTCACCGTCTGCACGGCGTTGCAGGTCGCGCCCACCGCGTTGCCGATGATGTACTTCACCTTGTCCTGAAAGACGAGCTTGTTGGCGGCCGTCGCGGCATCGGCCGCGCTGGCCTTGTGGTCGTAGGCGATGAGCTTGATCTTGTAGACGTCGCCCCCGACCTTGAGCCCGCCGGCCTTGTTGATCTCGTCGGAGCGCATCTCGGCGCCCCGGAGCAGCTCCACGCCGTAGGACGCGGCTCCGCCGGAGAGCGGCCCGAGCACCCCGATCTCGAGGGTCTTCTCGGCGGCCGCCGCCGGCGCGGCCGTGCCGAGCGCAAGCACCGCGGCCAGCATGAGCACCCACCCATGACACCGTTGCCCCTTCATCATGTGTCCTCCTGTTCCCCCTGGGGGAAGCGGAACTTCGGGATAACCTCCTCGCCGAAAAGCCTGAGCGCCTCCATGACCTTCGCGTGAGGCGGACCGGCCGGGTGCTTGAAGCGGATCAGGAAGTAGTCGGCGCCGATCTCCGCGTTCCACGCGCGGATCCGCTCGGCGCAGTCCTGGGGCGACCCCAGGATCAGCCGGTCCAGCCCGATCCGCTTGAAATCCAGATCCTCCTCCTTCTTGATGTCCTGGTAATAGGACCCATGGCGCCAGTAGTAGCGGTGGGTGCTGAGCACTGCCTGCTCGTACTCGCGCACCGCCTCCTCGCGCGTCTTCGCCACGAAGCCCTCCCGGAAGAGCACCACCTGGGCGCGATTGCCGCGGCTCTCCGCCGTCTGCCGGTACAGGTCCGTCCGCCGCTTGAGTCGCGCCGGAAGCTGGAACGAGTCGGCCAGAAGGGCGTCCCCCACCCGCCCGGCGCGCTTCATCGCCTCGTCGCCAACCCCGGCGATCCAGATGGGCGGGCGCGGCTTCTGCACCGGCTTGGGGGTGACGCTGATGCCGGTGAGCGTATAGCGCTTGCCGGCGAAGGAGAGCCTCTCCTCCGTCCAGGCCCGCTTGACGATCTCGATGCCCTCCTCGAAGAGCGAGACGCGGTCGCTCACGCGGAGACCGTAGGCGGCGAAGTCCACCTCCTGATAGCCCAGCCCCACACCCAGGATCAGGCGCCCCTTGGAGATGATGTCGATGACGGCGCAGTCCTCGGCGAGTCTGACGGGGTGGTACAGGGGAAGCACCGCGATGCCGGTGCCGAGGCGGATCGTCGAGGTGCGCGCGGCCAGGGCCGCCAGCAGCGGCAGGGGCGACGGCAGGTACCCGGAGGGCTCCTGGTGGTGCTCGGTCACGAAGAACGAGTCGAAGCCGTATTGCTCCGCCTGCTGAGCCTCCGCGGTCATCTCGTCCACCAGCCGCGACAGGGCCTCCGCTGACCCGGGGTGGCTGTTTGCCATGACCCCGAACTTGATCATGCGTTCTTCCCGAAGCGTCGGTCGACAAGCCGCTTGGCTTTCCCCTCGCGGCCGTAGGTGTAGGCGGCCAGGCTCGCGGCGGGAACCAGCTCCACCGTCACCTTGACGCCGAGGTCGGACTTGAGCCGGTCCTCCAGCTTGGCCTTGAGACCCTCGCGATCGGCGGCGCCCTCCTTCACCTCGACGTTGACCGTCATCTCGTCCCGGATATCGAGGCCGGACTCCTTCCGCTCCACCACGCAGAGCCACTCGCCGGTGGTCCGGTCGTCCCCGGTCACGGCCCCCAGGCACGCCATGGGGAAGACGTTGGTCCCGCGGAGCTTCACCATGTCGTCGCTCCGCCCGAGGAAGTGATCCATCTTCTGGAAGTGCGAGCCGCAGCCGCAGCGCCGGGTGCCGTCGCTCACGAGCCGGATATAGTCCCGGAGGTTGTAGCGAATGAGCGGCGGGTGATGACGATAGAGGCTCGTCATGACCAGGTTCCCTTTCTCGCCGGCCGGCAGGATCTCGTCGGTATCCACGTCGGCGACCTCGACGATGAACATGTCCTCCATCATGTGGAGCCCGTCCTGCTCGCGGCACTCGAAGGCGGGAAGGCCCACCTCGTGGGTTCCGTAGTTGTCGTACACGGGGCAGTGCCAGGTCCCCTCCATCAGCTTCCGGAGGGAGCCGTCGAGATCAGGGCCGAGGAAGGCGGCGATGAACTTGGTCTTGAGCTTCTTGAGGTCGAACCCTTCCTGCCCGGCCACCGAGGCCAGGTGCATCAGGTACTCGGGAAACGCCGCCCACAGGTTCGTGCCCCACTCGAACGCGACTTCGAGTTGGCGCCGGCTCGGGGTCACGTTGCCGCTTCCGGTTGTGACCGGGAGCACGCCGGACCAGTGGAAACAGCTCAGGTAAAAGAACCACCCGAGATTCGCCGTGTACAGGGTGGCCGGGATCTGCATCACGTCGCCGGGGCGGGCGCCCTGGATCCACAGCGCTCGCGACCCCTGGATGCCCTGGATCTCCCATTCCCAGGGCGTGAAGAGCGTCGGCCGGGGCATCCCCGTGGTCCCGCCGCTCGACTGGATCTTGATCGGGGTCCGGACCCCGTCGCGCGTCCCGAGCCCCTGGTGCTCGCCGAAGGGGGGCTTGGCCTTGATCCCCTCCTTGAAGTCCTCCACCGTCACCATCGGAAGCTTCACGATGTCCTTGGCGGACTTGATGTCACCCTTCCTGAGCCCATGGGCCTGCCAGCGCCGGCGGTAGAACGGGTTGCGCCAGGCGTACTCCACGATCTCCAGGAAGCGGCGATTCTGCACCTGCGCGATCTTCTTCCGGTCATAGCGGAAGACGGTCTCGGCGAAATCCTTGGAGGGCGGGTACTCGCGGACCAGCGCCTTCCAGTCCAGCGACGTGTAGTAGTACGGAACCTTCATGCGGGTCCCCCCTAGATCATCGTGAGGCCGGCATCCACGAAGAGATGCGTCCCGGTCACCAGCCGCGACTCGTCCGAGGCGAGGAAGAGGGCCGGCCCCACCATGTCCTCAGGGGTTCCGATGACCTTCATCGGGATGCCGGCCAGGCGCGTGGCGCGGAACTCTTCCTGCGCGATGTCCTGGCGATTCATGTCGGTCTCGATCAAGCCCGGGCAGAGGGCGTTCACCCGGATCCCGTGGTCCACCAGCTCCAGCGCCGCCTGGCGGGTGAGCTGGGCAATCCCGCCCTTCGAGGTGTTGTAGTGGGTCATGTTGCGGGCGGCGACCTGCTGGCCGATGGAGGACATGTTGATGATGACGCCGCTCCGGCGCTTCACCATCTCCCGGGCTACCGCCTGGGTGACCAGGAAGCAGCCCTTGAGGTTGGTGTCGAGGATCGCATCCCACTCGGCCTCGCTGATCTCGAGCAAGGGCGTGCGCTTCATGATCCCCGCGTTGTTCACGAGGATGTCGATCCGGCCCAGCGCCTGGATGACACGGTCCACCATCGCGGCAACCTCGCCGCCGCGGCCCACGTCCGCCTTGACCGCGATGGCGCGCCGGCCCAGCGCCTGGATCTCCTTCACGGCCGACAGGGCTTCACCCTCGTGGGTCCGGTAGTTGACGGCCACGTCGGCGCCTTCCCGCGCGAACCCCAGCGCTATGGCGCGACCCATCCCCCGACTCCCGCCCGTGACGAGCGCTACCTTCTCGGCCAGCCTCATGGATTCGGCAAGACTACGACACCGGGCGGAGTCCGTCAAGGCACGCTCAGCCCCGCCGGCTCCCAGCCGAGCGAGAGCTGGCGCGGGCCAGTCCCATCCGCGTCACCGTCTCGGCGACGCGCTGGAGACGCGCATGATCAGATCACTCCCTGCTGCCCGAGCGCCGCCTGCCCGAGCGCCGCCAGGTCCTCACGGCTCAGGCCCAGCCGGCCGCAATAGATCTCCTCGTTGTGGACTCCGAGCGCGGGGCCGAGCCAGGCGATCGCGCCCGGCGTCGCCGACAGCCGCGGCACCACGTTGCAGAGCGTGAGAGCGCCGAGCACGGGGTCGGGGACCGCCACGAGGCTCTCGCGCGCCCGGAAATGCGAGTCGGCGAAGATCTGGGACGCATCGTAGACGGGACCCAGCGCCGCCTCGCACTCCTCGAAGCGCGTGACGACCTCCGCGAGCGCGTGGCGGCCGATCCAGCCGCCGATCACCTCGTCCAGCTCGTCCATGTGCCGCACCCGCGCGGCATTGTCCGCGAAGCGCGGATCGTGGATCAGCTCGGGGCGCTCCACCGCCTCCAGGATCCGCTCGGCGATGGACTGGGCGCTGCCCGACAGCGCCACCCAGTGCCCGTCGGCGGTCCTGTAGGTGTTGCGCGGCGCCGAGTCGGCGATGCGGTTGCCCGTGCGGCCGCGCACCGTGCCGAGCTGGTCGTACCGCCGTGGCGGTCCCGGTGGTAGAGCGCGATCATCACGGCATAGGTGCCGAAGGCCGCCGCGATGCCGTCGGCCAGGGCCAGCGGCGGCAGCGTGGGCGCCGCGTCCGGCGGGCCCGTCACGTGGGCGAATCCGCTCATGGCCTCGGCGAGCGTGCCGAAGCCCGGGCGCGGCGCGTAGGGCCCCGTCTGGCCGAACCCCGTGACGTGGAGCATCACGAGCCCGCGGTTCACGGCCCGGAGGTGTTCGTAGCCGATCCCCCAGCCGGCCAGCGTGCCGGGCCTGAAGTTCTCGATCACCACGTCGGCCCGGGCCGCGAGCCGGCGGAGCAGGTCCTGCCCCTCGGGTACCCGGAAGTTGAGCGTCACGCACCGCTTGTTGCGCGACGTGGAGCGCCACATGAGCCCGACGCCGTCCTTCTGGGGTCCGAACCGGCGCATGCCGTCACCGCCGCCGGGCTGCTCCACCTTGATGACGTCGGCGCCGAATTCCGCCAGGAACGTCGCCACCCAGGGCCCCGCGGCGAGCGTGGCGAGGTCGAGCACCGTGAGCCCGTCGAGGGCGCCCCGCGACTCACTCATCGTCCGGTCCTCCCGGCATCTCCGCCCCGGGTTCCTCCCCGCCCTCGCCGAGGTAGAGGCGCTTTACCCGCTCGTTTGCCAGGAGCTCGGCCGCTGCGCCCACGAAGGCCACGCGGCCCATGTTGAGCACATAGCCCACGTCGGAGATCTGAAGGGCCCGCGAGGCCTTCTGCTCGACCATGGCGACGGTGAACCCCGCCTGCTTGAGCTCGATCAGCTTCGCGAACACCAGATCCACGTACTTCGGCGAGAGCCCGAGGGAGGGCTCGTCGAGCAGCAGCACCTCCGGGCTGGTCATGAGGCCGCGCCCGATGGCCAGCATCTGCTGCTCGCCGCCCGACATGGTGCCGGCGAGCTGCCGCCGGCGGCCGGCGAGAACCGGAAAGAGCGTCAGCACCCGGTCCAGCCCGTCGCGGATCCGCGCGGGCTGCCGGCGGAAGATGAAGGCGCCGACCTCGAGGTTCTCCAGCACGGTCATGGTGGGGAACACGAGACGCCCCTGGGGGACGTAGGCGAGGCCGCGGCCCACACGGCGGTGAGCCGCCTCGTGAGTGATGGACCGCGCCTTCATGAGGATCTCGCCCTCCCACGGACGGAGGAGACCCATGAGCGCCTTGAACGCGGTGGACTTGCCGGCGCCGTTGGGCCCGATGATGCAGGTGACGGCCCCGCGCCGGATGGCCAGGTCCACGCCGCGGACGATGGGGATCTCGTCGTAGCCCGTGACGAGCCCCCGCGCCTCGAGGACGGCGTCGCTCACTAGCGCTTGTTCCAGGCCGGCATCGGCAGCACCGCGTCGGCCGTCTTCTGGGTGAACGGCCACACGATCTGGCGGTGGCCCTTGAGCACCTGGACGATGAGCCCCTTCTTCGCCGTCTGGGCCCCCGTCTCGCTCACCGCGTATGGCCCGAAGGCCGTCTCCGTCTGGAGCGACCGCAGCGTGGCCGCCAGCTTGTCCTGGTCGAGGCTCCCCGTCTTCTTGACGGCCTCCTCGAGGATCAGGCAACCCGCGTAGCCCAGCGCGGCGTAGTAGCCCGGCTCGTAGTTGTACTTGGCCTTGAACCGCTTCACGAAGTCGGCGTTGCCCTTGGTGGGCAGGCTCGGCTCGTAGAGCGACATCCCGAACGCGTACTCGGCGTCCTGGCCCGTGGCCTTGAGGAAGTCCTCCTGGGAGACGCCGTTGTGCACGAACAGCTTGGGCAGGTAGTTGGTGGCCTTCATCTGGCGGATCATCTCGATGGCCTCGGGCGGGTAGCCCACGGAGACCCAGATGTCCGGCTGCAGGTCGCGCGCCCGGGCGATGTAGGACGAGAAGTCCGTCGTGGCCGCCGGGAAGTACTCGATCATCTTGATCTCGATGCCGTTCTGCGGCGCCCAGATCTTGATGGCCTTCTCCATGTCGCGCGCGGCCGCATAGTCACGCGCCACGAGCACCAGGCTCTTGTATCCGGCCTTGACGGCCAGCGGGAACGTGCCCTCCACGTAGTAGGCCACCGGCGTCACCACCTGGAAGATGTACTTGAAGCCGCGCTGGTGGATGGACTCGGAGGCGCCGGCTATGTTGACCATCACCATCCGGTGCTTCTCGCTGACGGCGCTGGCCGTGGACGTCCCCGCCGACCCGAAGGGCGCGAGCAGGAGGTCCACCTTGTCGCTTGTGATCAGCCGCTCCGTGAGCCGCGCCGCCGTGGCCGCGTCGCTCCGGTCGTCATAGACCTGGAACTGCACGGGCCGGCCGAGGAGGCCGCCGCGCGCGCTGACCTCCTCGAGCCAGAGGTCGTAGCCGCGCTTGACGTGGGCCGCCGAGTCGGCGAGGTTGCCCGAGAGCGCCAGCGGCGCCCCGATGGTGACGGGCTTCTGCGCGGCCGCGGGCAGGAGCCCGCCCGCCACGACCAGCGCCGCCACCAGGGCCACGGCCAGCATGGCCCGCGTCTTCACGGCGCCCCACCCGGATCCTTCGGTCAGAACCATCCGCCTGAGCATGCGCATATGTCCTCCTGTCGGCCGTTGCGGCCTGTTCCCTGCGTCCCCTGCGTCCCGACCCGTCTCCAACCCGCGCCTAGTGTGCGTCCTGCATGGGATTTGCCCGCCCCCCCTCGAGGACCGCCTCCCGCGTCCCGCTCCGCGTCACATGCGAGGCGGGCTCGATGCCGAGCAGCCGGCTCACGTCCCAGGCGGCGCGCGCCGCCTCCGCCGTGTCGATCCCTGTCTCCACCCCCATCTCGTTCAGCAGGTGCACGATGTCCTCCGTCGCGAGGTTGCCCACGGAGCCCATGCTCGTGGGCATGGCGATGCCGCCGCCGATGCCGCAGATGGAGCCCTCGATGCTGCTGGCCCCGCCGTCCAGCGCCGCCACGATATTGGCCGCGCCGAAGCCCGCCACGTTGTGGACGTGGAAGCCCACCTCCACGTCCGCCCAGCGGTCGCGAATCCTGTGGAACACCGTGTTGACGTGGCGCGGGTCTTCCATGCCGAGGCTGCCCGCCAGGTAGACTCGCCGGATCCCGCGCTCGTGGAGCTTGCCGAAGACCTCGAGGGTCCGCGCCTCCGGGATGCGGCCCTCGTAGGGGCAGAAGAAGGACATGCCCATGGCCATGACGAACCGGATGCCGGCGCGCTCGGCGATCTCGAAGGCCATCCGCGCCTGCTCCACCGCCTCGTCGACGGACATGTTCTGGTTCTTGCGGCAGTAGGTCTCGCTCACCGTGAGGAGCCCCAGCATCTCGTCCACCCTGGCGCCGGCCGCCCGCGCCGCCCCCTTGGCGTTGGGCACGAGCGCGCGGTACACGGTGCCGGGCCGGCGCTGGATCCGCGCCATCACCTGCTCGGCATCGGCCAGGTTCGGGATCACCCGCGGGTGGGCGAACCCCGTCGCCTCGATGACCGGGAAGCCGGCCTCGCTCAGCCTGTCGATCATGGCCACCTTCTTGTCGGTGGGGATCGCCTGGTCGAGGCTCTGCAGGCCGTCCCGCGGCCCCACCTCCACCACGGTCGCCCGCTTCGGCAGCGTCAGCATGTCGTGCTCTCCTCCGCAGCCTGCTAGAAGTACGCGGCCAGGACGCGCGGGTTCCGGCGGATCTCCTCGGGGGGGCCCGAGGCGATCACCTCGCCGGCGTCGATGGCGAGGACGGTCTCGCAGACGTCCAGCAGGATGCGCATCTCGTGATCGATGAGGAACAGCGTCACCCCGCCCTCGTGGAGCGCCTTGAGATACCCCAGGATGCGGTTCTGCAGGCGCGGGTTGATGCCGGCGAAGGGCTCGTCCAGCAGGAGCAGCTTGGGCGCGAACATGAGGGCGCGCGCGATCTCCACCAGCTTGCGCTGGCCATAGGACAGGGTTCCCGCCAGCGCATGCTCGAGCCGGCGGATCTCCACCATCTCCAGCAGCTCCTGGGCGCGCCGCACGGCCGCCGCGTCCGAGCGCCCATGGGCCACCGCCACCAGGTTCTCCAGCACCGTCATCTCGCGGAACAGCCGCGTGACCTGGAACGTCCGCGCGAGCCCCATCTCGCAGATCTCGGACGGCGTCCGCTCGTCGAGCCGCTCGCCCTGGAAGGTGATGCGCCCCTCGTCAGGGCGCTCCACCCCCGCGATGCAGGCGAACAGCGTGGACTTGCCCGAGCCGTTGGGCCCGATGAGCCCCGTGACGCTCCCCTCGGTCACGGCGCAGGAGGCGCCGTTGAGGGCCATGACGCCGCCGAACCGCTTCACGACGCCGTCCACCAGCAGCAGCGGGCGCGCGCCCACCTCAGGCCTCCGCCGGCGCCGCCGGGCGCGCCGCCAGCCGCCGCAGGGTGCCGCGGCCGTGCGGTAGCCAGCCACGCCTCATGGCGACGGCCATCACGCCCCGCGGCATCAGCAGCACCACGGCCGCGATGATGACGCCCCCCGCGCCCAGGTAGATTTGCGGGAAGCGCGCCCAGAGCCCCTCGTAGAGCACCGACAGCACCGCCGCGCCCACCAGGGGCCCCAGGACCGTGCCCATGCCGCCGAAGAGGACCATGGCGATGGTGGTGAGCTCCGTCGCCGGCGAGAACGCCGTGGGCGGGTCGATGAAGGACAGGTACACCGCGTAGAACCCGCCCGAGACGCCCGGGCCGACGGCCGAGAGCACGAAGGCCCGCACCTTGAGGCGCGTGGTCTTGATGCCGAGCGCCTCCGCCCCGTCCTCGTCCTCGCGGATGGCCAGCAGCTGGAGCCCGAAGCGCGAGTTGTCGAGCCGCCAGGTCAGGAGCACCATCCCGAGCGCGAGCACCCCGAGCGCGTAGTAGAGCGGCCTGAGGTCGTAGGCCGGCGGGAGATAGAGGCCGGTGCCGCCCCGGGTGAGGTCGGCCCACCCGAAGGCCACCGCCTCGAACACGCGCGCCAGACCGAACATGCCGATGGCGAAGAAGGAGCCGCGCAGCCGGAGCATCACCACGCCCAGCGGCAGGGCCACGGCCACGGCCAGCAACCCGCCGCCCGCGCAGGCCAGGAGCCAGGGGAGCTTCCAGTGGAGCATCATGAGCGTCGCCCCGTAGGCGCCGATGCCGAAGAAGCTCGTGTGCCCGAAGGACGTGTAGCCCGTGTAGCCGCTGATCACGTTCCAGGAGTAGGCGAGGACCACGAAGAGGAAGAGCTGTATGGTGAACGAGACGAGATACGACGCCGTCACGAGCGGCAGCACCGCTGCCGCCGCCACCAGCGCGCCGCCCAGGATCCAGGCCGTCATCGCGCCACCACCCGCAACCCGAAGAGCCCCGACGGCTTGAAGAGGAGGAAACCGATCATGAGCACGTAGAGGATGGCCGTGCCGAAGGTCTGGCCAAGCACGTAGCCGCCCGTCACCTCCACGATCCCGATCAGGAGGGCCCCCACGAGGGCGCCGGCGTAGCTGCCCATGCCCCCGACGATGATGACGGTGAAGGCCTTGATGACGAACCGCGCGCCCATCTGGGGGTCGGAGGCGAACATGGGCGCCATGAGCACCCCGGCCGCGCCCGCCATCATCCCGCCGAGCCCGAAGGTGAGGTAGCGGATGCGCGCCGCCGCGATGCCGGACACGGTGGCGATCTCGGGAAGCTCGCTCACCGCGCGGATCGCCTTGCCGAGCATGCTCCGCGCGAGGAACCCGTACACCAGCCCCGTCAGCCCCAGCGCGATGGCGAAGGCCACGAGCCGCGCCTGGGACAGGTTCATCCCCAGCACGGGCACCGAGCCCGAGAAGACGCCGGGCATCCCCCGGTAGCCGCCGCCCCAGATCAGGATGCCGGCGTTCACCAGGATGGTGGACACGCTGTAGGTGAGCAGAAGCGACATGATGGGCGGGCCGTCCACCACCCGCTCGATGAGCGCCGCCTGGAGGAGGTAGCCGAAGACGCCCATGGCCGCCGCGACCAGCACCAGGGCCACCAGGAAGGGCACCCCGTGGCCGATGACGAGGCTCACGCCCAGGAGGGCGCCGAACGCCAGGAACTCGCCGTGGGCGAAGTTGATGACCCGCATGACGCCGAAGATGAGGTTGAGGCCGCAGGCCATCAGGGCGTAGATCCCGCC
>JACPCX010000136.1:0-27880 GCA_016184305.1 Candidatus Rokuibacteriota bacterium | reverse complement strand
TCGACCGCGAAGTCGACCTGATCACCGGGCTTCAGCCGGAGCACGTCCCGGATCCGCTTGGGAATCGTGACCTGCCCCTTGCTGGTGATCGTCGACGCCTGCATCGCATTACCTCCTGGAAGAATCCTTACTCCGGGTAAGGATACCACAGGCGGACCAGACATGGGCCATGACGGCGCTGGACCGGCTGGCCCACCCGGAGGAGCTCCGGAAGGCCAGGGACGAGGTCGCGAAGGCGCAGGGGTGGGCCGCCCACGCGAAGACGTATCGGACGGGATACGTCTTGACGAGCGCTCGGGAACCCGGGCAACATACACGTGCCATGCCAACCGAAATCGAACTCGCGAGGCGGCTCTGGACCGTCGCCGAGTATCAGCGAATGGTGGAGACCGGGATCCTGACCCGGGAAGACCATGTGGAGCTGATTCACGGCGAGATCATCCAGATGACACCCATCGGCCGGCGCCACTTCGCAGCCGTCGCTGCCCTGCACGCGATCTTCGTCGAGCGCCTGGGCCGGGGCGTCCTCGTCTCGTCCCAGGGCTCCCTGCCCGTGCCGCCGGACTCGATGCCCGAGCCCGACGTGATGGTGCTGAAGCCGCGCACGGACTTCTACAGGGAGACGGGTGTTCGGCCGGAGGACGTGTTGCTTCTGGTCGAGGTCGCCGAGACCTCGCTCCGTTACGACCGGCTTGTCAAGATCCTCCTCTACGCGGCGGCGGGCATCCGGGAGGCGTGGATCGTGGACGTCGACGGCGGGTGCGTCGAGGCCTACCGGCACCCGACGGCCGAGGGGTATCGGCGCTCGGAACGGTTCGCGCGCGGCACCGCGTTCGCTCCCGAGGCCTTCCCCGATCTGCTCATCACGATCCCGGACATCCTCGGCTGAGTGTGCAGCACCCCGCGGGAGGCGCCGTCACCTTCCTGCGCGGGCGGCGGCCAGGGTCTTCCTGATCTGGCTCAGGTGATCGAGGACGTGCAGGCGGAAGACGATGGCGTAGGCCTTCCAGTCCAGCTCCTCGATCGCCGCGAACGCCGAGCCGACGCGGTCCCGGAGCTGGGCGGCGGTCAGCCGGCTCCCCTTCTGGTCGAGGTGCTGGCGCGCCTTGATCTGCTCGGGGCGCAGGCTCACCGGGTGGCCTCGCGCCGCTTCTCGGCGGCGCGCTCGGCGCCGAGCCGTCCCTCCTCGCCTCCCGAGTGGTCGGCGTAGCGCATGGCGGCGGCCAGGGCGCGGTGCCCCGCCTGCTCGCCGATGAGGCGGTGCATGGCCTGGCAGATGCGGCGATAGGCAGGATGCCCCTGGGGCGCCGTGCGCAGCTCGATCATGTGCATCGCTTCCCGCGCGTTCATCTCCATGTAGAAGCGCAACCGGTAGGCCATGGCCACGGCATAGGGCGCGACGGCGGCGAGTCCCGCCGCCGCCAGCGCGTCGTGAAGGGCAGCCGAGGCCTCCATGACGCGCCGCCATTCGTCGAGGGCGCCCGCCTCCTCGATGCCGTCCGCGACCACGCAGCCGTGGCGCGGGGACAAGGGCTGCCATTCCAGGGTGAGCAGCCGGTGGCGCTGGAGATCCCGGAAGGCGCCGTAGTCGCCGAGCACGTCGAAGCGGTAGGCCGTGCGCTCGAAGGCCCGGCCCGGCTTGTGACGCCGGTTCTCGCGGCGGCCGACATAGGCGGCCAGGATGCGCTCCCGCTCCTCGCTCGAGAGCTTCCGGCAGATAGCGAGGAGCTGGTCGTCGGAAAGATCGGAGGACGCATAGAGCGCCGCCGCCACCACCTTCACCTCGCCGTCGGGATCCCAGTCGGTGAGCGTGACCGCCGGGCGCGGCTCCGGCGGGATGGCGTCGAGCACCCGGCGGGCCAGGGCCGCGGTGGCCTCGCGCGTCTCGCTGAGGTACTGGCTCCAGACGCCGCCGCGCTCGGGGCGGTCGAGCCGCTGGAGGAAGGCGGGGATCACCTTCCGCAGCTCGACGAGCATCAGCCCCGCGTAGTCCTGCACCTCCCGGAGCGGGTGGGCGCCCATCCGCAGCAGCAGGGCCTCGTAGGCCTGCCCCGTGCCGAAGATGCCCATGTTGGAGCGGGTGGCCGCCGGCAGGAGCCCGCGCAAGGAGTCCAGCGCCTTGGCGCGGATGGTCATCCGGTAGGCGCCCTCGCTGTCCTCCGCCCCGCGCGGAAAGCGGCGGCTCCAGTGCTCGCGCATGGGCTCGATCCAGCGCGCGTAGGCCTCGAACGCCCGATCCAGCGTCTCCACGTAGCGTGCGCGCAGCGGGTGGCCGTCCAGCTCGGCGGGCACGTGATACCTCCAGGCCCCGCCCGGCCTGTCCGTGTAGGGCACGTAGCGGGTGGACTGCTCGAGGTAGGCCATGAGCCGGCCCCACTCGAGCACCTTGGTCAGGATATTGGAGGCGCCCTCGCAGGCCAGGTGGACGCCGCCGAGCTGGGCCACGGAGTCGTCGCCGTAGTCGCTGAAGACCCGCTCGTAGAGAGCCTCCGCGCGGGTGGTGCCGATGGAGGCCGTCGCGGCGGCCGGGCCCGCCTGCTCGAGAAACTCGTCGAGGAAGAGCCGGCGCAGCGACTTGGCCGAGCGGGAGTAGCGGGCGAAGAGCGCGCCCTTCACGGAGGGGCCGGGCTCAGCTCCGCCCGAGGTAGGTGTCCCCGCCCTCGAACATGTCTGCCCGGGGCGGGGCGAAGACGTCGATGACCTCGGTGTCCTCGGGGAAGGAGGCCTCGTGGGGCGTGTTGCCGGGGATCACGCCCAGGTCGCCGGCCACGCAAGTCCGTTTCTCGCCACCCAGGGTGAACTCCATCCGGCCGGACAACAACCAGAAGATCTGTTCGTGGGGGTGCTGGTGCATGGCGGCGCGAGCGCCGGCCTTCATCTTCCAGAACACGACCATCTCCTTCTCACCCACCAGGATCTTGCGCGTGATCTTGTCGCCGACCTTCTCCTCGGGGAGCGTCGCGAGGCTCGCGTATCCCTTCATGACGGGCACAGGCATGGCGCTCGGCCTCCTTGTCGTCTGGGTTGCGGGTGGTCAAACCCTAGCCACGTGCCGTGGCCAAGTCAAGTCTTCCACGTCGCGGGTACTGGGTCAATTTGCGTCGCCATACTTCGTTACTCGGTCGCCAGCGACGCTCAACGTACAGAGAGTACGCCTCGCGTCGCTGGCTCCTTCGTGCCTCGTCTGGCTCGCAACTTGACCCAGTACCAGGTCGCGTTGACCGCTCCGTCGGCGGCGTGGGATAATCGGTGCCATGTGGCGCCCGTTCCTGCTCGTTCCCCTGCTCGCGGTGGTCCTGGCGGCGGGTTGCGCCTCGCTGTTCAGGGTCGGTCAGGAGTTCCCCTCGCCGGAGCCCCTCATGCTCGTCGTCGGCACAACCGACAAGGCGGCGCTCCGGCGCATGTTCGGCGAGCCCTACCAGGTGGGTCTCGACAGCGGCGACCAGACGTGGCGCTGGTTCTTCGGCCAGCGGGAAGCGGGCGGGGAGATCACCAAGGACCTGTCAGTGCGCTTCGCCGCCAACGGCACCGTGAAGTCCTACTCGTTCACGTCGAACTTCCCCGAGGACATGAAACGGCTCAAGTGAGCAGCATCGGCTGACGGAACGCGGATGAGCGACCCAGCGAGAGATCCTAGCGGGGGCGGGCGGGCCAACGGCCCGGGTGCCCGCCTCAGGTAGACGACAACTCAGATCGCGCAAGGGAAGTCGGACAGCGCGGCATTCCGGCGGGGGCGGGCGGGCCAACGGCCCGGGTGCCCGCCTCAGGTGAGGAGAGACCCCATGCCGAACATCACGATTCAGTGGTACGCGGGCCGCACCCCTCAGCAGAAGCGCGAGCTCACCGCGGCCATCACCGAGGCGGTGGTCAGGATCGGCAAGACCACGCCCGAGCAGGTCCACATCGTCTTCCAGGACGTCGAGAAGGCCAACTGGGGCGTCGGCGGCAAGCTCGCCAGCGACACGTAAGCCACAAGGCAGGAGAACAACCCATGCCAACCATTGACCTCAAGGGCATCATCCCCGCCACCGTCCTGCCCATGACGCAGGACGCGCAGATCGACGAGCCGGGCCTCCGCAAGTACATCCGCTGGATCGCCAAGCAGGGCATCAAGGCCGTCGCCGTCAACGTGGACACGGGCGAGGGCCCGCACCTCTGGCACGACGAGAGGCTCTCCGTGCTGCGCATCTACAAGGAGGAGCTGGCGGGGAGCGGCATCCCCATCGTCGCCGGGCTCGGCGCCTCCTTCACGGCGCAGGCCGTCAAGTACGGCAAGGAGTACCGCGAGGCCGGCGCCGACTGCCTCCTGGTCTTCCCCATCACCGCCTATCTCGGCCAGCCGCTGTCGCCCGAGTTGCCGTACCGCTACCACAAGGCCATCGCCGACGAGGTCGGCCTGCCCATGATCCTCTTCACGCTGCAGCCGGCGCTGGGCGGGACCAACTTCGACGACGCGACACTCGCCCGGCTCGTGGAGATCCCCCAGGTGGCCGCCATCAAGGAGGCGCTCTTCGACGCCAAGCGCTTCAGGGAGATCGTCAACGTGGTGCGGAGCGCCCCGCGCCGCATCACCATCCTCACGGGCAACGATAACTTCATCTGGGAGTCCTACCTCCTGGGCGCCGAGGGCGCGCTGCTGGGCGCCTGCGCCGTCACCACGCGGACCCATGTGGAGGTGTACGAGGCCGCCATGCGCGGCGACTGGGCGACGGCCCGCGCCAAGGGGGACCGCATCCAGAAGCTCGTGGACGCCGTCTTCGCCGCGCCGGTCCGCGACTACCGCGCCCGGTCCAAGGAAGTGCTGGTGATGCAGGGGATTCTCGCCCACGGCCACATGCGGCCGCCGCTCCTCCCCGTGGGTCCAGAAGACCGCCAGCGGCTCAAGCGGGCGCTGGAGGAGGCCGGGGAGCTGTAGTGCCGGACCCGATCCCGGCGCTCCTGCCGACCGCGGTCATCGGCTCCTACTCCCTGCCCCGCTGGCTCGAGCAACCCCGCGAGGACCACAAGTCAGGCGCCCTCGGCGACGCCGAGCTGGACGAGGCTCACGACAACGCCGTCAAGGCCTGGCTGAAGGACCAGGAGATGGCCGGCGTGGACGTGATCACCGACGACGGTTTGCGCCGCGAGACCATGATCTGCTTCTTCCACCCAGACTGCGGGCTCAAGTTCACCCGCCGTGCCGTGGCCTACGCCAAGCGCCGGGCCATGACCGCCGGCGCCGCCTTGGCGCGAGCGGAGCTCGGCCGGGGCTGAGGCCCAGGGCCCGAGGCGGCAGCCATGATCCCCCTCCCGGAACTCATCAAAGGGCTCACCGAGAACCTCGCGCTCCTCCTCTCCCTGGCCTGCATCTACGGGCTCCTCTGGTCCTCGCTCAGGCGCGCCCGCCCCGCCGTCTACACCCTCCTCAGCGGCGCCGTGTTCGGTGGCATCGCGGTGGCCGGCATGGCCATAGGCATCGAGGTGATGCCAGGGGTGACCATTGGCCAGCGCGTGGTCGTCATCGCCATGGCCGGGGTTTTCAACGGCCCGGGCTCGGCGGCCGTGGCCGGCACCATCGCAGGCGGATTCCGCCTGGCGCTGGGGGGAATCGGCACCGTTCCCGGGGTGGGGGCTATCGTCACGTCTGCGGTCATCGGGGCCCTGGTCCACCGGCGCTGGGGCGATCGCGTCGCCGAGTTCGGGGTTGGCCGGTTCCTGCTTCTCGGCTGGGCGCTCACGGCCTCGGGCCTCCTGTGGACCTTCGCCATTCCAGACCGGGCGCTCGCCTGGCGCCTCCTCGAGCGATTCGCGATCCCCCTGGCCATCTTCTATCCGCTGAGTACCGTCCTCCTGGGGCTCCTGCTCTCGTATCTCCAGGGGGAGCGCAGGCGCCTCATCCGCACCGAGGCCTCCATCGAGCACTCCCGGGAGGCGATGTTCTGGGTGGACTCGACGGGGCGCATCGCCGATGTCAATGCCGCCGCCACGCACCTCTGCGGCTACTCGCGCGAGGAGCTGCGCGGCATGCCCATGGGCCGGCTCCATGACGAGTGCTCGGCCATGGCGTGGCCGACGATCTGGCGCACGGCCCGGGAGCAGCGGCTCCTGCGCCTGGAATCGGATCTCCGCGCGAAGGACGGGCGGCCTGTCCCCATCGACATCTCGTGCGCGTTCCTCGACCTGGAGACCGGGCCACACCTCGTCTACTGCGTGCGCGACATCAGCGAGCGCCGCCGGGCGGAGGCCGAGACCGAAGCCCTGGCCGTGGTGGGGCGTCAGCTGGCCGATACCCTGAACCTGGCCGAGGCGGCAAGCCGGGTGGTCTCCACCCTGCTCGACCTCCTCCACGTGCGGCGCGCCCTCCTCTACCGCCTGGATGCGGCCTCAGGAACCCTGGTGTGCATCGCGGAGGCAAGCGACCGCGCGGCCGACTCATGGGTCGGGCGCAGGGTCCCGCTGGGCACGAGCGTCTCCGGAAGGGCCCTGGCCGAGCGCCGCGTCCTCTGGTCCCCGGACGTGCTGGCCGATCCTTGGATCTCCTTCGACGATTTGGCGCGCCCCATCATCGAGCACGAAGACTGCCGCTCGGTCATGGCGGCCCCCGTGGTCTCGGGGGAAGAGACCATGGGGACCCTGGTCGTCGCCGACCCGGCCGGCCGGGTGTTCACGGGGCGGGACCACCGGCTGCTCTCGGCCTTTGCCGATGGGGCCGCCCT
This sequence comes from Candidatus Rokuibacteriota bacterium, assembly GCA_016184305.1. GTDB lineage: Bacteria > Methylomirabilota > Methylomirabilia > Rokubacteriales > CSP1-6 > UBA12499. Next base: position 21,185 of record JACPCX010000136.1, on the reverse strand, counting down.
GGCGCTGAGGAACGCGGACCTCTTCGACACAGCGACGCGGCGCCGGCGCGAGGCCGAGGCTCTGGCGCAGATGGCCCGCAGCCTGTCCGAGAGCCTCGACGTCACGGAGATCGCCGAGCGCATCGTGGGCGCCGTGCCGTCGCTCGTCGACACCCGCTACGTAATCCTCAGGGGCCTGGCCCGCGATGGCTCCCTCGTGGCCCTGGCCGGGGCGGGACCTGCCGCGCGGTTCTTCGAGCCGGGGCAGGTGCAGCAGGCAGGCGTGGGGGTGGCCGGGCGTGCCGTGGCCGAGGGCCGGCCTGTCTGGGCCCGCGACGTCCTGGACGATCCGGACATCACGCTCGATGAGGACCTGCGGCGGCGGCTGGCGCAGGCCGGGATCCGCGCGAGCCTGGCGGTCCCGCTGAGGGTCAAGGGGAAAGTCGTCGGGGCCCTCATGGTCGGAGACGCGGTCGCCAGGGACTTCGCGCCGGCCGAGGTGATGATCCTCGAGGCCTTCGCCGACCAGGCCGCGCTGGCGCTGGAGAACGCGCGCGTCCACGAGGAGGCCAGTGGGCGGCGGCGGGAGGCGGAGGTGCTGGCCGAGATCGCCCGCTCCATCAACGCCTCGCTCGCGCTCGACAGCATCCTCCAGCGGGTGGTCGAGGGCGCCAGGGAGCTCTGCCGGACCGATGCCGCCTCCATCTCGCTCCGCGACCCGGCCTCGGGGGAAATGGTGTACCGGCGCTGGACCGAGCCTCGGCCCAGAGGCCACGGCGCAACCCGGATCGTTCCGGGCAAGGGCGCCGGAGGGCAAGTCCTGCTCACCGGCCGCCCCTTCAGGACCGCCGACTACCTGAGCGATTCCCGGATCGACCAGGACTTCGCCGAGGCGGTGCGGACCGCCGGCACCGTGGCAATGCTCGTGGTCCCCATCACCATCGACGAGACGATCGAGGGCCTCCTCTATGTGTACGGCCTGACCCCACGCCCGTTCAGCGACCGCGACGAGTCCATCCTGTCGCGGCTGGCCGATCACGCGGGGGCGGCCATCCGGAACGCGCGCCTCTACTCCCAGGCGACGGAGCGCGCGCGGAGGCTCCAAACGCTCAGCCAGCTCACGACCCTCATCACGTCGGCTCGCGAGGGCCCGGAGGTGTTCCGGGCCGTGGCAGGAGCCGCCGTCACTCTGCTGGGGGCGCGAATGGCGCGGGTCTGGATCGCCGATCCCGAGGCGCGCGTCCTCAGGCCCGCGGAGAGCTGCGGCGTCGAATCCGAGGTGGAGCAGCGGCTGATGGAGATCTCCCTGATCCCCTTCGGGGGCGGCATCGCCGGCCAGATCCTCGAAACCCGGACGCCCGAGTACATCGTGGACTGCCAGGACGACCCGCGCTGGCTGAACCCGCGCTTCACCCGCGAGCTCGGGCTGCACGCCTATGCGGGCCTCCCGCTCACCGACGGAGACCGCGTGGTCGGGGTGCTCGCCATCCTGTTCGGCGAGCCCCGCCACTTCACCGCCGAGGACAGGGAGCTGATCGGGCTCCTGGCCGACCAGGCCGCCATCACCATCCGGAACGCCCAGTTCTACCGGCGGGAGCAGGCGGCGCTGGCCGAGGCGCAGGCGTCCGAGGCGCGCTACCGAGGTCTCTTCGACCACACCCCCATCGGGCTCTTCCGCACCACCCCTGACGGCCGCATCCTGGATCTCAATGCCGCCGGTCTGCACGCGTTGAGGCTGCCCGATCTCGAGACTGGACGGCGCATCCCCATCAAGGATTTCTTCGTGGATCCGCAGGACCGCCCGCGGGGGCACGAGGTCGCCCTCCGGGAGGGCCAGCTCCGCGACTTCGACGTGCGGCAGCGCCGCTTCGACGGCTCCATCGGCTGGTTCCGGATCAACGCCCGGACCGTGCGCGACGAGGAGGGCCGCCCCGTCGCCTTCGAGGGAAGCGCCGAGGACATCACCGCCCGGAAGGACGTCGAGGAAGCCCTGCGCCAGCACACGAAGCGCCTCGAGATGCTCCACGAGCTGGACTGGGCCATCCTGGCCACGCAGTCGCCGGAGGCCATCGCCGAGGCCGCGCTGCGCGGGGTCGCCAAGCTCATCCCGTACCAGCACGGGAGCGTCGCCGTCCTCCATCCCGGCCGGAGCGAGCCCACCGTGCTCGCCACCTACGACGGGGGCCGCGCCTGGCGGGGCAAGGGCCCGTGCATCTGGACCCCGGCGGTCCGCCACATGGAGGCGCTCCGGGAGGGCCGGCCCCATGTCACCGAGGCGGTCGTCAGCACCGAGCCCCCGGGGATGCGCTGCTACCTCACCGTGCCCATGTTGTTCTCGGGGGAGCTGGTCGGGGCGATGAGCCTGGCCGCCGACGGGGCCCGCGACTTCGCCCCCGAGCACGTGGAGATCGCCCGCGAGGTGGCCGACCCGCTGGCCGTGGCCATCCAGCAGGCCCGGCTGCACGATCAGGTCCGCGCCGCCCATGGCGAGCTGCAGCGGCTCACCAGCCGAATCGTGGAGGCCCAGGAGGTGGAGCGTCGGCGCATCGCCCGCGAGCTCCACGACGAGGTCGGCCAGGTGCTGATCGGGCTGAAGCTCAACCTGGAGGCGAGCGCGCGGGTGGCCGGCGAGCCGGCCCGGGCACGACTCCGCGGGGCGCAGGTCCTGCTCACCGATCTCATCGGCCGGCTGCGAGATCTCTCCCTCGATCTGCGGCCCCCGATGCTCGACGACCTCGGCCTCGTGCCTGCGCTCGTGTGGCTCTTCGACCGGTACACGTCCCACACGCGCGTCCGCGTGACCTTCAGGCACGGGGGCCTCGAGGGCCAGCGCTTTCCCGCGGAGCTGGAGACGGCCGTGTATCGCATCGTCCAGGAAGCCCTGACCAACGCGGCCCGGCACGCCGGCGTGGACGACGTGTCGGTGCAGCTGTGGACCACGGGGGACCTGTTCCACGTGCAGGTTCACGACCAGGGGAAGGGCTTCGATGCCGACAGCGCCCCGGCCTCCGGGCTGTCCTGCGGGCTCGGCGGGATGCGCGAGCGGGCCGCCGTGCTGGGCGGCCGCCTCGCCGTCGATTCCCGCCGCGGGGCCGGCACCCTCGTGGCGGCGGAGCTGCCCCTCGGAGCCCGGGTGAAGGCAGGACACGAGTCGCCATGACCCGGACGACGATCGTGCTGGCGGATGATCACGGCATCGTGCGGCAGGGACTCCGCGTCCTGCTCGAGGCCGAGCCCGATCTCGTCGTCGTCGGGGAGGCCGCCGACGGGCTCGAGGCGGTCAGGCTCGTGGAGCGGCTCCAGCCGGCGGTGCTGGTCGCCGACGTGATGATGCCGGGGCTCAGCGGGCTCGAGGTCACCCGGGAGGTCGGGCGTCGCTTCCCGCACACGCGCGTGGTGATCCTCTCCATGTACGCCAACGAGGCCTATGTGCTGGAGGCGCTCAAGAACGGCGCCGCCGGCTACGTGCTCAAGGACGCCGGCGCGGCCGACCTCGTGCGGGCCATCCGCGAGGCGGCAGCGGGCGGGCGCTATCTCAGCCCGCCGCTCTCCGAGCGGGCCATCGAGGCCTATGTCGAGCGCGCGCAGGCCGCCCCTCCGGACCCCTACGACACGCTCACGACGCGGGAGCGAGAGGTCCTGCAGCTGACCACCGAGGGTCTCAGCAGCACCCTCGTCGCGGAACGGCTCTCCATCAGTCCCCGCACCGTCGAGACCCACCGGGCGAACCTCATGCGCAAGCTCAACCTGCGCCGCCAGGCCGATCTGGTCCGCTACGCGTTCGAGAAGGGCATCGTGCCGGTGGAGGGTCCGCCGCGCGCGCAGCTCTGACCGGCGCCCCCTGAGGCGGCGAGCGGGGCGGCATCGGGAGGCTCGTTTGAAGTAAAATGCCTCGAGTCCCCCGATGCTCAACGGGCACAAGTTCGTGGAGGTCTCCGATGTCGTCCGGGTCTTCGGGACACCCGAGGGCGAGGTCCGGGCGCTGGACGGAGTGTCGTTCGACGTGCGGCAGGGCGAGTTCCTCTCCATCGTGGGTCCCTCCGGCTGCGGCAAGAGCACGCTGGCCATGCTGATCGCCGGGCTCATGCGCCCGACGTCAGGGCTCGTGGCCATGGGCGGCCGCACCGTGGACCGCCCCCAGACCGACCTCGGCATCGTCTTCCAGAACGCGGTCCTGCTGGCCTGGCGCTCCGCCCTCGACAACGTCTGCTTCGCCGACAAGCCCATCAAGGGCCCCAAGGACCTCGAGGGCAAGAAGGTGTCGTTCACGGCGGGCGACTCCATCCACCAGGCCTTCCAGGCGCTGCTCAAGGTGAACAGCGTGGACAAGTCCAAGGTGCAGGAGGTGTACTTCGACCCGCGCGGCAAGATGACCGCCGTGATGGCCGGGCAGGTGGACGCCATGGGCGGCTACTACACCACGCAGGCGGGGCAGATCGAGGAAGCCACCAAGAAGAAGGCGGCCTACTTCCGCTACGTGGACTTCGGCGTCAACGCGCTCTCGCAGGGGCTCCTCATCAACACCAGGTATCTCGGCGAGAAGGACCTCAACTGCCGCATGGTCCGGGCCAGCAGCAAGGCGTGGATGGAGGCCGCCAGGAACCCCGAGGAGGCGGCCAGGATCCTGGTGGAGATGTTCCCCAAGGCGGGTGCCGTGGAGCTGAACCTCTCGCAGTGGAAGGACACGGTGCAGCTCATGTACACCGCCAACACCAAGGGGAGGACCGCGGGCTGGATGGCGGCAGCGGACTGGGACACCCTCCTCGGCCTGCAGAAGACCTACGGCAATATCCAGACCAAGGCGCCAGCCGAGTACTACACGAACGAGTTCTTCGACTGCAAGTAAGCGGCGGCGCCGTCCATCCGGGCGGCAACATCACCGGGCTGCCGGGGTATAATGCCGCCCGGATCATCTGCGACGACCTGGGCCTCGCGCCCTGGTGGACCCCGCCGGATCCGGAGGGCCAGTGGGCCGCACTCCACTGAACAGACCATCGAAAGGACCGCGCATGGCCAGGCTCAAGATCGGCTTCATCCCCATCGAGGGCGGGCATCTCTACCCCGAGGCCCTCGAGGAGGTGGTGCGCGGCGAGGACCTCGGCTTCGACTCGATCTGGATGGAGGAGCACCATTCCGTCCAGAACCACTACTGGCCGTCGCCGTTGACCGTGCTGGCCGGCTTCGCCACCCGCACCTCCCGGTTGCGGCTCGGCACCGACATCCTGGTGGCGCCCTTCTACCATCCCGCGCGCCTGGCCGAGGACGTGGCCATGCTCGACGTCATGTCCGGCGGCCGCTTCGTCCTCGGCGTCGCCATCGGCTACAAGCCCGACGAGTTCGCGCTGTACGGGGTCGACATCGAGAAGCGGGGCGCCCGCTTCGAGGAGCAGCTCGCGGTCATGAAGGGCCTGTGGACCCGGGACTCGCTCTCCTTCAAGGGGAGTTACTACCAGGTGGAGGGACGGCTCGAGCCCAAGCCGCTCCAGAAGCCTCACCCCCCGGTCTGGATCGGCGGCTGGGGCGAGCTCACGCTGCGGCGGGCGGCCACGCTCGGCGACAACTGGATCCCCGGGCCCACGGCCGAATTGCCGCGGCTCATCGCCGGCAAGAAGCAGTTCCTCGACAACCGCGCCCGGGCCGGGCTCACGGCGCCCATCACCGAGTGGCCCCTCACGCGCGACGTCATCATCGCCGACACGGACACGGAAGCGCGGGAGCTGGCGGAGCGACACATCATGGTGTCCTACCGGAAGGAGTACGCCGGCGGCTGGAAGCATCCGTTCATCGACGCCGCCATCGCCACCGACCTCGACACCGTCATGCGGGACCGCTTCCTCATCGGCAGCCCCGACCGCGTCATCGAGGCGCTCCGGCCCTTCGTCACGCAGTACGGCATGACCCATCTCATCTGCCGCCTCTTCTTCCCCGGGATGCCCCACGCGCACATCATGCGCGAGCTCGATCTCCTCGCCCGCGAGGTCATGCCGGCATTCGCATGAGACTGGCCCTCAAGTCGGCGTCGTTCCACCTGAGGAACCTGCGCACCCGCCTGCCGTTCCGCTACGGCGTCGTCACGCTGACCCACTTCCCCCTGCTCCATCTGGCCGTGGAGGTCGAGGCGGCGGATGGCCGGCGCGGCCGGGGCTTCGCGGCCGACAACCTCCCGCCCAAGTGGTTCGACAAGGATCCAACGAAGACCTTCCGCGACAACGTGGAGGACCAGCTCGCCTCCATCGGCGCTGCCCACACCGCCTATCTCGAGGCCGCGCGGACCCCGCGCCCGGTCTTCGACATCTGGCTGGAGGCGTATCCCGACTGCCGCCGGCAGGGCCGCGATCTCGGGCTCAACAGCCTCACGGCGTCCTTCGGCTCCTCGCTCTTCGAGCGGGCGCTGGCCGATGCCGCGGGACGCCTGGCCGGGCTGGACGTCGTGGGGATGCTGCGCGACAACGTGCTGGGGCTGCGCCCCGAGGCCGTGCACCCGGAGCTCTCCCTGGCCGACGTGCTGGCGTGGGCGGGAGCGCCCCCGCCCGAGCGCATCGCCGTGCGGCACACGGTGGGGCTCCTCGACGCCATCGTCGCCGCGGACGTGCCGGCCGACGGCTGGCTCCGGGACGGGCTCCCGCAGACGCTCGAGGAATGCGTGGAGCGCCAGGGGCTGCGCCACTTCAAGCTCAAGGTCGGCGGCCAGCTCGATGCCGACCTGGACCGCCTCGGGCGCATCGCCGCGACCCTCGACCGCCTGATCCCCGAGCCCTACCTGGTCTCGCTGGACGGCAACGAGCAGTACAAGAGCGTGGAGGACTTCGCGCGCCTGGTGGACGCCATGCGCCGCGCCCCGGCCCTGTCGCGTCTGGTCCCCTCCACCGCCTTCATCGAGCAGCCGCTCGACCGCGCCATCGCCCTCCACGCGGCCGCCACCGAGGGCCTGTCGACGCTGGGGCGGCAGATCCCGATGATCGTCGACGAGAGCGACGGCGATCTCGACTCCTTCGCGCAGGCCGTGCGACTCGGCTACCGCGGCGTGTCGACGAAGAACTGCAAGGGCATCGTCAAGTCCTTCCTGAACCGCTCGCTCGTGGAGCGGTGGAACCGCGGCCGCCCCGCCGCGGAGCGCCTCTTCATGAGCGCCGAGGACCTGACGAACGTCCCCGTGGTGCCGGTGCAGCAGGATCTCGCCACCGTGCGGGCGCTCGGCATCACGCACGTGGAGCGGAACGGCCACCACTACGTCCACGGGCTCCGCCACTGCTCGCCCCGCGAGCGCCGGGACGCGACACGCCTGCACCCCGACCTGTACGTGGGCGACGAGACGCAGGCCTTCCTCCGGATCGAGCGCGGCGCCCTCCGAGTCGCGTCCCTCGCGGCACCCGGCTGCGGGATCGCCTTCGACCCGGACCTGCCGTCCATGACCCCGCTGGCCGAGTGGACGTTCGAGTCCCTGGAGGCCGCCCGATGATCACGTACCGCCTGGGGCGCTCCTTCGCCTGGAACGCAGGCCATCCGCCGAAGCTCCCGGCCCGTCCGCGCAAGCTGCCTGCCGGCCCGCCGGCCTTCGTGTTCGGCCGTCGAGTCGAGTGTCCCCTGGGCATCGCGGCGGGCCCGCTGCCCAACGCGCAGTGGATCCAGGCCTACGCGCGTCTCGGCTACGGGCTCCTGACCTACAAGACGGTCCGCACGGTGACGCGCCAGGCGTTCCTCCAGCCCAACCTCGTCTTCTGCCGCCTCGGCGACCCCTCGACGGCCGCAGCCAAGGCGCCGCGGAACCCGGACCCCGCCACCGTCACCTGGGCCGTCTCGCTCGGGCTCCCCTCGGCCGATCCCGACGAGTGGCGCGCCGACGTCAAGCGCGCGCGCGCCCGGCTCGGGAAGGAACAGCTCCTCATCGTCAGCGTCGCGGGCACACCCATGCCGGGGGGGGACGGGGAGCAGCTCGCCGAGGATTACGTGCGTTGCGCGCAGTGGGCGGCGGAGGCGGGCGCCGACGTGGTGGAGGTGCACCTCTCCTGCCCCAACACCACAGGCGAGCACCCGCAGATGATCTTCGAGGACAAGGACCTCTCGGGCCGCATCGTGCAGCGCGTGCGCCGCGCCCTCGGGAGCCACCCGGTCATCGCCAAGCTCGGCGCGACGCCGAGCCCGCGCGCGCTGCACGAGCTGGCGACACGGCTCGCCCCGTGGCTCGACGGCTTCATCCTGGTCAACGGGCTTCAGCGGCGGGTCGTCAAGGAAACCGGAGTCCCGGCCTTCCCCGGCTCCGGACGGGAGCTCGCGGGCGTCTCGGGAGCGGCCGTCTACGACAACTGCCGAGTGCAGGTGCAGGAGCTCATCGCGTGGCGCAAGGCCGGGGCCTGGAACCGGGCCATCCTGGCGGTGGGCGGCATCACGACCGTCGAGCGCGCCCGCGAGATGCTCGAGGCGGGCGCCGACGCCGCGATGGTCGCCACGGCGGCGCTCGTGGATCCGCTCCTCGCCGCGCGCTTCAGGCGATCGCGGTAGCGGCGGGCTCGCGCACGGTCAGCGTCTCGTAGATCTCGAGCGAGAGCCGCCCGAATTCGGGGCTCGCACGCAGCGCCACCGTGCGCGGACGCGGCAGGTCCACCTCGAAGGTCCGCGCCACCCGGCCGGGACGCGGCGTCATGACCACGACACGGTCGGCCAGGAACACGGCCTCGGGGATCGAGTGGGTGACGAAGAGGATGGTCTTCCTGAGGGTCGAGGGGCCGGCCCCCTCGCCCCAGACGCGGAGCAGCTCGAGGTTCATCTCGTCGCGCGTCATGGCGTCCAGCGCGCCGAAGGGTTCGTCCATGAGGAGGATGGGCGGGTCCAGCAGCAGCGCCCGGCACAGCGAGGCGCGCTGCTGCATGCCGCCCGACAGCTCGCCCGGATACTTGTTCGAGAACTCGACGAGCCCAGTCATCCGGAGGAGGTCGTCGGCCCGACCCAGGTACTCGTCACGCCGGTGGCCGGCGAGATCCGCGGGCAGGAGCACGTTGTCGAGGAGCCGCCGCCACTTGAGCAGCACCGGCGCCTGGAAGACCATGCCCACCGAGGACAGCGGCCTGGTGACCGGCTGCCCGTCCACGACGACGCGCCCGACGGTGGGCGGGCGGAGCCCCGCCACGATCCGCAGCAGCGTGGACTTGCCGCAGCCGCTGGGCCCGACCAGCGCCACCAGCTGTCCCTGCCCCACCGCGAAGGAGATGTCGCGGAGGGCCTCGACGAGGCCGCTCGCGGCGGCATAGGTCATCCCGACCCCGTCGAAGGCGATGAGCCCTCCGGCGGGGTCGGGCACCGCGCGATCCGTCGTCACCCTACTTCATGCTCTTCGGGGGCTCGATCTTCGTCAGGAACGAATTGGTGAAGACCTCATCGCAGCCCACCTTGCGGGGCACATCCATGTAGGTGTTGATCAGCTCGACGGTGCGGCACATCTTGCTCCGGTCCATCCAGCCGATCCCGTTCTGAGCAAAGCGGTCGGTCCGCATGAGGTCGAGCCCGAGCATCATGTTGGGCTCGATCAGGGCGAGGTCGATCTCGGGCACCCGCTTCTTGAAGATCTCGAGCGCGGCCCTGGGGTCCGCCATCACGTCCCGCCAGCCCTTGTAGGAGGCCTCCAGAAAATCACGGAGCACCTTCGGCCGCTCGTTCATGGTCTTCTCGCTGGCGAAGATGGACATGGAATAGGTGTCGAAGCCGAACCGGTGCCAGGGCATCATCACCAAGTTGTCCTTCCCCACCGCCTTCTCCCAGAACGGCTGGCCGGTCGTGTAGTCGGGCACGGCATCCGCCCGCTTCTCCGAGAGCGCGACGAACTTGGCCGCCGGCTCGATGTTCACCCACTTCACCTTGCTCTCGTCCACTCCGTTGATCTTGGCGAAAGCGGGGAAGAGCTGGCGCTGGGAATCTCCAGGGGGCGCCGCCAGCGTCTTGCCCTCGAGGTCCTTGGGCTTGGAAATGCCGGTGTCCTTGCGCGTCCAGATGTTGAGCGGCGTGTTGTCGAACACCGCGCCGACCACCTTGATCTTCGCGCCCTGGGCGACCCGCGGCACCACCACGCTGGCGTCGGCGAGCCCGATGTCGGCGCGCCCGGTGTCCACCTTGGCAATGGAGTCACCGGAGCCCTTGGAGTTCTGCAGCTCGACATCGAGCCCCTTCTCCTTGTAGTACCCCTTCTCGAGCGCCACCCAGTAGGCGGCGTGGTCGCCGACGGCGAACCAGTTGAGCGCGAAGACCACCTTCTGCGGGGCCTGCGCGGCGGCGGGCGCGGCGGCGGCCACGGCCAGCACGAGGACGAGAGCCAGACGGATGAGCCGTGTCATGGGAAGTCTCCTTTCAGGAGGCGCTCGATATCTCCGCCCAGGGCGCCAGCCAGCGCGCGGCGAGCCCGACGGCGCCGTAGAGGACGAGGCCGATGACGGAGATCCACACCAGGGCCGCGAAGGCCACCGGGGTGTTGAGGTTCGTCTGGGTGACGACGATGACGCTCCCGAGGCCGGACTGCGAGGCGACGAACTCGCCCACGATGGCGCCCACCACGGCCGCCGTGGCCGTGATCTTGAGCGCGCTGAGGATGTAGGGGAAGGCGTTGGGGATCCGGATGGTCACGAAGACCTTCCACTTGGGCGCGCCGAAGACGCGCCCCAGATCCAGCAGCTCGGCGTCCACCTGGCTCAGGCCCACGGCCGTGTTGATCACCACCGGGAAGAAGCCGATGAGGGCGCCGATCAGCATATTGGGCAGGATCCCATAGCCGAGCCACAGGAGGAAGAGCGGCGCCACCGCCACCTTCGGCAGCGTGTTCACGAACACCAGGAAGGGCACCAGCGCGGAGGCAATCGTCGGCGACCAGGCAATGGCGGTGCCCAGGAGCACCCCGACGACTCCCGCCAGCAGGAAGGCCCCGACGATCTCGAGGCCCGTGATCCAGATGTGACTCCACCACGGGATCCGGAAGTCGAAGGTGGCGCGCAGCACGCTGAGAGGCCCTGGCAGGATGTACTCGCGCACCCGGAACACGCTCACGGCGAGCTGCCAGGCCGCGAGCAGCACGGCAAACAGGACGAGCGACGGCAGGTTCCGGCGGAGCCATGGCGCGCGCATGCGTAGGTGAACGGTATTGTGGGACGCCCGCGCTCCGCCTGTCAATGTCGAGTGTGCTCCCCCGCCCGTGCCGCCACCGTGCCGGCGGCCCACTCATGCTACGATCCCCTCGGATGGCCATCGAGCCGCCGCTCCCAGCAGTTGTGATACGCTCTCGCAAATGCGCTGGCTGATCGTCCTGCCCTTCGACCGGCCCGGGCACATGGGCGTGGATGTCCGCGACGCGCTCGTGGGCCTCGGCCACGAGGTCCGGACCTTCGCCTACCGGCGCGACAACCCGCTCTACAAGAACCGCGGGACCAAGGCGGCCTACCAGCTCTGGATCCTGCGGCGCCTCGAGGGCGAGTGCGTCGCGTGGCGCCCGTCGCTCGTGCTCGTCGTCAAGGGCGGCCCCATCACGCCCGGGCTGATCCGGCGGGTGAAGGCGCGGGTGGACACGCTCTTCCTCAACATCTTCCCGGACAATCCGCTCTGGATGATCCCCTTCGAGTGCATCGAGGCCTACGACGTCTTCTTCACCAAGGAGCGCTACGCCCTCCGGGCGCTGGAGTCCGTGGGCCTGAAGAATCTCCCACTACCTGCCACACTACTGCGTGCCCGAGATGCACCACCCGGTCATGCTCACGGCGGAGGAAGAGCGCACCCTGGCCTCGCCGGTGGCCTTCGTGGGCAGCCACTATCCGTACCGCGAGCGCTTTCTGCGCGAGCTGGCGGGCTACCCCGTGCGGCTCTGGGGCGGCGGGTGGCAGCGCGCCGCATCCCCGGCCGTGCGGTCCATGGTCGCGGGCGGTCCCGTCTGGGGGCGCGCCAAGCTCGCCATCTACTCGGGGGCGACGCTCTCGCTGAACCATCACCACCCCATGAACGACATCGTCGGCGTGAACAGCCGCGCCTTCGAGCTCGCCGCCAGCGGCGCCTGCCAGGCGGTAGACCTCAAGGACGAGCTGCCGCATCTCTTCACCCCGGGCAAGGAAGTGCTGGCCTACCGGGACCTCGGCGAGCTGCGTGGCCTGCTCGACTACCACCTCGCCCACCCGGACGAGGCGCGCGAGATCGCCCAGGCCGCGCTCAAGCGGGCGCTGGGCGAGCACACCCTCCGCCACCGCATCGAGGAGATCGTCGACGTCGTGGAACGCCGCTTCGGGAAACGCTAGCATGACAAGCGAGACACCGGAGTCCTTCGCCACCGAGCTGCGCTGCATCGACTGCGGCATGGCCGCCCCGCTGGGCTATCGCCTGCAGTGCAGCTTCTGCGGCGGCCTGATCGAGCTCGCGTACGACGAGACCGCGCTCGCCAGGCGCGGCCCCGGCGTCCTTGCCGGCACGGGCCTCTGGCGCTACGCGCCGGTCCTCCCCATCGCCGACCCCGCGCACCGGGTCACGCTCGGCGAGGGGCAGACGCCGCTGCTCGAATGCCCGGCGCTGGCCCGTCACCTGGGGGTGCGCCGGCTGCTCGTGAAGTTCGAGGGGCCGAACCCCACCGGCACGGTGAAGGACCGCTCCTCGACCACGGCGGTGGCGGCCGCCCTGCAGTTCGGCTTCACGGCCACCTCCGTCGTGAGCTCGGGCAATGCCGGCTCGTCCATCGCCGCCTACTCGGCGCGGGCGGGGCTGCGCTCGCTGATCTTCGCCTACGAGAAGGCCTCGGCGCCCAAGCTCCTGCACATGGCCGCCACGGCCACGGACCTCGTGATCTACCAGGGCGTCTACGACGACCTCATCACGCTCTGGGACCGGCTCGTGGAGGATCGGCTGTTCTTCGACTGCGGAGCCTCACGCAACGCCTACAAGCACGAGGGCAAGAAAACCATCGCCTACGAGATCGCCGAGCAGATGGGCTGGCGGGTGCCCGACGTGGTGGTGGCGCCCGTGGCCGTGGGCGAGACCTTCATCGCCGCTCACCGCGGGTTCTCCGAGATGGAGCGGCTGGGCTGGATCGCGCGGCGTCCGCTGATGGTGGCCGCCCAGGCCACGCGCGCCAACGCCGTCGCCTCCGCCTGGCGAGAGAAGCGTCCGCTCCAGCCCCTCAAGATCGGCTACACGGTGGCCGAAGGGCTCGCCGCGGGGAACCCCGGGCGCAAGGGCGAGTGGGTGCTCCGGATCCTCCGCGAGACGGGCGGCGTGGCGGGCGATGCCGAAGACGACGAGATCCTCCGCGCGCAGGCACTGCTGGCGCGGACGGAGGGCATCTGGGCGGGGCCCACTGGGGTCGCCACCCTCGCGGTGCTCCAGGAACTGCTGGCGGAGAAGGCCGTCGACCCCGACGCCAGCATCTGCGTGGTCGTGAGCGAGACCGGGCTCAAGACGGAGGCCCCGCCGCCGAGCCGGGAGGGCATAGCCTTCGACGAGGAGTCGCTGAGGCGCCTCGTCCGGGAGCGCCTCGGCATCGGAGGCTGACGAGATCGCGACCGGGCTGCCGCGCGAGGGCCGGCAGGTCAGACTCGCCGCCCCGCTGCCCGAGGAATCCACCCGCATCCGCGCACCGTCTAATTTGCGAGAGGCGCGCTCGCGTGCCTTCCGGAGCGCCCGCAGGACTTACACGCCGGTACGCAAGCGTTTCATGGTCCGGGGCGCCGACAATCCGCGCCAGCCGTGAGTCCCTGCAGGAACAGGCTTTCTCCGTCGCGGGATCCGGGCACGGGGCTTGCTCTGACATCGAGGGCTCCGCAGCACGCGAGCCGATCAGTCCAAGGAGACAGAACACATGATCCGCAGGCTCATTCTGTCGGGGATGCTGGTTGCGCTGGTGGCGCTCGCCGGCGCGTCCGGCGGTTTCGCCGCATCCGTGACCGACCAGCTCAAGCTCCAGATCGCCCGCGTCATCCGGACCCTCGAGGATCCCGCCCTCAAGGGCTCGGCCAAAGCCCAGGAGCGGCACCGGGCGCTCCGCGAGGCAACGGAGGAAGTGTTCGACTGGGCGGGGATGGCCCGGCGCGCCCTCGGCGGGCACTGGGACGGGCGCTCGGGGGCGGAGCGCGTGGAGTTCACCGCGCTGTTCCGGGACCTGATCGAGCGCGCGTACCTCTCGAAGGTCGAGCGGTACAGCGGCGAGCCGATCCGCTACGCGGGCGAGTCGGCGGAGGGCGAGCACGCGGTGGTGCGCACGCGGCTCGTCACCAGGCAGGGCCAGGAGGTGGCCATCGACTACCGGGTGGCCCGCCAGAACGAGCGCTGGCTGATCAACGACATCGTCGTCGAGGGCGTGAGCCTGACCGGAAACTACCGGGCCCAGTTCAACGAGATCATCCGGACCTCGTCCTACCAGGAGCTCGTCCGGAAGATCCGGACGCGACTGTCCTGACGGGACGCGCGGGACGCCGCAGCCCGAGGCGCCGCAGCCCGAGGCGCCGCGCCGCGAGCCGCGCCATCCGCGGATCCCGCTCCACTCCGATCCACGCGCGACCGGCGGCCCGCGCCACGAGCGCGACCGTCCCCGCGCCGATGAACGGATCCAGCACCGGCCCCCGCTTCTTGCTCTTTTCCAGGGCGGTGCGGATCACGGGATCGGGGGTGGCGTCCCAGAGGCTCTCGCGGTGCGAGGGCGGCAGCGGGAGCATCCAGCACAGCGTGGTCGAGTCGGGGCGAACGGCGCGCCCCGCGTTGCGAAAGCGGAGCACGTGGTTGAGCCGGTTGTCCCAGCGCTCCCGCGAGCGCACCTGCGCCCAGCAGCCCTTGGACTGAAGCCGCCACCCCGTCCGCCGCATCCACTCGCTGACGATGCCGTCGAGGCCCAGCCACTCCGCGCCGTCGTGGCGATCGCCGATCACGAGCCACAGGTCCCCGTCCGGCGCCAGCACGCGCCGCCACTCCGCGCCGAACTCCTGAGCGAGCGTCCGCGCCCAGCGCTCGGCCGAGTCCCGGCCCCGACCACGCACCCAGTAAGGGGGCGAGGTGACGATCACGCCGACGCTGCCCGTGGGGATGGGATCCAGCCGGCGGCTGTCGCCGACGAGGAGACAGCCCCGACCATCGCGGCTCTCGTAGCGCGGCATCATCCGCGGTGGTCCCGCCGCTTCAGCTCGTCGGCGACGCGCTCGGCCTGCCGGATGGGCTCGGGGACTCGCAACCGGCTCACCGCGAGCACGCACTCGATGGCGCGGGCGAGCCCGATGCGATGCCCCGGCGAGACGTAGATCGGGCGCACACCCTCACGCGTCCGCAGCACCGCGCCGACCGTCCGGCCCTCGATCCGGAGCGGCGCCCAGTCCCCGCGCCCTGCGCCGGGCTCGTCGTGCTTGCCCACGAGGCGCGACTTCGCGCAGCCGACGCTCGGCAAGTCCAGGAGCACACCCATGTGGGAGGCCAGTCCGACGCCCCGCGGATGGGCGATCCCCTGCCCGTCGAAGAGGCAGAGGTCGGGCCGGCGCTCGAGGCGCCCGAAGGCCGCGAGCAGCAGCGGGCCCTCGCGGAACGAGAGGTAGCCGGGAATGTACGGGAAGCGCGGACGGTGCCAGGCAGTGGCCGTCTCGACCACCACCCCGTCTGGGAGCGACACGAGCACGACGGCGGCCCAGGCGCGGGATCCATCGGCGCGGTAGGCGAGGTCGGCGCCGGCCACGAGGCGCGGGCGCCGGGGCCCGCCGGTCACGCGCACGCGCGCGCGTAGCCGCTCCTGGATGGCCCGCGCCTCGGCGACGCTGGGTGTGCGGCGCGCGCTGATCCCGCTCACAGGGGGTACGGAACCAGCTCCTCGGCGATCTCCACGATCCCGTCGAACCGGGAGCGGGCTTCGTCCGCCAGAGCCTCGACCTCGCCGTGATGGGCGGCGTCCATGTGGGTCAAGATGAGACGGTGGACGCCCGCCCGCGCCGCGATCTCGCCCGCCTCGGCCGCCGTCGAGTGGGCGCCGACGCGCTCGCTGGAGAGCGAGGAGAACGTCGCCTCGTGGATCAGGGTGTGGGCGCCCCGGGCCAGCGCCGCGACCGCATCGCTCGGCGCGGTGTCCGAGGAGTAGACGACGGAGCCGCGCCCGCGCATGTCGAAGCGGAGCGCCAGGTTCGGCATGCCGCCATGCGCGTTGGGCGACGCCGAGATCGCGAAGGAGGCTGATGTCGCCACGGAGGCCCCCTCCCGCGCCGGCACCGTGTCCCACAGGAGGGGAAACATCCCCGGCCGCTCGAGGAGGCCGAACACGCCGAGGAGCGCCCGGAGGGGCTCGGCGTGCTCCGGCCGGCAGGAGAGGGCCAGCGGCGCCGCGCGCCTCATGAGGAAGAGGCTCTGGATCAGAGACGGCAGGCCATAGGCGTGATCGGGGTGGACGTGGGTGATGATCACGCGCTCGAGGCGCTCGGGGCGCGTCCCCGCCAAGAGGAGCTTCTGGACCGGGCTGCCCCCGCAGTCCACCAGCACGGACTCGTCACGCCCCACGAAGACCAGGGACGTGGTGTCCCGGCGCAGGGACGGCACGGCGCCGGAGGTGCCGAGGAAGGCGAAGTACACGGGCCCGTCAGGCGGCGGGCCGGGCGCGCTTGAGCATCAGCGGCACGCCGACGACAGCCACGGCCACGCCCAGCAGGCTCACCATCTGGGCCACGCGCAGAGGGCCCAGCATGAGGGGATCCGTGCGGATGGCCTCGGTGAAGAAGCGCCCTGCGGAGTACAGCCCCAGATAGGTCAGGAAGAGCGCCCCCGGCGCCCGCGCCAGGCGGTCGCGGAAGGCCCAGCTGAGGAGGCCGAACACGGCCAGGTCCCAGACGGACTCGTAGAGGAACGCAGGATGGAAGAACTCGTCCTGGGCGTAGATCAGCGGGCGGTGCGGCGGCGAGATGAACAGCTTCCAGGGCAGGCTCGTCGGCGTGCCGAAGGCCTCCTCGTTGAAGAAGTTGCCCCAGCGGCCGATGGCCTGACCGAGGGCGAGGCACGGCGCGACGATGTCCGTGTACGTCCGCGCCGGAAGGCCTCGCCGCCACGCATAGCCGCCCCCGACCAGGAGCCCGCCGATGAGCCCACCGTGGATGGCGAGCCCCCCCTCCCAGACGGCGAAGATCTTGGCGGGGAACTGGCTGTAGTAATCCAGGTTGAAGAGAACATAGTAGAGCCGGGCGCCCACCAGGGCGCCGAGCAGGCCGAGCTCCGAGGCCTTGAGCAGGCTCTCGGGATCGAGTCCCCGGCGCTTGGCGTCACGATACGCGAGCCAGAGGCCGAGCCCCATGGCCGTGGCCATCAGGAGCCCGTACCAGCGGATGGTCAGAGGCCCGAGCTGCAGTACGATGGGACCAGGTGACCGGAACATCAACGCGCGGCCTCCCACGGGAGGCGAATGCTCACGAGTCGGGGTCCGTCATATGCGGCGGGGGTCGCGATCGCCCGTGGACATCACCGCCCCCTTATACGGCGGGACGTTGTGGCTGTCAAATCATTGACACTCTTCGCGCGTGTTCGGTATCATCCGGAAGAGCGGGTTTTCTCCTCGAGTTGCGCCCCAAAAGGAGCCCCGAGTGCAGGGAAATGGAAGCCTGAACTCCAGCGTCGTCGAGCTCGTCCTCAATGCCGGCCCCGTCGCGAAGTTCGTCCTTCTCCTCCTTGGCGTCTTCTCCGTCGTCTGCTGGGCCCTGGTCGTGGAGAAGTGGTGGGAGTTCAGGAAGATCCGCAGGGAGTCGGGGCGCTTCCTGAAGGTCTTCCGCGAGGGGCGGCGGCTGTCGGCCATCTTCGGCGCCGCCAAGAAACACCGCGAGAGCCCGCTCGCCCAGCTCTACATCGCCGGCTGCCAGGAGGCCGGCGGGGCCATCGGCGGGGCCGAGATGCTCGACCGCATGCTCGAGGAGGCCGAGGAGGGCATCCCACCGGAGCGCGTGGACGCCATCCAGCGGGCGATGCGGCGGGCAGGGTCCGGGGAGATCTCCCGCATGGAGCGCTACCTGCCCTTCCTCGCCACGACGGCGAGCTCCGCGCCCTTCATCGGGCTCTTCGGCACGGTCTGGGGCATCATGAGCGCCTTCCACGGTATCGGCCAGCAGGGCTCGGCCAGCCTCGCCGTGGTCGCCCCCGGCATCTCCGAGGCGCTCATCGCCACGGCGGCCGGTCTGGGCGCAGCCATCCCCGCGGTCATCGCCTACAACTACTTCGTCAACCAGGTGAAGCGATGGGCGACTGAGATGGAAGGCTTCTCGCTGGACCTGCTCAACCTCTTCGCCCGCCCGGTGCCCAAGCCGGCGCGGATCGTCAAAGATGGCCATTAAGGTCGACTCGGCGGAGTACGGCGCGGGCGGAGCCCGGATCGGCGCCACGCTGTCCGAGATCAACATCATCCCGCTGGTGGACGTCATCCTCGTCCTGCTCCTGATTTTCATGCTCACGGCGCCCCTGATGCACCGCGGGATCGACGTCTCGCTGCCGAAGAGCGCGGCCAAGCCCACGGCGGTGGAAGAGCGGGTGGTGCTGACGCTCACCAAGGATCAGATGGCGTTCATCAACGACAAGCCGGTCCCTCTGGCCGGGCTGGAGCCGCGCTTGCGGGAGGTCCTCAAGAGCCGCGCCGACAAGACGATCTACCTCAAGGCAGACCAGGGACTGCAGTACGGCTTCGTGGTCGAGACCATGGACCGCGTGCGCCGGGCCGGGGTCGAGAAGCTCGGGATGGTGACCGAGCCGGCGAGGGACCGCTGATCTCCACCAGCGTTGCCGGAGGCGTTCCGATGCGGTCACCGTTCCAGGTGACGCCCGTCAGGCCCGGCCCCGCTCTCCGCCGCAGGCGGTTGCCGTTACTGGCCATCACCGTCTCGACCATCGGCCACGGCCTCGCCGCCGCCGCCGTGATCGCATGGGTGATCTGGGGCGGCGGGAGCAGCCAGAAGGTCTACGTGGTCAACCTTGTCCCCGCGGTGGCCGCCGTGGGATCCCCGTCCGGAGCCACGGCGCCGGCGCTGCCGCCCCGTCCCGCCACGCTCGCGCCCTCGCGGTCGAGCTTGCCCGAGCCCGAGCCGCGCGAGGCGCGAGCGCGCGAGGCGGTGAAGCTCCCCGACAGCCCCGCCGTCACGCCGCGGCTGCCCTCGCGCCCGGCGGCGCTGCCGCGTCCGGGCGAGAAGGAATTGCCGCCGCTGGGAGCGCCCGCGGAGCGCCGCGCGCCCGCGCCGCCAACCGCCGCGAGGGCCGGAGAGACGCCCACTGAGGCGCGCCCGGCCCCGCCTCCGCCCCTGGGCCAGACCAAGGGCTCCGTGAGCGGCACGGGCGCGCTCACGCTCGACGTCTCCGACTTCCCCCACGCGTGGTACCTGCGCCAGGTCCTCCAGAAGGTCGAGGAGCGGTGGCAAAAGCAGGGGCAGACCAGCGAGCCGTCGCAGAAGCCGCTCGTCCTCGTCGACATCCAGCGCGACGGCTCCATCCGAGCCCCGAAGATCGAGAAGAGCTCGGGCAACGCCTTCTACGACCAGGCGGCGCTGCGCGCCATCGCCGACGCGAGCCCCTTCCCGCCCCTGCCCCAGGAGTGGAGCAAGCCCTCCCTCCGCGTGCTGTTCCGCTTCGAGCTCCGGCCGGAGCGCGGCTGAGCGTGCGCGAGGCCCGAGCGCTCCTGGCTCTCGTGGCGGCGGTCCTTGGGGTCGTCATGGGGGGAGTCCTCTCCTCCCCACCCCTGGCACGCTCTCAGGCCCCGGACGTACTGCTCAACGTCATGGCCAGCGGGGCCAAGCGCCTCAACATCTTCATCCCGGACTTCACCGTGGTGGCAGGCACCGATACCGGGGGGCTCGCCAAGCGGGTCCCCGAGGTGACCTCAGCCGACCTCAAGTTCTCGGCGCTCTTCAGCGTGGTCTCCGACCCCACCCCGCTCCCCGCGGCAGATGTCGAGGCGCTCCGCCAGCGCTGGGCCGGCGCCGCGGCCGCCGGAGCCCACGCGGCCCTCCACGGCCTCCTGAGCCTGGGCGGCGGCCGCGCGACGGCCGAGATGCGGCTCTACGACCTCACCTCCCCGGAGCTCCGGGCCATTGCCTCGAAGAAGATCGAGATGCCGGTGGCAGAGGCGCGCCGGCTCGCCCACAAGATCGCCGACGAGGTGGTCTTCCAGTTCACGGGGGAGCCCGGCATCGCCGACACCAAGATCGCCTATCTCGCCGTGCGCCCGGGCGTGAAGGAGCTCTCCCTGATGGACTACGACGGGGCGGGCCCGGCCCCGCTCACCGCCAACCGCTCCATCAACCTCTCGCCGGCATGGAGCCCCGACGGGCGCTCGGTGGCCTTCACGTCCTACATGGGCGGCTACCCGTTTCTCTACCGGCTCTTCGCCTTCGAGCGCCGTCCGGTGCAGCTCCTCGCGGGCTATCTCGGCATCAACGCATCGCCGGCGTGGAGCCCCGACGGCCGATCGGTGGCGCTCACGCTGTCGAAGGACGGCAACCCGGAGATCTATCTCCTTACCGTGGCCACGGGGGCCTTCCGGCGGCTCACGACCCACAGCGGGATCGACACCGAGCCGAGCTGGTCGCCGACGGGGCGGGAGATCGCCTTCACCTCGGACCGCGCCGGGACGGCGCAGATCTTCATCATGGACGCCGAGGGCGCCAACGTGAGGCGCCTGACCAGCGGCGGCTTCAACACGCAGCCGCGGTGGTCGCCGAAGGGCGACACCATCGTCTACACCTCGCGCCGGGGCAACCACGACCTGTGGGCCGTGAGCCCTCACGGCTCCAACGTGCGCCAGCTCACGGCCGGCCCGGGAGACAACGAGAACGCCTCCTGGGCCCCCAACGGGCGCCATCTGGCGTTTCACGGAAGCCGGCTCCGCGGCTGGCGCATCTTCACCATGCTCGCCGACGGCTCCGAGCAGCAGGCGGCACCCACTCAAGGGGGTGAGGCCACAAGTCCTGCTTGGTCCCCTCGTCTTCCGTGATAAGATTGCCGGCAGTTTGTGGGCCTGTTCACCGGACGTAGACAAGGAGGAGTCAACATCATGCGGCAACGACGGGGTCATCTGCTTCTCGTGCTGCCCCTGCTGGTCCTCAGCCTGTTCCTCGTGGGATGTCCCAAGCGGCCCGCGACGACCGCCGCGTCCGCGCCACCTCCGACGGCGCCGGCTCCTGCGGCGCCCGCACCAGGCGCCGTCGCTCCGGCACCCGGGCGCGCCTCCGCCCCGGGCGCGGGCGCGGGCGCGGGCGTGGGAGCGGGAGCGGGAG
>JACPCX010000175.1:0-64638 GCA_016184305.1 Candidatus Rokuibacteriota bacterium | reverse complement strand
CGGGACATCGTCCCAGCGGGCGGCCGGCTTTCCGGTCAGCATGACGCGGACGAGGTAGGTCACCCGCAGGCCGAAGAGCACGAGGGCGACGAGGATCAGCGCGTAGAAGGGGAGCCACCCGGGGATGATCCCGTACCACTCATGGGAGGGAGACATTCAGCGAGACCTCTGTTGGTGAGGCTGTTGCGAATTCACATCGCTTGGCGGTCTCTCCAGCTCGCCTTACTGTGGATGACACCGCCTTGCGACCGGGCCCGGCCCCGCGCAGCCGTAGAGTGAAGCGGGTCGAGGGCGCTGTCAAGGGCGGCGGAGGATCCAGGCGAGGATCTCGGCCACCCCGGAGTAGGGATCGAGGGTGCCGCCCGTCACGGCCTCCAGGATGCGCGAGAGGTCCTCGTCAGCGTGGACGCGCTCCATCACCTGTCCGGTGAGCTCCTCCACCAGGAGCGCCTCCAGCTCGGCCCGCCGGCGCGCCTGGCGGCGCTTCTCGAAGGCGCCGCTCGCCTCCAGAGCGGCCCGGTGCCGCTTGATGTGGTCCACGAGCTCCGCCACGCCCACGTCGTTCACCGCCTGGGTGGCGAGCACCGGGATCTCCCAGTCGATGTCCTTGGGGGAAACCGTGCTCGAGTAGTGCAGGTGCACGGTGAAGCGCAGGTCGGCCATGAGCTGATGCGCGCCCGGGCGGTCGGCCTTGTTCACCGCGAAGACGTCGGCGACCTCCATGAGCCCGGCCTTCATGGTCTGCACGGCGTCGCCCGATTCCGGGACCAGCGTGACCACGGTGGTGTCGACCTGCTTGATGATGTCGAGCTCGGTCTGCCCGACCCCGACGGTCTCGACGATGACCCACGGGAAGCCGAAGGCGTCCATGAGCTTGACCACATTGCCCGTGGCGCGGGCGAGCCCCCCCAGGCTGCCGCGGGTGGCCATGCTGCGGATGAAGACGTCGGGGTCCAGCGTGTGGGTCTGCATGCGGATCCGGTCGCCGAGCACGGCCCCGCCCGTGAAGGGGCTGGAGGGGTCCACGGCGATGATGCCCACCGCCACGCCGTCGGCGCGGAGATGCGCCGTCAGCCGGTCCACCAGCGTGGACTTGCCCGCCCCGGGGGGGCCGGTAATACCGAGGACATAGGCGCGGCCAAGGCGGGGGTGGATCTCCCGCATGACGGCGGGCACGCCGTCCGCCCGGTTCTCGACGCGCGTGATCAGCCGCGCGAGCGCCAGCCGATCGCCATTGAGCATGCGCGTGACGAGATCCATCGGGTCAGACGGGCGGGAGCGCGGGCGTCGCGGGATGGGATCGCACCCGGACATTCTAAGATACGCGGCCCCGGACGACAAGGAGAGCGAGCGGGAGCCCGACGGTGCCGCCGGCCTCCCGCCCTGCGCGTCACTGCCGGACGAAGGTCAGGTCCGTCTCCAGCTGGATCTCGTTGGACAGCTTGAGGAATGAGGGCTTCCGGTTCCCCGTCACATCTGCTTGTGACACTCCCTGCAGATGGGCTGGACGATCCCCTTCGAGATGAATCGATCCTTCGCGCCGCTGTCAGTGGTGTGGCTCGTGTGGCAGCGGACGCAGCGGACGGTTACTCCGTCATGGTCGCGGAGGGCGTGATAGGAGGTCGCCGCGGCCCCTTCGCCCTGGGACGTAGCGGCGAACGTGGACTCATCGCTCGGGTCGATGGCCCGGGCCGGCACCGGCGCGCCTCCGGTCAGCGCGGAAGAAGCGGCCGGGCCGCCGGCCACTGGAGCCTTGAGGATCGGACGGTGGCACTGGCGGCACTCGGCGTCCCGGAGTGAGAGTTTCATGCGGGTGGGCTCCTCGTGGAGCCCGACCAGGTACTTCGCCGTGTCCATGGCGGCCAGCGCCCACACTCGGGCGCGCATGCCCGCATCGGCGCCGCCGTGGCAGGCGATACAGCCGACCCCCCGATCCTTGACTTGGTGGACACCCGCGAGATCCGTCGCGGCGGTCGAGGTGAAGCGGTCGAACTTCTCCTCGTGGAGATGGCAGGAGACACAGAAGCGGTTGTCACGCTCCTTCGCGGCGACTACCGCGAGGGTGAGAGCCGCGACGAGGCACACGCCAGCCGCCGCTGCCGTCCCGAAGACGAGGCGGCGGCGCCACGAGGGCGCCATGCCGACTTCGCCCCGCTGGCCGTCCGGCTAGCGCACCGTCACCATGACGGGCTTGGCGAACATGATACGGGAGGAGGGGCCGCCCGGTCCGCCCCTCGGAAGCACGACACCCGTGGCAGTCGTCACGGTCCCGACGGACGAGGCCTTCTCGCTGCCGAACTGGAACGCGATCGTCACCGAGTAGGTGCCGGGCTCCTGCGGCGCCTTCACCGTCCAGACGGCCTTGCCCTCGGCGAACTTCCCGGCCGCGAGGTCGCTGACCTGCCCGAAGATGATGGCGGAATTCAGGTTCTTCTTGAGGCCCGACGCCCGGCTGTCCACCCACCGCGTCTGCTCCTTGCCGTCGGTTCCCCAGATCTTCGGCGCGCCCACGATCAGCCAGCCGTCGGACTGGAGAGGCCGCGCCTGGAACCGGAGGTCCGTGTCCACGAGGAGCACGCCCACGATCCCATGGCCTCCCTTGACCTGGGCCGTGATCTGCGCTTCCTGGCCCGGCCTCAGGCTCTGCGGCACGCTGACCGTCACGGAAGCGTTCTGGTCCATCGTCTTCACGTCGGCCAGGAGCTTCTGCCGGTCGGCGGGCGACATCGCCTGGTAGGGGCCGGTGCCGTCCTCGATGGCCTTGTAGTGGCGGGTGTCAGGGATGAGGGAGGCGGCCACGGCATCGGGCACCTCGCGGAGCTGCTCTCGGTTGAAGGAGCTGTGGCACCCGGCGCAGCTCGGTGTGAGGTCGGTGACAGTCCTCAGCGGTCCCCCGCTGTAGCCGATGGCGGCGGGCGCGGTCAGGACCAGCCAGGCCAGCAGCAGGCTCGATGCGGTCAGCGCTTGTCTCATGGAGTCCTCCTGAACGTGATGAGGTGGGCGGCACACATGTAGTAACTCGGCAACCCCCGAGGCTAGCCAACGGTTCCCAGGGTTTCGTCAGCGGGTGCCGCCCCCTGCGACAGCCTGAAATCGGCCTCCATGACCAGGGCGTCTTCGCCGGTGTCGAAATAGTAGCCCTTTCGCTGGCCTATGACGCGGAAGCCGAGACTCTCGTAGAGGCCGAGCGCCTCGACGTTGGTGGGCCGGACCTCAAGAAAGGCGAGGAGCACACCCCGGGCCCGCCCCTCGGCGAGGGTCGACTCGAGTAGCGCCCGGGCGGTCCCCCGACGCCTCCACTCCGGATGGACGGCCAGGTTGGTGATGTGGATCTCGTGGCCGATCTCCCAGAGACAGAGGTAGCCGCAGAGCCGCGCGCCGGCCCGGGCAACCATGCAGCGAGCGACCCGGTTCTGGGTGAGCTCGTAGCGGAAAGCGGCGCGCGACCACGGGGTCTTGAAGGAGACACGCTCGATGGCCAGGACATCGTCGAGGTCGTCGAGGGTCATGGGCGCCAGGGACAGCGGCGGCCGCGTCTGCGTCTCAGCCACGGCGCCTCGCTCCGCTCGGGGAATTTTCACGTCCGCTCGCCTCGCCTCCGGCTGCGGCTCGCCCCGGCTCGCTCCCGCTCGCCGGATCCCCATGTCCGCTCGCCTCGCCTCCGGCTGCGGCTCGCCCTGGCTCGCTCACGCTCGCCGGATCCCCATGTCCGCTCGCCTCGCCTCCGGCTGCGGCTCGCCCTGCCTTCAGCTCCTCCTCCGACGGGCGGAGGTAGAGGGGGAGCAGCACCTCGCCGGCCACCCCCTGGCCCGCCTCGAGGATGGCGTGGCCGAGCTGGGCGACGACGCCCGGAGACGGCAGGCGGCGCGCAGGCGGGGCCACCCGCACGGCCCCGCCGAGGCGGGCGAGAAAAGGGCGGCACGCCTCGACCCCGTCGCCGAGCACGATCACGGGCGGATCGAGGCGCGCCACCGCGGCCTCGGGCGGCAGCGCGAGATAATCCCACTCGCGCACCATCCGATCGTCCTGCCACCGGTACAGCGACACGTACACCTCGCCCTTGCGGGCGTGGAGGAGCGGGCACACGGGGACGTCCGCGAAGGGCAGCGTGGAGGCGAGCGCGTCGAGCGTGGGCACGGGCGCCACCGGCAGACCCAGGGCCAGCGCGAGCCCCTTCATCGTGGCGACGCCCACGCGGATCCCCGTGAAGGAGCCGGGTCCGATGGAGACGGCGAGACCTTCCAGATCCTTCGCGGTCCAGTCGCAGTCCCGCAGCAGGCGGTCGGCCATGGCCATGAGCCGCTCGGAGTGAGTCAGCGAGACCGAGAGGATGCTCTCCCCGACGAGGCGATCGCCGTCGAGGAGGGCCGCGCCACCCGTCAGGGTCGCGCTCTCGAGCGCCAGGATTCGCATGGCCGGGTCAGTGTACACCCGGACTCACGGTATAATGCCGGGGAGCGTCCGCGGGCTCGAGGGGCGCTCACCACCCACTCAGGAGGAGACCTCGATGACCCCGCCGCCCCGCAAGGACGCCACCCTGATGGACGCCGACGTCCGCGAGAAGATCCACTTGGAGATCCTCAAGCGCACCGGGGCCTACCACGCCAACGACCACATCCTCCTCCCCTCGGGGCATCACACCACGGAGTACATCGAGAAGACGCTGGTCACCACCGAGCCCTCCTTCACCGAGGGACTCGGGGCGGTGATCGCCAAGCACTTCGCCCAGTGGCCCATCGACGTGGTCCTCTCCACCGGTCCCGGCGCCCTGATCCTCTCGCACTGCGTGGCCCGGGCGCATCCCTCGCGCCCCACCGTCATGTACGGCACCAAGGGCGTGAGCGGCGGCAAGCGCCGCGTGACCCTGCCGGTGGAGTTCCACCGCCTGATCCGCCCCGGCACCAAGGTGCTGGTCGTCGAGGATCTGGTGAGCTCGGGGCAGACGGTGCGCCTCCTGACTCAGCTCGTGGAAGAGCTGGGCGCCCAGGTGATCGGCATCGGCGCGCTCTGGCGCCGCACGAGGCAAGCGGAAGTGGACGGCAAGCCGATCTTCAGCCTCGTGAGCCGGGACTTCCCCACCTACGCGCCGGACAGCTGCCCGCTCTGCAAGAAGGGCGTCGCGCTCAACCAGGAGTTCGTCACGCGGCGCGAAGACCGCAGACCCTCCGCGGCCCAGGAGCACGACGGGTCCTAGCAGGCCGCTGAAAAAGCCCCATCTGCGGAGGTACGGCGCTGGTCCCTCCTCGCTCGACGCCTCGCATCTGGACCCTGTTGAGCGCCCCGCGGAGCTGTTCCGCGTCCTGCTCGCCCCTGCTGGCCCGCCCGCCTGCCCCCTATATCTCGCCCCTGACGGGCCCGGGGACCCCTCCATCCTGTATTTTCTTCTTGACACCGTTTCCACCCTCAACTTAGAGTCCGGACAGCAGACGATCAACCGCATGGACGCGCGGAACGGGAGGGGGGTGACATGATGGCGAAGAAGAAGGCGACCAAGAAGAAGAAGAAGTAAGGCGCCCTGTCTGGCGCTCGGCCCTGTCGGCCCCATCCCGGCAGGGCCGAACCATGTCAACCCATGACCCCCACCCGCGCATACGGCCTGCTCCTGCTGGTGATCCTCATGTGGGCCGGGAACTTCCCCCTCGGCAAGCTGGCGCTCCTGGAGCTCGGCCCCCTCACGCTCAGCGCCGCGCGCGCGGCGCTGGCCGCGCCGGTCCTCGTGGTGATCGCTCGACTCGCTCACGGCCCCTTCCCCGCCTTCACGCGGCGCGACCACTGGACCTTCGTCGTGATCTCCCTCACCGGGCTCGTGGGCAACACCACGGTCTGGTACTGGGGGCTCCGCCACACGAGTCCCGTGAACGCGGGGATCCTGGGCGCCTCGGCCCCGGTGATCGTCGCGCTGGCGGGGGCCGCGTGTTGGTACTACCAGTGCATCCGCGTGGTGGGGGCGGGCCGCGCCGCCGTCTTCATGAACCTGATCCCGTTCATCGTGATCGGCCTGTCGTGGCTGATCCTGGGCGAGCCGATCCGCTGGTACCACTTCGTGGGGGCGACGGTCGTGATCGGCGGCGTCGCGCTGGCGACCGCGCGCTAGCCCGCGGTCCCGTCCGCCAGGTGGCCTGGCGGCTCGCGGCCTGCTAGCGGCGGGGAGCCGCCTTCACTGGCTTGGCGGCCTTGGGCTTCTCGCCTTCCTTGATGAGCCCCTTCACCTCGTCCATGAACTGCGAGATGTCCTTGAACTGCCGGTAGACCGAGGCGAAGCGGACATAGGCCACCTGGTCGAGCTTCTGCAGGTGCTCCATCACGAGCTCGCCGAGCTCCTTGCTGGTGATCTCCTTCTCGGCCCGCTCGTGGAGCTTAGCCTCGATCTCGGCCACGACGTCGTCCACCGCCTGGACGCCCACGGAGCGCTTCTCGCGCGAGTCCACCACGCGGTCCTCGCTGTGGCCGCAGAAGGGGCACTTCATGCGCGGAGGCGCTCGGCGTAGAGCGGGAAGCGGGCGGTCAGCTCCTGGACTTCGGAGCGCACGGCGGCCTCCACGGAGGCGTTGCCGAGATTGGTGAGGACTCGATCGATCAGCGCCGCGATCTGGCCCATCTCGGGCTCCTTCATCCCGCGGGTAGTGACGGCAGGCGTCCCGATCCGGACCCCGCTGGTCACCATGGGCCCCTTCGTGTCGAACGGGATGCCGTTCTTGTTGACGGTGATCCACGCCCGGTCGAGCGCCTCCTGGGCGTCCTTGCCGGTGATGCTCTTCGGCGTGAGGTCCATGAGCATGAGGTGCGTGTCCGTGCCGCCGGAGACGAGGCGGTAGCCGCGCCCCATCAGCGCCCCCGCCAGCGCGTGCGCGTTGCGGACGATCTGCCCCTGGTAGGCGCGCCACTCGGGGCTCTGCGCCTCGCGGAACGCCACCGCCTTGGCCGCGATGACGTGCATGAGCGGGCCGCCCTGGATGCCGGGCAGCACGACCTTGTCGAGGGCCTGGGCATGCGCCTGCCGGCACATGACCATGCCGCCGCGCGGGCCGCGGAGCGTCTTGTGCGTCGTCGTGGTCACGAAGTCGGCGTAGGGGATGGGGGAGGGGTGGAGCCCGGCGGCGACGAGGCCGGCGGGGTGAGCGATGTCGGCCATGAGGGCCGCGCCCACCTCGTCGGCGATCTGGCGGAACGGCTGGAAGTCGATGGCCCGCGGAAACGCCGACCCGCCGGCGATGATGAGCTTCGGACGGTGCTGGCGCGAGAGATCGCGCACCTGGTCGAGGTCGATGCGCTCGGTATCGCGCGTGACGCCGTAGGCGACGATGCGGTAGAGCTTGCCGGAGAAGTTCAGCGGGTGGCCGGCCGTGAGGTGGCCGCCGTGGGCGAGGTTTGGCCCGAGCACCGTGTCCCCGGGCTGGAGCAGCGTCATGTAGACCGCCATGTTGGCCTGGGAGCCCGAATGCGGCTGGACATTGACGTGCTCGGCGCCGAACAGCTCCTTGGCGCGCGCGATGGCCAGCTCCTCGGCGATGTCCACGATCTCGCAGCCGCCGTAGTAGCGGCGGCCCGGGTAGCCCTCGGCGTACTTGTTGGTCAAGACGGAGCCCGTGGCCTCGAGCACGGCCTCGGAGACGAAGTTCTCGGAGGCGATCAGCTCCAGGTTGCGCGACTGCCGCTCCGTCTCGCCGCGGATGACCTTCGCGATCTCAGGATCCGCCTGCTCGAGCCAGCCCATCCCCGCCCTCGTCACGGGGCGCTCGCCGCCCGATCGGTGTGGCGGCGCTCGACGGCACCGATCTTGTCCACGCGCCCGCTGTGGCGCCCCCCGGCGAACCCGGTCTCGATCCAGGCCCTGACGATCTCCAGCGCCATCTCCCGCCCCATCAGGCGCCCGCCGAGGGCGAGCACGTTGGTGTCGTTGTGCTCGCGGCTCATGCGGGCCGTGTAGAGATCGGAGCAGGCTGCGGCGCGCACTCCCGGAACCTTGTTGGCGGTGATGGCCATGCCGATCCCGGTGCCGCAGACGAGGATCCCACGCTCCACCTTGGCGACAGTCACCGCCTCGGCGACCTGCTCGGCGTAGTCCGGGTAGTCAACGGGGTCGGGGGAGTGCGTACCGAAGTCGAGCACCTGATGGCCCTGGTCGATGAGCCACGCCTTGAGGGCTTCCTTCAGCTCCCAGCCGGCGTGATCGGCCCCGAGGGCGACGGAGGTCATGACGGCCTCACGTTACGCTCTGTCGCGGGCGGGTGTCAAGCTGCCCCCCACATCTTGTGCGCGGGGAGGCCTTCCCCCGAGGCCGCGCCCTCAGCGCATGGCCACGCACCGGCGCGAGATGGGATCGACCACGCCGGGGGGCGAGGGCCATGCCGAGGTCCATCGCCCTCACGTCGTCGGGCGAGAACGGCGGCAGGCGCGACTGCTCCGACAAGACGACCGGAACGGCCAGCGCGATGACGGCGGCTCGGGCCCACGCGCCGGAGGCAAGGCGGAAGGCGAGGACCAGGCAGACCAGCACCGCGGGAACGGCGATGAAGGAGCGGACCTCCAGCCAGATCGTGGCGGCGAGAACCACGAGGAGCGAAGCGGCGATGACCAGGCGCCTGGTGAGGCGTCCCGTCAGTGGCGAGTCGATCCCGGCCCCGCAGGAGAGGTCACGTGGGTCGGGCCTCCCGCCTTCACCCCCCGCAGGAGGCCGAGGCCCGCCAGGAAGAACACGCCGATCGCGACGATGGCGATGCGCTGGTTGCCGCCGCTGAGCAGCGAGGCCAGCCCGAAGACCATCGGCCCGAAGATCGCGGCCGTCTTGCCGCACAGCGCGTAGAACCCGAACATCTCGGCTTCATGCCCGGGCGGGATCAGCGTTGCCATGAAGGTGCGGCTGGCGGCCTGGACGGCGCCGAGCCCGGTGCCCGCGAGCACGGCGAGCACGAAGAACTGCATCTTGGTCTGGACGAAGTACGCGGCCACCACGACGACGCACCACTGGACCAGCGTGCAGGTCACGACGAACTTGGGCCCGCGGAGGTCCGTGGGCCGCCCCCATATCCACGCCCCGGCCAGCGCCGTGAGCTGCACGACGAAGTAGAGCAGGATCACCTCGGTGGTGGAGAAGCCGAGGGTGTGGCCGGCGAAGACCGACGAGAAGTAGACCACGGTGTTGATGCCGTCCTCGAAGAAGAGATAGGCGAGGAGGAACCGGCGCAGATCCGGAAGAGCCAGGATGCGGCGCAGCGAGGCCTGGGTCTGGACGAAGCCCACCCCGATCGCCTCCCGGACGCTGAGGGCACCCGGCCGGTCGGCCGGGAGCCACAGGAACGCGGGGACCGAGAAGACACCGAAGAGCACCGCCGCGGAGAGGAAGGCGCCCGCATAGCTCCCCCGCAGCGCGAAGGGCAAGGCCGCGCCCAGCGCGACGGCGGAGCCCAGGTACCCCACGGCGAAACCATAGGCCGACAGTCGCCCCTGCCGTCCCTGCACCGAGAGGTCGGGAAGGTAGGCGTTGTAGTAGACGATGGCGCTCTCGAAGCCCACCGTGCCGACCACCGCCAGGACCCAGCCCCAGAGCACGTCGCCCGGCCCCACGGTGGCCATGAGCGCGGTGGCCGCGACGCTGATCCAGGTGAGCAGGAACATGAACCGCTTGCGCTGGCCCGTGTGGTCGGCGATGGCCCCCATCGGCGGAGCGGACAGGGCGACGAACGCCATCGAGGTGGTCACGGAGAGCCCCCACCAGAAGTCCCCTTCCCCTCGCTCGTTTCCCACCACGGCCAGCGCGTAGTACTTGGAGTACACGGTGGCGGGGATCACGGCCACGAAGGCCGAGTTGGCGAAGTCGTAGAGCGTCCAGGCGATCACCGCGCGCCGATCCCCCACCGCTCGTTGCGCCCCCGGCGCCGTGCTCACGAGAGCGCCACGCGCTGACCGTCCTGGGCGACCTCCACCGTCCACCCGCGCTCCTGCCGGATGGCCTCGCGCAGGGCCTCGGCCGCCTCCGGCTCGCCGTGGACCACATAGGTCATGGAGGGCGGGCGCTGGAAGCCCCCGAGCCACCGGAGGATCTCGCTCCGGTCCCCGTGGGCCGAGTAGACGTCGCTCACCAGGATCGTCGCGCGGACCGGAACCATCTCCCCGAGCATCTTGATCTCGCGCGCGCCGTCGCGAAGCAGCCGCCCGCGGGTCCCGGCCGCCTGGTAGCCGACGAAGAGCACCGTGGTCGCCGGATCCGGCAGCAGGCGCTTCATGTGGTGGAGGATGCGCCCTCCGGTGGCCATGCCGCTGCCGGCGATGATGATCCCGGGGCCGCCCAGCCCGTTGAGCCGCTTGGAGTCCTGCACGGTGCGCGACAGGTGGAAGCGCCGCGGGGCGAAGGGGCGCGTGCCGGACGCCTCGGCGGCCCGAAGCGCGGTGTCGTGCTCCTCGGGATGGCGCGCGTAGATCACCGTGGCCTCGATGGCCATGGGGCTGTCGAGATACACCGGCAGCGAGGGGATGCGCTCGGCCGCCTCGAGCTCGCGGAGCGCATAGAGCAGCTCCTGCGAGCGCCCCACGGCGAAGGCCGGCACGAGCAGCCAGCCCCGATGACGGGCCGCGCGCTGGACCGCCTCCACGAGGCCGGCGGCGCGGTCGCCGTCCGGATGGATCCGGTTCCCGTAGGTGGACTCCACCAGGAGCAGGTCGGCCTCGGGCGCGGGGTCCGGATCGCGCATGATGGGCACGTCGTAGCGCCCGAGATCGCCGGAGAAGACGACGAGCCGCCCCGCGATGGAGACCTCCACGAGCCCGGCCCCGAGGATGTGCCCGGCGGCGAGGAAACGGGCCTGCGCGGCGCGCGCCGGCTGGAAGCGCTGGCCGAACTCCACGGTGCGGATCTGCTGGAGCGCGCGCTGGGCGTCCTCCGTCGTGAAGAGCGGCAGCGCGGGCGAGTGGCGGGAGGTCTTGTGGCGGTTGGCGAAGGCGGCCTCCTCCTCCTGGAGGCTCGCGGCATCGGGCAGCATCACGGCGAGGAGATCGGCAGTGCCGCGGGTGCAGAACACAGGCCCGGTGAAACCCGAGCGCACCAGGCGCGGCAGGTAGCCCGAGTGGTCGATGTGCGCGTGGCTCAGGATCACCGCATCCAGGTGCGCCGGATCCACGGGCGGCGGCTGCCAGTTGCGCAGGCGCAGCTCTTTCAGGCCCTGGAAGAGACCACAATCCAGGAGGAGGCGTGCGCCGCCGGCCTCCAGGAGATGCTTGGATCCGGTGACTGTCCCGGCGGCGCCAAGGAAGGTAATAGCGGGGCTCATCGGGGGGGCCGGGATCCTGCGGCGCGCGCTTCCCGGTTCTCTTTGGCGGGGAAGGGCCCGCAGCCGGCCGGGAAGGCGATGGTCTCCTCACGCGCGCCCTCGACGCCCTGGGCCACCAGCGCCGCCACGTCGAGCCGCGCCTCCATGGCCGCGGCCTCCTCCCGGCTCACGCGCGTGCCCGGGTGCTTGGGCACGAAGAGCGTGCAGCAGTCGGCGTCGGGCTCGATGGAGGTCTCGAAGGTCCCGAGGACTTGCGCCTGGGCCGTGATCTCGAGCTTGTCCATGCCGATGAGCGGACGCAGCACCGGGAGCCCCGCCGCCCCTTCGATGCACGCCAGGTTCTGGAGCGTCTGGGAGGCCACCTGCCCGAGGCTGTCGCCCGTCACGAGCGCCGCCGCCCCTGCGCGCCGGCCGAGGGCCTCGGCGATGCGCATCATGAGCCGGCGATAGATCACCACGCGCGCCGGTCCCGGCACCGCCAGCACCACGGAGCGCTGGATCTCGCCGAACGGCACGAGGGAGAGGCGCGAGTAGTACTGCCATCGGGTCAGCCGCTCGGCCAGATCGCGCGCCTTCCGGATGGAGTCGTCCGGCAGGTACGGCACGCTGTGGAAGTGGACGAAGACCACGCGGCAGCCGCGCTTCATCAGGCGCCACGCGGCCACGGGGGAGTCGATACCACCCGAGAGCAGGGCCACCACGGTCCCGCTCACGCCCACCGGGAGACCGCCCGGGCCGGGGCGCCGGTCGCCATACACGAAGGCCTGCTCCGGCAGCACCTCCACGTGGATGTTGAGCTCGGACTGCTCCAGGTCCACGCGCGTGGCGTGGCGCCCGAGCACATGGGCGCCCAGCTCGCGGTTCAGCTCCACGGAGGTATGGGGCAGCGTCTTGAAGGCGCGCCGCGCCGTGATCCGGAACGAGGCGAAGGTCCGCCCCTGCGTCACCCGGTCAACCCCCCGCCTCAGCTCCTCGAGCGAGGTCCCCGTCCGCTCGGCCAGCGCGAGATTCGCCACGCCGAAGACGTGGCGGAGACGCTCCACCACGACCTCCGGATCGGCACCCGGCGGCGGCTCAAGGACGATGCGCCCCGTGAGCTGGGTCACGCGGGGGGCGCCGAGGTCTTCGAGCGCGCGCACCAGGTTCTGCTGGAGACGTCGCAGGAAGAGTGGGCGGTTGCCGCGTTTGAGGCTGATCTCGTGGTAGTGGACGATCACGCAGCGATCGCGGGCCGTCTCCATTACGCCTCCGCCTCCCGGGGCTTGGCGTGCTTGGGACGCCGCCGGTAGGCGGTCTTGGGGATCTCCACCTTCGGGGGCTTGCGCGGCATCGGCTTGCGCACGCGCGCGTACACCGGCTTCTTGCGTGGCATGGCGCCGCTAGTATAGCGCGTCCGGAAAGGTGCTCACCTGCGCGGCGCGCCCGGCAGCCTTGTACATCTTGACGCCGCCCCAGGGATCGTCCGCGATGCCGTCGTGGAGCGCCCAGCTCCGCCAGCGCACGGTGCGTCCGGCGCCCGGTTGGCGGAATGGGGAGGAACCGTCGAGCCGCGCGGCAAGAGGCCCACCCGGACCGAAGCCCTCGTGGATGCTCTCCATGGTCTCGCGCCCCATGAGATAGCCGCACCCATGGCGTTCGTAGAGGATGGCCGAGTGGTAGAAGAGCGGGTCGATCAGGTAGATCTCCTTGCCCATGAGCGAGCAGAAGTGCTCCATGGACTCCAGGACCTTCCCCAGCATGCGGAGGCCCCGGCGGACCTGCCCGGGCGCGAGCCCGTCCTGCATGGCCCGCAGCTCCTCCCCCGTGTTTCGCGAGGCCGTGCCGAAGAGGGTGTCGCGCCCGTCCATGTCGCTGTCGATGGCGTAGCGTGGCGCCGTGGGGTCGTTGATCTGGACGAAGGCGAGCTCCGGCACCGACAGCGGCGACGTCTCCACATCCACGAGGAGTGCCGGGTCCCGGTCCTCCTCGGCCTGCCGCACCTCGACCCGCACCCACGGCTTGTTCTCGGGCGCCGTGATGCGGACGAGCCGCCCCCCGTCCCGCCCGCGGAGCGTGCCCGGGTCGATGGCGAAGCGCTGCAGGAGATCGTCCGGCACGAGGCGCAGATAGAGGGCCTCCGCCGTCTTCCGCGGGAGCGCGTTGATCTCCTGGATGGAGCCCAGGCGCAGGCCGTCGACGCGGGCGTCCACGCTATCGCGCCTCGAGGGAGGCGGCGAGGGCGCGCGCTCGATCCAGCTCATCCGGCGTGTTGACGTTCATGAATACAACCGCGGGGTCGCAGAGGCGCGCGATCTGGGCTTCCGTGATGGCCAGCACCCGCACCTCGTCGAAGAAGCTGATGACCTTGAGCCGGCCCGAGCGGAGCCGCCGCTCGATGGGCCCGAGACAGGCCTTGGCGTAGCAGGCGTGGAGCGTCTCCCACTGCCCGGCGATCTGCGGGATGACCACATCGGCCTCGGCCGCGCGCGAGGCGACGAGGCGGACCACCTCCACGGAGAGGAAGGGCATGTCGCAAGCGACGGTGAAGGCGGCGTCGCCCGGCACTGCCGCGAGCCCCGAGTAGATGCCGCCGAGAGAGCCGTGGTCGGGGAAGACGTCGGGCACCATGGGAAGCCCGAGGTGGGCGTAGAGTGCCGGCGTGTTGGTGACGATCAGCACGTCGCCTGTGACCGCCCGCACGGCGTCGACGACGCGCTCGATGATGGACCGCCCCCCGAGGGGCACGAGGGCCTTGGGCGCCCCGCCCATCCGGATGCTCTTGCCCCCCGCCTGGATCACGCCCGTCACGCGCATGGTCAGAGCCGGACAGACCCCTGGCGCACCACGCGGGGCGGCCACGCCGTGCAGTCGGCGACGGTGGAGCCGGCGCCACCCGCCGTGGGCCCGGCGGCGAGGATCAGATCCACCTGCCCCTCGAAGTACCCACGCACGGCCTCGGGTGTGGTGGGCGGCTCCCCGCCGCTCGGGTTGGCGCTGGGCGCCGTGACGGGAACGGCTGCGGCGCGGACCAGGCCGAGCGCCACCGGATGCCCCGGCACGCGCAACCCGAGCATTCCCGTCCCCGCGGTGAGGGAAGCGGGCACGCCGGGCGCTGCCCGGAGCACGAGCGTGAGCGCGCCGGGCCAGTGACGCGCCATGAGCGCCCTCGCCCCCTCGGAGATTTCCACGCACAGCGCCTCGACGCGCTCGATCCCATCCACCAGCACGAGCAGCGGCTTGGACTCGGGGCGGCCCTTGATGCGGAAGACGCGCTCCACGGCCTCGGCGTTGAGCGCGTCGGCACCGAGGCCGTAGAAGCTCTCCGTCGGGAAGGCCACGAGCCCACCGGACCTGAGCACCGAGGCGGCCTCAGCCAGCGTGGCGGCCAGGGGCTGCCGCGGGTCCACGTCGAGGAGACGCGTCACGGGGACTCCGGGCGAGCGAGCGCGCGGCGACCGATGTCCGTGCGGAAGTGAGCGCCGGCGAAGCCGATCCGCCCCACGGCCGCATAGGCCCGCGTGACGGCCTCGCGGATGTCGCGACCGAGGGCCTGCACGCCAAGCACGCGCCCCCCTGCCGAGACCAGGACCCCGTCCCGCAGCGAGGTACCCGCGTGGAAGACCTGGACGCCTTCGGCCTCGGGCAGCGCCCCGGCGGCGTCGAGGCCCGCGATGGGGCGCCCGGTCTCGTATGTCCCCGGGTACCCGCCGGAGACCATGACGACGCACACCGAGGAGGCCGCGCGCCATCTCACCGAGGCCGGCAGCCCGCGCCCTCGCGCGACCGCGTCGAGCAGCGGCAGGAGATCCTGGTCGAGCCTGGGCAAGATCGCCTGGCACTCCGGATCGCCGAACCGGCAGTTGAACTCGATCACGCGGGGTCCGTCGCGAGTGATCATGAGCCCGACGAAGAGCACCCCGCTGTAGGGAGCCCCTTCCTTCGCCATGGCCGCGATGGTGGGCCGCACGATCTCCGCCATCACCCGCTCCGTGGTGGCCTCATCCATCACCGGCGCCGGAGAATAGGCCCCCATCCCGCCCGTGTTCGGTCCCTGGTCGTCGTCGGACACCGTCTTGTGGTCCTGGGCCGCCTGGAGCGGCAGCACGGCTGCGCCGTCGGACAGCGCGAAGAACGACGCCTCCTCGCCCACCAGGAACTCCTCGACGACCACCCGGAGGCCGGCCTCGCCGAACGCCCGCTCCTCGAGGCAGAGCGCGACCGCGCGGTCAGCCTCCTCGAGGCTGCGGCAGACGAGTGCCCCCTTGCCCGCCGCAAGGCCGTCGGCCTTGACCACGAGGGGCGCGCCCAGCTCGCGGCAGAAGGCGCGCGCCGGCGCTGGCGCATCGAACACGCGGAAGCGCGCGGTGGGGATGCCGTGGCGCGCCATCAGGTCCTTGGCGAAGGCCTTGCTGCTCTCGAGGCGCGCGGCGGCGGCGGCGGGACCGAAGACGGCGAGCCCCGCCGCCCGCAGCCGGTCGCCGAGCCCGAGCGCCAGCGGCGCCTCGGGCCCCACGACCACGAGGTCCACACGCTCTGCCGCGGCCAGCGCCACCAGGTCGTCCACGGCCGTGGCGCGCACGGGCACGCAGCGGCCGTGGCGCGCGATACCGGGATTGCCGGGAGCGACCACGAGCCCGCTCAGGAGCGGGCTTTGAGCGATCTTCCACGCGAGCGCATGCTCGCGCCCGCCGCCACCGACCAGGAGCGCCTTCATTCGTCCCCCTCCCCGGAGCGCTCCCCACGGTCAGGCCGGCCCTCCACCGCGGCGAGATGGGAGCGGGCGATCTGGGCCCAGGGGCTCCCGAGGTCCAGCTCGAGGTAGCGCCGCCAGTGGTGCGCCGCCGTCTCGCCCCGCCCGACCTTGCCGAGCACCCCCGCCAGGTTGAAATGGGCGTCGGCGTAATCGGGCTGCATCTCGATGGCACGGCGGTACCAGGTGATGGCCACGGGGAAGTCGCCCAGGTCCTCGTGCAGCGAGCCCAGGTTGAACGCGGCCTGCGGGCAGGCCTCGTCGGCCGCCAGCGCGGCCTCGTAGCACTGCCCCGCCCGCTCGTAGTGGCCCATGCGGTGCTGCAGCAGCCCGAGGTTGTTCCATGCCGCGGCATAGCCCGGGTCGATGGACACCACGCGCCCGTAGGCCTCCACTGCCGCCTCCCACTGCTCGGGATCGCCGTCCCAGGCCGACGCGCGCGCGAACCACGCCTCCGCGTCCTGCGCCGGCGGGATCAGGGGACGGACCATTCCCCACGAGAGGGACTCGGTGGCCTCCCGCACCAGCTCCGCCTCGGAGAAGTCAAGGAGCCCCTGCCCGGTGCGCGGATCGAACCGCAGGCGGTCCTGCTCCATGATCACGCGCCGGTCCTCCACCAGCAAGCGCAGCTCGGCGAGCGGCGCCTCGGCGTCGGGAGCGAGCCGCCGGGCGCCCTCGAGCGCCTCGCGCACCTGCCGCACGGTGGCCCCCGCCTCGAGCAGGGCCGCGCCCACGCGGCAGGCCACGAGATCGCGGAAGCGGTAACCCTCGCCGTCGGCGGGCAGGAGGCCGAGGCGCCGGAGCTGGGCGGCTCGCCTGGCGGTGAGGCGCAGCAGGCGGGTCAATTCCCGCAGGGTGAAGAGGCGCTCGGGCTGGGCCACGGTCACCGCATCAATGCTTGAAGTGGCGGATGCCGGTCGTGACCATCGCCATGCCGTGCTCGTTGGCGGCGGCGATCACCTCTTCGTCCCGGACCGATCCCCCGGGATGAAGCGCCGCCGTGGCGCCGGCCTGCGCCACCACGTCGAGCCCGTCGCGGAAGGGGAAGAAGGCGTCCGAGGCGCAGACCGTGCCCCGCGTCTCGAGGCCCATCTCCCTGGCGCGCATCACCGCGATTCGGGCGGAGTCCACCCGGTTCATCTGCCCGGCGCCTACCCCGATGACCTGATCCGCCCTGGCGAGCACGATGGCGTTGGACTTGGCGTGCTTGGCCACGCGCCACGCGAAGCGAAGCGCCCGCAGCTCGGCGTCAGTGGGCGGGCGCCGGGACACGACCCTGAGCGCGGCGGGATCCAGGTCGGCGAGATCGGGGTCCTGCACGAGGAGACCGCCGACGACACTGCGCGTCTCCACCATCCGCACCGGGTCGTCGCCGCGCAGGGTTGGCAGCCGGAAGACCCGGCACTTCTTCTTCGTGCGCCGGAGCTCCTCCAGCGCCTCCGGGGCGAAGTCCGGCGCGAAGAGGATCTCCAGCAGGATGCCCGACAGCTCCTTCACCACCTCGAGGTCCAGCCGCCGGTTCACGCCGACGATGCCGCCGTAGATGGAGACCGGGTCGCATGCCTTCGCCTTGCGGACGGCCTCGCCGGCACTGCCGCCGAGGGCGACGCCGCAGGGGTTCGTGTGCTTGATGACCACGGCCGCCGGGTCGTCGAACTCCAGCAGGAGCCCGAGCGCCGCCGACCAGTCGAGCAGGTTGTTGTAGGACAGCTCGGGGCCGTGCAGCTGCGCGGCGGCCGCCAGCCCCAGAGGCGTGCCCGGCGGCCGATAGAAGGCCGCCGCTTGATGCGGGTTCTCGCCGTAGCGCAGCCCCTGGACCCGCTCGAACTCGAGGACGATTCTCGCCGGGAGCCTCGCCTCGGTCGCCGCCGGGCTCGGTGCCGGGACGGGCTCTGCCGCGGGCCGGGCGAGGCCGCGCGCGCTGGGATCGCGGAGGTACGCGGCGATGGCCGCGTCGTACTGGGCCGTCCGTCTGAACGCCTCGTGGGCGAGCCTCTGCCGGGTCTCCGCAGAGAGCGTGCCGTCGTTGCGCCGGATCTCCTCGAGCACGGGGGCGTACTGCGAGGGATCGGTCACCACGCCGACGCTCTCATGGTTCTTGGCGGCCCCGCGGATCATGCTCGGCCCGCCGATGTCGATGTTCTCGACCGCCTCCGCGAGGGTGACGTCCGGGTGGGCCACCGTCTTCTCGAAGGGGTAGAGCGCAACCACCACGAGGTCGATGGGACGGATCTGCTGCGCCGCCAGCGCCGCCATGTGGGCAGGCGACTGCCGCCGCGCCAGGATGCCTCCGTGGACCTTCGGGTGCAGTGTCTTGACCCGCCCGTCGAGCATCTCGGGGAACCCCGTGACCTCCGCCACATCCACCACCGGGATCCCGGCGCCCCGCAGCAGCGCGGCCGTGCCGCCGGTGGAGAGGATCTCCACGCCGAGAGCGGCGAGCCCCCGGCCGAGATCCACGACGCCCGTCTTATCATGCACGCTGATCAGCGCGCGCTGTACTCGACTCATGGCTCCTCCAGGATGCGAACGCGGCGGTCGTCGAGCCGGAGCCGCCCCTCGGCGAAGAGGCGGATGGCCTCGGGATAGATCCGGTGCTCCTCGGCCAGGATCCGGTCGGACAGGGTCGCCTCGGTGTCGTCCTGCCGCACGGACACGGCGGCCTGCAGCACGATGGGCCCTGTGTCCACACCCTCGTCCACGAAATGGACGGTCGCCCCCGCGATGCGCACACCGTGCTCGAGCGCCTGGCGCTGGGCGTGGAGCCCGGGGAAGGCGGGGAGCAGGGCGGGGTGGATGTTGAGCAGGCGCCCCTCGAAGTGGCGGACGAACACGGGGCCCAGGATGCGCATGTAGCCGGCAAGGCAGACGAGCCCCACGCGACGCTCCTCCAGGAGAGCGATGAGCGCTCTGTCGTAACCCTCGCGGCCGGGATGCGGCGTCGGGTCGAGGACGAGCGCCTCGACGCCATGGTCCCGTGCGATGTCCAGCGCCCCCGCCCCCGAGCGGTCCGAGAGCACCACGACGACCTCGGCGCGAATGCGCCCCGCCGCGACCCCCGAGAG
The DNA here is from genome assembly GCA_016184305.1 of Candidatus Rokuibacteriota bacterium. Taxonomy (GTDB): domain Bacteria; phylum Methylomirabilota; class Methylomirabilia; order Rokubacteriales; family CSP1-6; genus UBA12499. The sequence goes on along the minus strand of JACPCX010000175.1, from coordinate 45,580 downwards.
GATGGCGCGCAGGTTGGAGCCGCGGCCCGAGGCCAGCACGCCGACGCGCAGGCGGGGGGCGTCAGACATACTCGACCCCGCATGCCCCGGCGCGGATCTCCCCCAGCTCGAAGACCTGCTCCCCCGCCGCTCGCAGGGGCGCGGCGGCCGGCGCGGCATCGCGCGGGCGTACCGCGAGGCAGAAGGCCGCGAAGGCGCCGACCCCACCCAGGACCTCGGGCCGATGGGGGGACGCGGCCAGCCGGGCGATGCGCCGTACCGCCTCGTCGCCGGCGGTGATGTCCACACCGGCCGCCCGGTACGTGAGGGGATCTGGACTCAGGAGCCTACCCTCGAGCGTCGGGCGCACGAGCGCCGCGACGGCGTATCATGCTTCGAACAGCTGGAGCTGGGACCGGTCGGGAGACTCGAAGCCCACCTTGTACTGTCCGGTGAAGCAGGCGTGGCAGAAGTGGTGGGGGTCATTCCCCGTGGCCTTGAGCATCCCGTCGAGCGAGAGGTAGCCCAGGGAGTCGGCGCCGAGATAGCGCTGGATCTCCCCCACGTCGTGGCTCGCGCCGATCAGCTCCTTCCGCGTCGGCGTGTCGATGCCGTAGTAGCACGGCCACTTGATGGGCGGCGAGGAGATGCGCACGTGCACTTCCCGCGCGCCGGCCGCCCGGATCATCTTCACGATCTTCCGGCTGGTCGTCCCGCGGACGATGGAGTCGTCCACCACGACCACGCGCCGGCCAGCGAGGACCTCGCGGTTGGGATTGAGCTTCACCTTCACCCCGAAATGCCGGATGCCGTGGCTCGGCTCGATGAAGGTCCGCCCCACGTAGTGGTTCCGGACGAGCCCGATGTCGTAGGGCAGCCCCGCCTCCTCGGCGTAGCCGAGCGCCGCGCCCACGCCCGAGTCGGGCACCGGGATCACCAGGTCGGCCTGCACCACCGGAGACTCGCGCGCGAGCTGGTGGCCCAGCGCCTTGCGAACCACGTGCACGTTGCGCCCCCAGAGCATCGAGTCGGGACGCGCGAAGTAGACGTACTCGAACACGCAGGCGAGTCGCTCCTGGGGCCGGAAGGGGTGGTAGCTCGTGAGCCCGCTCTCGTCGATCACGAGGATCTCGCCGGGCTCGATATCGCGCACGAACGTGGCTTCCATCAGATCGAGCGCGCAGGTCTCCGACGCGACCACCCACGCCTCCCCCAGCCGTCCCAGCGAGAGCGGCCGGAAGCCGGAGGGATCGCGCACGGCAACGATGGAGGAGCGCGTGAGGAGCAGGAGGCTGTAGGCGCCCCGGACCTGCGAGAGCGCGTGCGCGAGCTGCTCCACGAGCCCCGGGCCCTCGGCGCGGGCCAGGAGGTGGAGGATCACCTCCGTGTCGGAGGAGGACTGGAAGACGGCGCCGGCTTCCTGCAGCTGCCGCCGCAGCTCCTGGGCGTTGACCAGATTGCCGTTGTGGCCGATGGCCACCGGCCCGTGCACCGTCTTGGCGCTGATGGGCTGGGCGTTCCGGAGGTTGGAGCTGCCCGCCGTGGAGTAGCGGACATGGCCGAGGGCGCGGCTGCCAGGCAGGCGCTTGAGCCGCTCGCGGCTGAAGACGTCCGCGACCCACCCCATGGCCTTCTCGACGTGGAAGTGGTCGCCGTCGGTGGCCGCGATCCCGGCCGACTCCTGGCCGCGGTGCTGGAGCGCGTACAGCCCGAGGTAGGTGACGTTGGACGCCTCGGGGTGATTCCAGATGCCGAAGAGCCCGCACTCGTCGTGGAACTTGTCGTCGGTCGGGAGCCGCGTCCGCTCAGCTGACATGGCGCTCAAATCCGTTCCTCCACTCGCGAGCGATCTGCATCACCGGCACGCTGACGGCCAGCTCGCCGCCCATCCGGACATCGAGCCGCTCGCCGCCGACCACCCCGATCCAGCGCCACGGGATGACGAACTCCGCCATCAGCGCCTCGAATGCCCGCCTCGCATCGGCAGGAACGGACACGACAATGCGCGACGGGCCCTCTCCGAACAGTGCCAGGTCCGGCCGTGGGGCCGCCGGCAGGCCGATCTGGGCGCCGATGGTCGCCGGCCCGCTGACGCACGCCTCGGCCACGGCCACGGTCAGGCCCCCCTCGGAGCAGTCGTGCGCCGAGCGCACCAGGCCCGCCTCGATGGCCGCGCGGCACGCCTCCTGCGCGGTCCGCTCGAGGTCCAGATCCAGCGGAGCCAGCCGGCCCGCGAGCGTGCGATGAAGCGTCCAGAGGTACTCCGATCCTCCGAGGCTCACGGCATCGGGCCCGAGGAGGGCCACCCGGTCCCCGGGCTCCTTGAACCACTGGGTGCAGCGGCACTCCGCGTCCTCGATCAGCCCGGCCATGCCGATCACCGGGGTCGGCAGAATCGCCTGCCCCAGCGTTTCATTGTAGAAGGACACGTTGCCGCCCACCACCGGGATTTCCAGCGCGCGGCACGCCTCGGCGATGCCGGCCACGGCCTCCTTGAACTGCCACAGGATCTCGGGACGCTCCGGCGAGCCGAAGTTGAGGCAGTCGGTAAGCCCCAGTGGCCGCGCCCCGCTCACGGCCAGGTTGCGTGCCGCCTCGGCCACGGCCATGGCCGCGCCACGGCGCGGATCCAGATAGACGAAACGCGCGTTGCAGTCGGTGGTGAGCGCAACGGCCCTGGGAGTCCCCTTGATGCGGAGAACCCCGGCGTCCGACCCGGGGAGGACGAGCGTGTTGATGCCGACCTGCTGGTCATACTGCCGGTACACCCACTCCTTCGAGGCAATCGTGGGCGAGCTCATCAGAGCCAGCAGCGCCCGCCCCGGGTCAGCCGCGTCGGGGAGCGTGAGGGGATCGAAGGCCTCCAGCGCGTCCTGCCAGTCGGGACGAACGGTCGGCTTCTCGTAGATCGGCGCCTCGTCGGCCAGCGCCCTGACGGGCACCTCGGCCACGACCTCGCCGTGCATGCGCGCACGGAGCACCCCGTCGTCGGTCACGGTGCCGATCTCGACCGCGTCGAGCTCCCACTTGGCGAAAACGCGCCGGACCTCGCCTTCACGCCCGCGCGCCGCCACCAGAAGCATGCGCTCCTGGGACTCGGAGAGCATGATCTCGTAGGGCGTCATGCCCGGCTCGCGCTGCGGCACGCGGGACAGCTCCACCTCCATCCCCGTGCCGGCGCGGGCCGGCATCTCCGAGCAGGCGCAGGCGAGTCCGGCGGCGCCCATGTCCTGGATGCCGACGATGGCCCCTGTCTGCATCGCCTCGAGGCACGCCTCGAGGAGTAGCTTCTCCGTGAAGGGGTCTCCCACCTGCACCGTCGGTCGCCGCTCCTCCGCCCCCTCGTCGAAGGTGGCCGAGGCCATGGTGGCGCCGTGGATGCCGTCGCGCCCGGTCTTCGCCCCCACGTAGAGCACCGGGTTGCCGGGTCCCTCCGCGCGCGCGCGCAGGATGCCGTCCTTCCGCACGAGGCCCACGGCCATGGCGTTCACCAGCGGGTTGCCCGCGTACTCCGGCCCGAAGTTCACCTCGCCGCCCAGGTTCGGGACCCCGAAGCAGTTGCCGTACCAGCTGATGCCGGAGACGACGCCGTCGATCAGCCGGCGGGTTCTCGGGTCTTCCGGGGCGCCGAACCGCAGGGAATCCAGGATCGCGATGGGGCGGGCGCCCATGGTGAAGATGTCTCGGAGGATGCCGCCCACGCCCGTGGCCGCGCCCTGGAAGGGCTCGATGAAGGAGGGGTGGTTGTGGCTCTCGATCTTGAACGCCAGCGCGAGATCGCCGCCCAGGTCCACGATGCCCGCGTTCTCCCCGGGCCCCTGGAGTACGTGGGGCGCCTGGCTGGGCAGCCCGCGGAGAAAAATCCGCGAGTGCTTGTAGGCGCAGTGCTCGGACCAGAGCGCGGAGAAGAGGCCGAGCTCGGTGAAGGTGGGCTCCCGGCCGATGCGCCGGATGATGCGATCGTATTCCTCGGCCGTGAGGCCGTGGGTGAGAGCGAGCTCCTGCGTGACCTTAGGCTCGACCCCGGGCACCCCGGCCCCACTCCATCGCCGTGTCTCTTACCGCTTGAGGAAGCTGCCGTCCTCGACGAGGCTGCCGAGGAGCGAGTGGAAGATGAGCAGGCCGTCCGTGCCCCCCATGGCGTTCTCGGCAGCCCGCTCCGGGTGGGGCATCATGCCCAGCACGGTGCCGTCCTCGTTCACCAGGCCCGCGATGTGGTCCAGCGAGCCGTTCGGATTGGCCTCCTTCGCGAGCCGCCCATCCTCCGTGCAGTACCGGAACACGATCTGGTTCTTGTCCTTGAGGGCCCGGAGCGTCTCCCAGTCGGCGTAGAATTTCCCCTCACCGTGAGAGATGGGCATCCGGAGAACCTGCCCCGGCCTGAGGGCGCGCGTGAACGGGGTCTCCGCATTCTCGACTCTCAGGTAGGTGGACTGGCAGCGATACTGCAGACACTCGTTGCGCATCAGCGCGCCGGGAAGGAGCTTGGCCTCGCAGAGGATCTGAAAGCCGTTGCAGGAGCCGAGCACGACACCGCCCCGGGCGACGAAATCCGGGAGCGCCTCGACCACGGGCGACCGGCCAGCCACGGCGCCGGCGCGGAGGTAGTCGCCGTAGGAGAACCCGCCCGGGAGCACCAGGCAGTCGAAATCGGCCAGGTTCGTCTCCCGGTGCCAGACGTAGCTGACCGGCTGGTGGAGCACCTCGCTGATGACATAGTGGAAGTCGCAATCGCTCCAGGTCCCGGGGAACACGACCACGCCGAATTTCATGGGGCTCGAGGCTCCTCCTTTTGTCGCGACACGTTCAGTCTAGCCCGCGCCCCCCATTCTGGCAAGGCCGAACGGTCCGACATCAGCTCCCGGGCAGGCTCTCCACCGTGAAGTCCTCGATGATGGGGTTGGCCAGGAGCCGGGCGCACATCTCGTCGATCCGCTGCCGCGCCGCCGCGGCATCCAGCCCGTCCAGTTCCAGCTCGATCACCTTCCCGATCCGGATATCACGTACCTCGGTGAAACCGAGCCCGGCCAGGGCCCGCTTCACGGAGGCGCCCTGGACGTCCAGGATCCCCGGCTTGAGCCGCACGAGCACCCTCGCCTTCATGCGGCTCCCCCGATTGTCCGGGCCCCCTCGATCTGCGCGCGCTTCTCCATGGTGAGTGGCCTCTCACCCAAGCCCCAGGCGCGTGTAGATGGCGTCCACGTTTCTCACGTACCAGGCGGCGTCGAAGCAGGCGTCGAGCTCTGCCGGGCTGAGCCGCGCCATGACCTCCCCATCGGCCGCGAGCAGGTCGCGGAAGGCGGTGCGCTCCTGCCACGCGCGCATCGCGTTGCGCTGGACCATCTCGTAGGCCCGCTGGCGCGGCAGCCCCTTGTCCGTCAGCAAGAGGAGCACCCGCTGGGAGAACATGAGGCCGTAGCTCCGCTCCATGTTCTCGCGCATCTGCGCGGGCGACACCCGCAGCCCCTCGATGACGCGCGTCATCTGGTGCAGCATGTAGTCCACCAGGAGCGTGGAGTCCGGCAGGATCACCCGCTCCACGGACGAGTGGCTGATGTCCCGCTCGTGCCAGAGCGCCACGTTCTCCAGCGCCGCGTGCGCGTTGGCCCGGACCAGCCGCGCCAGGCCGCACACCTGCTCGCAGGACACCGGGTTGCGCTTGTGGGGCATGGCACTCGAGCCCTTCTGCCCCTCGCTGAACGGCTCCTCCGCCTCGAGCACCTCGGTGCGCTGGAGCGACCGGATCTCGAGCGCCACCTTCTCGAGGGAGGCGGCGATGATCGCCAGGGTCGCGCAGAGCTCGGCGTGGCGGTCGCGCTGAAGCACCTGGGTGGAGATCGGCGCCGGCTCGAGCCCGAGGAGCTGGCAGACCTCCTCTTCCACGTCGGGAGCGACGTGGGCAAAGGTTCCGACGGCGCCCGAGATCTTGCCCACCCGCACGGCCTCCCGGGCGCGGCGCAGCCGCTCCAGGTTCCGCCCGGCCTCGGCGTGCCACCCCGCCGGCTTGAGCCCGAAGATCATGGGCTCGGCGTGGATCCCGTGGGTGCGGCCCACGCAGAGGGTGTCCTTGTGCCGCACCGCGAGCCCCCCGGCGGCGCGACGGAAACGCTCGAGCCCCGCCAGCAGGAGCTCGCACGCCTGCTGGAGCTGGAGCGCCTGGGCCGTGTCCACCACGTCGGAGGAGGTGAGGCCGAGGTGAACGTAGCGGGAGTCGGCGCCGATGGCCTCTTCCAGGTTGGTGAGGAACGCGATGATGTCGTGACGCGTCGTCACTTCGATCTCGTCGATTCGCTGGGGGTTGACCGTGGCTCGCGCCTTGATCCGCCCCAGCGCCTCGGGCGGGATGAGCCCCCGCCGCCCGTAGGCCTCGCACACGGCCAGCTCGACGCGCAGCCAGGCCCCGTACTTCGCCTCCTGGGTCCAGAGGCCCGCCATCTCGGGGCGGCTGTAGCGCTCGATCATCCTACCGGAGGGTGAGGTCGCGGGGGAGGCTGTGCCGATCCACGGGCCCGAGGGCCAGCAGGCAAAGCTGCTCGTCGTCGAGCACCCGGTGGATGAGAGCCTCGATCTCCTCGAGCCGGACGGCGTCGATGGCGGCGAGCATCTCGTCCACCGACAGGAAGGAGCCGAAGCGGAGCTCCTGCTTCGCCAGGCGGTTCATGCGGCTCGAGGTCGACTCCAGCGACAGGATGAGGTTGCCCTTGAGGTGATCCTTGGCGCGGCGGAGCTCCTCGGCCGTGACCCCGTCCTTCTTGATCGCGCGCAGCTCCTTCATGAGCGCCTCGATCACCTTGCCGAAGTTGGGCGCGTCGGTGCCCGCGTAGACGTAGAGGACTCCGGCGTCGTGGAACGCCTGCGTCCCGGAGTGCACGGAGTAGACGAGGGCCTGGCGCTCGCGGACTTCCTGGAACAACCGGGACGACATGCTGCCCCCGATGATGTCGTTCAGGAGATAGAGGGCGTAGCGCTCCGGCGCCCCGTCCGGGATCCCCGGAAACCCCAGGACCAGGTGGACCTGCTCGAGGGCCTTGTGCACGACGTGGACGCCGTGGTGCAGCACCGGGGCCGCGCTGCGCCGGGGGACGGCCTTGCGCCGGAAGCCCTCGAAGCGCGGGGCGAACAGGTCCACCACGCGTTCCGGATCCGCATGCCCCGCCGCCGCCACCATGATGTTCGTGGGGGCGTACTCCTCCTCGAAGTGGCGCAGGATCGTCTCCCGCCCGAAGCTCCGGACCGAGTCCCAGGTGCCGAGGATCGGCCGCCCGAGCGGGTGGTCGGCCCAGACCCGCTCGGCGAAGAGGTCGTGGATGAGATCGTCGGGCGTGTCCTCCACCATCTTGATCTCCTGGAACACGACCGACTTCTCCTTCTCGATGTCGTCCTCGGCGAAGCGCGGGCGCATCAGGATGTCCGTCAGGAGGTCGGCGGCCAGGGGGAGGTGCTCGTCGAGCACGCTCACGTAGAAACAGGTGTGCTCCTTGGCGGTGAAGGCGTCCATGTGCCCACCGACCGAGTCGATGGCGCGGGCGATCTCCTCGGCCGACCGCGTGGCGGTCCCCTTGAAGACCAGGTGCTCGATCAGGTGGGAGATCCCGCCGCGGTCCTCCGGCTCGACTCGCGAGCCGGTCTCTACCCAGACACCGACGGCCACCGACCGCACATGCGGCATCGACTCCGCCACCACGCGAATGCCGCTGGGCAGCACATGCTTGTGGTACCGGTCCCCCACTAGCTCTGGTCTCCGGCCGCCGCCAGCTTGAGCTTCTCGCGATCCGCCAGCGCCGGCTGCTCGCGCAGGGCGGTCTTCCGCGAGAGCCGGACCTTCCCGCTGCTGTCGATCTCGATCACCTTCACCAGGACCTCGTCGCCCTCGGTGAGCACGTCACCCACGGCGCGGATGCGGTTCTCGGCGATCTGCGAGATGTGCAAGAGCCCTTCCGAGCCCTGGATCACCTCGACGAAGGCCCCGAACTCCTTGATGCTCTTCACCTTGCCGACGTAGATGCGGTCCAGCTCCACCTCGCGGCAGATGTCCTGGATCATCCCCAGTGCCATCTGGGCCGCGTCGTTGCTCGACGAGAAGATGGTGACCTTGCCGTCGTCCTCCACGTCGATCTTGGCGCCCGTCTTCTCCTGGATGCCGCGGATGACCTTGCCGCCGGGACCGATGATCTCGCGGATCTTCTCGGGGCGGATCTTGATGGTGACGAAGCGCGGAGCGTAGGGTGAGAGCTGTGTCCGCGTCGCCGTGATGGTCTCGGCCATCTTCCTGAGCACGAACAGCCGCGCCTCCCGGGCCTGGGCCAGGGCCTGGCGCATGATGTCCACGGAGACGCCCTTGATCTTGATGTCCATCTGCAGCGCCGTGATGCCCTTCTCGGTGCCGGCGACCTTGAAGTCCATGTCGCCGTAGTGGTCCTCGCTGCCCATGATGTCCGTGAGGATGCCGACCTTGTCCCCCTCCTTGACCAGGCCCATGGCGATGCCCGCGACGGGTGCCTTGAGCGTCGCGCCGGCGTCCATGAGCGCCATGGAAGCGCCGCACACCGTGGCCATGGAGGACGAGCCGTTGGACTCGAGGACGTCGGAGACGATGCGGATCGTGTAGGGGAACTCCTCCTTGGTCGGCAGCACGGCCTCGATGGCCCGGTGGGCGAGCGCCCCGTGCCCGATCTCCCGGCGACCGGGATTGCCGAACCGCTTCACCTCGCCCGTCGAGAAGGAGGGAAAGTTGTAGTGGAGCATGAAGCGCCGGTACGTGTCCCCCTCGAAGGACTCCATCTTCTGCTCGTCGTTCTTGGTCCCGAGCGTGACAGCCACCAGCGCCTGGGTCTCGCCGCGAGTGAAGAGGGCCGACCCGTGGGCCCTCGGCAGGTACTCCACCTCGGACCAGATCGGACGGATCTCCTTCACGCTGCGGCCGTCCACCCGGATGCCCTTGTCCACGATCAGCCGGCGCACCTCGGCCTTTTCCACCTTCTCGAAGTACTCGCGGGCCTTGGGCCGCCCGGCCTCGTCGATCCCGAGCGCCTGGCAGATCTCACCGAACACCGCCTCGAGCGCCTGCGCCCGGACCTGCTTCTCGTGGATGGACAGGGCCTGGACCACCTTGGCCGCGGCGGCGTCTCGGACCCGGGCCTCGAGGGCCGGATCCGCCCCGGCGGCGGCATCGAAGGCCCAGCGCGGCTTGGCCGCCTTGGCCATGAGCTCCTTCTGCATCCGGGCGAGCCGCTTGCACTCCTCTTGACCGAAGGCGAGAGCCTCGAGCATCTGCTCCTCGCTGATCTCCTTGCCGCCCGACTCGACCATGAGGATCGCGTCCTCGGTGCCGGCGATGACAAGCTCCAGCGGCGAGGCGGCCACCTGGGCATACGTCGGGTTGGCGACGAGCTTGCCGCCCGCGAGGGCCACACGAACGGCGCCCAGGGGCCCGTCGAACGGGAGGCCTGACAGGGAGAGGGCGGCGGAGGAGCCCACCATGGCGAGGACGTCGGGGTCATGCTCGGTGTCGGCCGAGATGACCAGGTTGATGACCTGGATCTCGTTGCGGAACCCCTTCGGGAAGAGCGGCCGGACCGGGCGGTCGATGAGCCGGCAGGTCAAGGTCTCCTTCTCGTCGGGCCGGCCTTCGCGCTTGAAGAATCCCCCCGGGATCTTCCCGCCCGCGTAGGCGCGCTCGCGGTACTCGACCGTGAGCGGCAGGAAGTCCCGGCCCTCCATGGGCGTCCTGGTCGCGACCACCGTGGACAGCACCATGGTCCCGCCACAGCGGACAACCACGGCCCCGTCGGCCTGCTTGGCGACCTTGCCCGTCTCGATGGACAGGACGGTGCCGTTGATCTCGGATTGAACAGAGTGAATCATACGCTGACTGAACCTCCAGCTCGGGGTGATGCAGGAATGTGATGGGCCCGGCCCAGCCGGGCTCGCTGCGGCAGAATGAGGTCCGGGTCCGCGGTCACTTGCGGAGCCCGAGCCTCTCGGTCAGGGCGCGGTACCGCTCCACGTCCTTCTTTCGGAGATACTCCAGGAGCCCCCGGCGCTTGCCGATGAGCATCAGCAGCCCGCGCCGGGAGTGATGGTCTTTCTTGTGGGTCTTGAAGTGATCGGTGAGACCGTTGATGCGTTCCGACAGGAGGGCGACTTGAACCTCGGGAGAGCCGGTGTCCCCATCGTGCACCTTGAACTGCTCGATGAGGCTCTTCTTCTTGTCGACGGACAGACGCATGCAGGTCTCCTTCCGGGGGGTCCCCCCCCAATCGCCACGCCCCCAGGGTCCCTGCTGCGACTCCGCCAGGACGGGTTCCAGAGAGATGCAAAACCCAGGTGTTACGCAGCGACGCTATCATGGAACAGCCCGACTGTAAAGGCGAATGCCGCGCTCACCCGTTTCTGGCCTCGAGGGGCCACGAGGCCGCGAGGCGGCGTCCCGTCACGATATCCGCGGCCACCTGCCGCGTGAGGGCGTCCGCGCTCTCGAACTTCATCTCGGCCCTGATCCGCTCCATGAAGGAGAGCGTGAGGGTCTCGTCGTAGAGGTCGCCGTCGAAGTCGAGCAGGTACGCCTCCACCCAGTAGTCCCTCTCCCCGAAGGTCGGACGGTACCCGACGTTCACGACCGCGGCCGCTTGCCCGCCAGACCAGGACGCCCACGCCGCATACACACCCCGGGCCAGGATGAGCGGGCGATCGGGCCGCAGATTGGCCGTGGGAAAGCCGAGCGTCCGGCCGCGCCCGGCCCCGCGCAGGACGGGACCGCTCGCCAGGTACGGGTGGCCCAGGAACGCCCGGGCCCGGCCCACGTCCCCGTCCCTGAGGGCCTCCCGTATGGCGCTGGAGGATACCGTCTGGCCGTCGACCTGGAGCGGGGGCACGACGCGTGCGACGAACCCGTGCCGGTCACCCAGCTGGCGCAGCAGCGCGGCCGTCCCGCGGGCGCCCCGCCCGAAGGTGTGGTTGTATCCCACGACGACCTCCCTGACCCGCAGCCTGTCCACCAGCACGGTCTCGACGAACGCCTCGGCCTCCAGCCTCGAGAATTCCAGGGTGAAGGGGATGACCACGGCGGCATCGAGGCCGTGCCGTGCCATCCGAGCCAGATTCTCCTGCGGGGCCGCGATGGGCGCCGGGGCATGCTCCGGGCGGAGCACCGCGGCGGGGTGCGGATGGAACGTGCAGGCCAGTGCCGCGACACCGAGCGCGCGGGCGCGCTCGACGGTAATGGCGAGGATCTTGGCGTGCGCCAGGTGGATGCCGTCGAAGGCCCCGAGGGCCGTGACCGACGGCGTCAGCTCAACCGGGAAGGACGCGAGGCCGTGGAGGATCCGCATGGAGGAGTCTTTCGGGCTTGACGGTGGCGCCGCGGCCGACACCCAGACCGAGGAGACCGCCGTCGGACGCGTACACCCGGAGCACGCCCTGGGCGGCAGCGGGAGCCGATACGGCCTGTCCGTGCAGGAAGGCCGGCACGACGGCCGGGTCGAGGGTGATCGCCGGGAGCCCCTGGATGGCCGAGTCGAGGGGAAGCACGCGCGGCCAGAGCCGGGCCCCGTCACGCGCGTCCCGCACCTCCACCCACCGCACGGCGGAGGCCAGATCGTAAGGCCCGACGCGCGTGCGCACAAGCGCCGACAGCACGGCCCCGCATCCCAGAGCCTCGCCGATGTCAGCCGCGATGGTCCGCACATACGTGCCCTTGCCGCAGTGGACGCGGATGGTGAAACGCGGGAGCGCGAGCGCCTCGATCGTGATGGCGTGCACCTGGATCTGTCGAGGCTGACGCTCCACCTCGCCGCCCTGCCGGGCGATCTCGTAGAGACGCTTGCCGCCGTGGTGGAGAGCCGAGTACATGGGCGGCACCTGCGTGATGGTGCCGACGAAGCGCTGGACAATGCCCCTGAGCCCATCGGCCGTCAGCTGGGGCACCTCACGCGTCTCGATCACCTCGCCCGAGGCGTCCTGGGTGTCGGTGACGAGCCCCAGCGTGACGGTGGCGAGGTATTCCTTGTCGAGCTCCGCGAGGTACGGCGTGAGCTTGGTGGCCTCGCCGATCAGGATCGGCAGCACGCCGGTTGCATCGGGATCGAGCGTCCCCCCGTGGCCCACCTTCGGCGCGCGCAGGACGCGGCGGAGATGCGCCACGACCTGGAACGAGGTGACGCCAGCCCCCTTCTCGACCGACAGCACCCCGGAGCGCTGCGCCTGGCTCACCGCGCGCGGGATGCCAGCGCGTCGCGCACGGCGTCCAGCACGGTGGCGGTGGCCTCGTCGAGCGTCCCGGTCACGGTGCAGCCGGCGGCGTTCTCGTGCCCGCCCCCGCCGAAGCGTGCCGCGATGCGGTTCACGGGCACCTCGCCCTTGCCTCGCAGGCTCACCTTCACCGCGCCCGGGGCCTCCTCGCTGAAGAGCAGCGCGACCCTGACCCCGCGCAGCGAGCGCGGGTAGCCGACCAGGTCCTCCGCCGCCATGAACGACCCGGAGACGAGGCCCCGCGGCACCGTGAGCCAGGCCACCTGCCCGTCGTCGCTGACGCGGGTCCCCTCGAGCACCACGCCGAGCTGGCGAAGCGCGTCCGGCGGGCGCTGCTGGTAGAGCCGGTCGGACACGAGAGCCGGCTGGGCGCCGGCGGCCGTGAGCTCGGCCGCGATACGGAAGGTGCGCGCCGTCGTGTTGGAGTAGCGGAACGACCCCGTGTCCGTATGGATAGCCGTGAAGAGACACAGCGCGATCTCCGGCGTCACCGTGAGCCCCAGGGCTCCGAGGAGCTCGTGGATCATCTCACCGGTGGCAGCGGCCGAAGGGTCGATCCAGTTCACCGTGCCGTAGCGGCGGTTGTCCGGGTGGTGATCGATGTTGAGGACCCGACTTCCGGCGGCTCGCGCCTGCTCGAGGAGCCCTTCCGTCCGCGCGTGATCCGGGCAATCGGTGAGCATGACGACATCGAAGATCCGCGGCGCGACGGTCCACACCTCCCACCGGGCGGCCCCGGGCAGGAAGGCGAGCACATCGGGCACGGGGTGCGGTCCGGCGAAGGTGACGGTCCACCCTGCGTGCTCCAGCGCGAGACCGGCTCCGAGGAGCGTGCCCAGGACGTCCCCGTCCGGGTGCACATGCCCGAGCAACAGCGCCTGACCGCGCGGCTGGGCCAGGGCGTCGAGGAGGGCCCGAGGAGGGGACGAGAAGAGCTCGGTCACGGGATCACTCCTGGGGCTCGGGCGGCTCCTGCCGGTGGAGGCCCGCCAGGAGCGACTGCATGCGGGCGGCGTGCTCCATGGAGCGGTCCGGGCGAAAGAGCAGCTGCGGCGTCACCCGGAGGTCCAGGTGCTTGCGCAGCCAGCTCCACATGAAGCCTCGCGCGCTCTCGAGGGCCTTGAACGAGGACACCCACTTCTCCTCGGGCCCGAGGACGGACACGAACACCTTGGCCTGCTTGAGATCCGGCGTGACGTCCACCTCGGTGATCGTGACGAACCCGAGCCGCGGATCCTTCAGCTCGCGCTGCACGAGGGTGGAGATCTCCTCCTTGATGAGCTGGTTGACACGTTCCAACCGCTTTCCCTGCATGCTAGAGAATCTCCACCTGGACGTCGATCACGTAGCCGTCCACATTGTCTTCGATGAAGTCGAGGGCCTTCGAGATGACCTCGTTGGCATGACGGGAGTCGGCGGAGACGCACGCCAGGGCCAGGGTGGAGCGCTGCCAGGAATCCTGGTGATCCACCTCGGCGACCGAGATCTCGAACCGGTGCCGGAGCTTCTCCTTCAACCCCTTCAGCGCGTGCCGCTTGCCCTTCAGCGACCCCACGTCCGGCAGGTGGATCTCCACCGTGCCGATTGCGACGCGCGCCGCGGACATCTCAGAGCGTCCGGGCCACCTCTTCGGTGGTGAAGGCCTCGATGATGTCCCCCGGCTGGACGCTCTTGACGCCCTCGACCCCGATGCCGCACTCGAGCCCCTGGAGAACCTCGCGCACATCGTCCTTGAAGCGTTTCAGCGAGCTGACCGTCCCCTCGCCCGCGACGGTCTCGCCGCGCTTGACCCGCACTCGCGCCCCGCGCACGATCTTGCCCTCGGTCACCGCCGATCCGAGCACCAAGCCCAGCTTGGTGATGGGAAAGAGCTGGCGCACCTGGGCTCGTCCCAGGATCACTTCGCGGATCTCGGGAGCGAGCATCCCGGACAGCGCCGCCCTGACGTCGTTGATCACGTCGTAGATGACGTTGTAGCTGCGGAGATCCACACCGTCGGCCTGCGCCTGCGACGCCGCCTTGGGATCGGCCTTGACATTGAAGCCGAGGACGATGGCGTTGGAGGCGGAGGCCAGCATGATGTCGGACTCGTTCACCGCACCCACGGAGCCGTGGATGACCTTGAGCTTCACCTCGTCGGTGGAGAGCCGCTCGAGGGATTCCGTGAGGGCTTCCACCGATCCCTGGACGTCGGCCTTGAGCACGAGCCGGAGCTCCTTGACCTCGCCCGCCTCGATCTGCTTGTGCAGCTCCTCCAGGGTGATCCGCGTGCCGCCCTTGCCCTTGAGCCTGTCTCGCTCCGAGCGCACGGTCGCGATCTGGCGCGCCTTGCGCTCGTCGGCGACCACCAGCAGCGTGTCGCCGGCCTGGGGCACGCCCGAGAGGCCGAGGACCTCCACCGGATCGGAGGGCCCGGCCTTCTGGACCTTCTTGCCGCGATCGTTGAACATGGCGCGGACCCGGCCTGACCGGGAGCCGACCACGACGGCGTCGCCCTCTTTCAGCGTTCCCGACTGGATCAGCGCCGTCGCCACGGGACCGCGTCCGCGATCGAGCCGCCCTTCCACGATCACCCCGCGGGCCGCACGACTCGGGTTGGCCTTGAGCTCCAGGATGTCCGACTGCAGCGCCGTCATCTCCAGGAGCTGCTGGATGCCGTCGCCCTTCTTGGCCGAGGTGTGCACGAAGATCGTCTGCCCGCCCCAGTCCTCGGGCACGAGCCCCAGATTGGAGAGCTCCCGCTTGACCCGATCGGGATCGGCGCCCGGCTTGTCGATCTTGTTCACCGCCACCAGGATGGGCACGTTCGCGGCCTTGGCGTGATTCACGGCCTCGACTGTCTGCGGCATGACGCCGTCGTCCGCGGCCACGACCAGGATGACGATGTCCGTGGCCTGGGCTCCGCGGGCCCGCATGGCGGTGAAGGCCTCGTGGCCCGGCGTGTCGAGGAAGGTCACCTTGCCGTGAGGGGTCTCCACCTGGTACGCACCGATGTGCTGGGTGATGCCGCCGAACTCCTTCTCGGCGACCTTCGTGGTGCGGATGGCGTCCAGGAGGGACGTCTTCCCGTGGTCGACGTGGCCCATGACCGTGACGACCGGCGGCCGCGTGACGAGCTGGCTCGGGTCAGTCTCTTCCTCTTCGAGGAGGTCGCCTTCCAGCGACCGCACCTCGACGTCGAAGTGGAACTTGTCGGCGACCAGCTTGGCGGCCGTGGGATCGAGCACCTCGTTGACGCTGGCCATGACACCCAGATCGAGTAGCGCCTTGATCACCTCGCCGGACTTCCGCCGCATCGCCGCCGCCAGCTCACCCACCGTGACGGACTCGGGCAGCTTGACCAGCTCGCGCTTGATCTCGGCGGGCGGCTCGGGCTCGGCCGGAGGCGCAGCGACGGCAGGCTTCGGCTCGACCTCAGCGGGCGCGGGGGGCGCGACCGGCGCGGCCGCACGGGCGGGCGGCGCGGCGACCGCCGGCGCCGCCGGTGTCACCAGACGACCCGGGACCGCGGGGCGCGCGGCAGGGACCGGCATGGCGGGCTTCACGCTCGGTGCCGCGGGTGCCGCGGGCGCCGCGGCCGTGGCGGTCGGCGTCAGGACTCGCGGCGGCGGCGCCGGGGGTTTCGGGATACCCGGCACCATCGGCGGCGCGGCAGCGGCGGGACGCATCGAGTCGCCGGGCGCAGGCCTGGCCACGGCCGGCCTGAGCGGCTCGAGCTTCGGGGGCTCGAACCTCGTCGGCTCGGCGGGAGCGGCAGGAGCAGCCGGGGCGGCTCCCGCCGCCGGGATCAGCTCGCCAGCAGGCGGCGGAACTGGAACGGCAGGGGCCGGACGGAAGATGGTGGCGGCCGGCTTGACTACCTCGGCGGCCGACTCCACCTTGGGAGCCCTGGCGGCTGGCTTTCGTGCGGCCGGCTTCGCCTCGCGTTGTCCTGCGGCTCGCTTCTTCGCCGGCTCGGCGACAGCGATGCCCACCCCACCCTCGGGAGCCGTCTTTGGTTTGGCCGCGCGTTTCGGCTTGGCCTCCACGGGCAGCTCTCGCCCTCGGCCGAGCTTGACACGGAGCTCGTTGGCGGTGGCCGTATCCAGCGGGGTCATGGCCCGCTTTCCCTTCTGCCCCATTCCTTCCAGCGCCACGAGCAAATCCTTGCTCGTCACGCCGAGCTCCTTCGCGAGGTCAATGATCTTCAAGCGTCCTGCCAAAGCCTGTCTCCCCCTTGCCCGGAATCCTGCCCCGCATGCCTGCACATCGCACGAGCCCTCGGGCTCGACTCGCTCCCATCAGCGGGGGCCCAGAAATGGCCCCCGCCATGCCTTCACCCCCCGCCAGGCCTCAGGCTCCACTCTCTACCATCAGCGGGGGCCCAGAAATGGCCCCCGCACTCCCCCAAGGGCCGTGGCCAGGATCGTGGCCGGAGCGTCAGCGGGCGGCTCTGTCGCCCGCTTGAAGGCGTGACCGAGCCGGCCCTTGCTGAGCGCCCGCCCCAGGCACTCCTCCGACGGGCACACATAGGCGCCGCGCCCTGTACCCGTCGCACCCACCTGCGCCCGACCATCTTCGCCTCGACTCAGCCGGAGGAGCGCTGCCTTGGGGCGAACCTGCCGACACCCGAGACAGGTCCGCCCGGGTCCCGCTCTCACCCCGTCGAGGCGCGGGGGGGATGTTCCGCAGTGCTGCCCTCCCCCGCACTCTCCGCGCCCTCCTCGACGCGCGGTTGCCCCTCGGGTTCCGTCTCCAGCGCGGCCTCGCCGGCAGCGGCCTCCGCCTCGGAAACGGGCTGGGGCGCGGGATGCTGGGCCAGCCACTGCGTGGCTGACGCGAGCAGGCTGGTGGCCTTTTTCTCGCCGACCCCGGGCACGGTCTCCAGAGCGCTCAGGCCTCCGCGCACGATGCGAGCGGGCGAGGACAGCCCCGCCTCGACGAGGCGCTCGACGAGCTGCGGCCCCACGCCGGGAAGCTCGACCAGCGCCTCCCGTCCGAGGATCCGCTCCTCCTCCTCGCGGCGCCGCTCCTCCTCCACCTCGGTCTCGCTCTTGATGTCGACCCGGAGACCGGTGAGCTTGGCGGCGAGGCGGGCGTTCTGGCCGCGCTTGCCGATGGCGAGGGAGAGCTGGTTGTCCGGCACCACCACGAGGACGGAGCGGTGATCGCCCTGCTCCTCGAGATCGCCCACCGTGACCGACGCCACCTTCGCGGGGGAGAGCGCCCGGCCCACGAACGTGGCGGGATCGGCCGACCACTCCACGATGTCGATCTTCTCCCCGCGCAACTCGCGGCTGATGACCTGGATGCGCGTGCCGCGAAGCCCGACGCAGGCGCCGATCGGGTCCACGTCGCGCTTGGTGGAGGCGACGGCCACCTTCGCCCGCTCGCCGGGCTCCCGTGCCGCCGCCCGCACCTGCACGATGCCCTCGGCGATCTCCGGGATCTCGGCCTCGAAGAGCCGCGCCAGCAGCCCCGGGTGGGTCCGGGACAGCATGATCTGCGGGCCCTTGGCCGTCTTCTTGACCTCCAGCACGTACGCCCGCACCCGATCGCCGGGGTTGTAGCGCTCTCCCGGGATCTGCTCGCGCTCCGGGATCACGCCCTCGGTCTTGCCGAGCTCCACGATGACGTTGCGCTTCTCGATGCGGTGCACGACGCCCCGGGCGATCTTGCCTTCCTTGTCGATGAACTCCGCGTAGATCGCGTCGCGCTCGGCGTCGCGGACCCGCTGGAGGATCACCTGCTTCGCCGTCTGCGCGGCAATGCGCCCGAACTCCTTGTGCGGCAGCTCCAGTTCGAGCTCGTCCTCCAGCCGCGCATCGCTGTTCAGCGCCCGGGCCTCGGCCACGCTGATCTCGAGCGTCGGATCGGAGACCTCCGCCACAACCCTCTTCCGGGCGAAAACCTGGAGGGCGCCCGTTTGCCGGTTCAGATGCATCCGCACGTTGTCGGCGGCGCCCATGGTCTTCTTGGACGCCGAGAGCAGGGCGGACTCCAGCGCCTCGAAGAGGACCTCGGTCCCGATCCCCTTCTCGTTGCCGATCTGCTGGATCACGTAGATGAGCTCTTTGTTGATCATCGCCCCTGCTGCGCCCGCCGGCCGGCGGACACGGGCACCAGGCGCGCCTTGGTCACGAGATGGCGCGGCAGCATGCTCGTCTCCCCCTGTGCATCCTCGACGATCACCTCTCCGGCCGTGACCGCCACCAGCCGACCGCAGAACTCGGTGCGCCCGCCGACGGGCTCGCGCACCCAGCACCGCAGTTCCTTGCCGATCGCCCAGGCGAACTCCCGGTCCTTCCGCAACTCGCGGTCCAATCCCGGAGAGGACACCTCGAGGTCGTAGGCCTCCTCGAGGAGGCCGGAGACATCGAGCATGTCACCCGCCTCGTGGCTCAGACGCTGGCAGTCGGCGATCGTGACCCCCCCGGGCTTGTCCACGAACAACCGGAGCACCCACCGCCGGCCTTCCCTGCGCCATTCAGCGTCCACCAGCGAGAGCCCGTGCTCCTGCACGACCGGGGACAGCACAGCCTCGATGCGCCCGAGCCGGCCTTCCGGGTCACTCACGGCCCACAACCCCCCAGGAAAACGTCAGAAAAAAAAGTGGGCTTCGCCCACTTTTGACGACACCTTAGCACACGCCGAGGCACTCCTGCAAGGGAGCTCGGCGCGATCAGCCTCCGGACAGCTCTCTGCCGACGTCTCCGACCGTCGCGACCACCTCCGCCCGCGTCACCCGCCGCTCCCTGCGGGTCCCCCGCTCGCGGATCTCCACCAGCCCTTCCTTGATGAACCCCTGTCCCACCGTGACACGGATGGGGACGCCCAGGAGGTCGGCATTCTTGAACTTCACGCCGGCACGCTCGTCGCGATCGTCCATGAGCACCTCGAAGCCCGCCCCCGTGAGATCCCGGTAGATCTCCTCGGCGGCACTGGCCTGGACCGCGTCCCGGATGGCCACGGGAATCAGATGCACCTGAAAGGGCGCGATGCTCCACGGCCAGATGATGCCATCCGCGTCGTGGCGCTGCTCGACGGCAGCCGCTGCGATCCGCGCCGGCCCGATGCCATAGGAGCCCATGACGATCGGCCGCTCCCGACCCTGCTCGTCGAGATAGACCGCGCCGAGCGGGACGGAGTACTTGGTGCCCAGCTTGAAGATGTTCCCCACCTCGATGACCCGTGCCACCCGGAGCGGAAGTCCACATGAGGGGCAGGCGTCTCCCGGCAGGACGGTCTGCAGGTCGGCCCACTCGCACTGGAAATCGCGGCCCGGAACGACACCGGTGAGGTGGCAGCCATCACGGTTGGCTCCGGTTGCGTAGCTCCCCTGCCGGAGCGACTCGTCGGCCACGATGCGGCTCACGCCGCTGACCTTGACGGGCCCGACGAACCCGACCGGCACCCCGAGATGCTCCCGCACCTCGTCGGCCTGGGCGGGACGCGGCTCCGCGCGGAGCGCGCGCGCGAGCTTCCGCTCGTGCAGCGCGTGGTCGCCCCTGACCAGGGCCAGTACCGGGCCCTCCGGCCCCATGAAGACCAGCGACTTGATGGTCACCGCCGGCTCGATCCCGAGGAGCGCGCAGACCTCGGCGATGGTCCGGGCCTCGGGCGTGGCCACCTCCCCGAATGTCCACGCCGGCGGCACCCCCTGCACCGGAACGCCCCGGGCCAGCTCGACGTTGGCCGCATACCCGCACCCGTCGCAGAGCGCGACGTCGTCCTCACCGGCCGCGCTCGGCGCCATGAACTCGTGGGAGCCCGAGCCGCCCATCATGCCGGGGTCCGAGTCCACCACCACGTACTCGATGCCGCAGCGGTCGAAGATGCGGCAGTACGCGCCTTTGTGATCGTTGTAGGACTTGTCCAGCGCAGCGTGGTCCGGATCCAGCGTGTAGGAGTCCTTCATCAGGAATTCGCGTGTTCGAAGCACGCCCGAGCGGGGCCGGGCCTCGTCGCGTTCCTTGGTCTGGATCTGATACCAGACCTGGGGGAGGTCCCGATAGGAGCGGATCTCGTGAGCCGCGAGCCACGCGACGACCTCCTCGTGGGTCATGCCGAGACACATGTCCCGCTGGTTGCGGTCCTTGAGCCGGAACATCTCACCGCCGATCGCATCCCAGCGGCCGGACTGCTGCCAGATCTCCGCTGGGTGGAGTACCGGCATCGTCAGCTCCTGGCCCCCGATGGCGTTCATCTCCTCGCGGATGATGGTGTTGACCTTGTTCAGGATGCGAAGGCCCACCGGCAGGTACACGTAAATCCCCGCCGCCAGCTGCCGCACCAGCCCGGCGCGCACCATGAGCTTGTGACTGATGGCCTCCGCATCTGCGGGGTCTTCCTTGAGTGTGGGAATGAGCGATCGGCTCCAGCGCATGGACGCTACCGGCCCTCCGGGCGCTTGTTGGGCCCCGGGACGCCGGGGTCGTAGACCAACCGCTTGACGGGCGTGCCACCGAGGATGTGGGATTCGAGGATCTCCTGGAGGTCCGATTCCTGCACGCCCCCGTACCAGACATTCTCGGGATAGACGACGATCATGGGCCCGTGTCCGCACTGGGAGAAACACCCGGCCTTGTTGATCCGGATCTCTTGTCGCTTCCCGGCCGCGGCCACACCCGTGCGCAGGGCCTTGACGTACTTCTCCACGTCGCCCTGGGTCGGGCAGGTCTTCCCGGAGGTGCAGACGAACACGTGCCGCTCGTACTGTCCCACGGACCCCGCTCCTATGGCCCCGCCGCGCCCTCGGCGGCCTTCCTCTCTGCGATGAACGACTCCACCTCTTCCCACATGGCATCCACGATCTGCGCCTCGGGCACCTTCCGGACGACCTCGCCCTTCCGGAAGATCAGGCCGACGCCTTTGCCCCCGGCCACGCCGATGTCGGCGGCCCGCGCCTCGCCTGGGCCGTTGACCTCGCAGCCCATGACGGCCACGTGGATCTCCTCGTTGAGCCCCCGGAGCTTGTCCTCGCACGCCTTGGCCAGCGCCACGAGGTCCACGTCCGCGCGCCCGCACGAGGGGCACGAGACGAAGGTGAGCCCGCCCTGGCGCAGGCCCAGCGCCTTGAGGATGTCGATCCCGACCCGCACCTCCTCCGTCGGGTCCGCCGACAGGGAGACGCGGATGGTGTCGCCGATCCCCTCGGCCAGGAGCGTCCCGAGCCCCACGGCGGACTTGATGGTGCCGACGCCCGGAGTGCCGGCCTCGGTCACTCCCAGGTGGAAGGGATACTCCACCTGGTCTGCCAGCAGGCGATACGCCTCGATCATCATCGCCGGGTCCGACGCCTTCAGCGAGACCTTCATCTCCGGGTAATTGCAGTCTTCCAGAATGCGGATGTGACGGAGCGCCGACTCCACGATGCCCTGGGCCGTGGGCCCGCCATACGTGGCCAGCAGGTCCTTCTCGAGGGAGCCGCCGTTGACGCCGATCCGGATCGGGATCTTCCGCTCCTTGGCGGCGGCGACCACCTCCATGACGATCTGCTTGCCGCCGATGTTGCCGGGGTTGAGCCGCAGGCCATCCACACCCTGATCGAGGGCGATGAGCGCGAGCCGGTAGTTGAAGTGGATGTCGGCCACGAGAGGGATCCGGATCTGCCGCTTGATCTCCCCGAGCTTTTCCGCCGCTTCCTTGACCGGCACGGCGCAGCGGACGATGTCGCAGCCCGCCGCCTCGAGGGCCCAGATCTGCAGCAGGGTGGCCTCCACGTTGCGGGTGTCGGTCTTCGTCATCGACTGCACGGTGACGGGAGCGTCGCCTCCCACCTTGAGCGTGCCCAGCTCGATCTGCCGGGTCTTGCGCCGTTCAAACATGGATCGCGCTCCCTCCACCCCGCCGAGCGGCTGCGCCGCCCCGGCCGGATGCTCAGCGAAAGAACTTGAAGACATCGATGCGCGCCAGGTCGTTGTAGACCGCATACACCATCAGGAGCATCAGCAGCACGAAGCCCACCTGCTGCGCCACCTCCCGCTTTCGGAGCGACAGCGGGCGCCTCAAGACCCCCTCGCACACGAAGAAGAGCAGGTGCCCGCCGTCCAGCATGGGCACCGGCAAGAGGTTGAGCAAGGCCAGGTTCACGCTGATCACCGCCGTGAACAAGGCCAAGCTGGAAAGCCCCTGACGAGCCTGTTCTCCGGCCGCCTGAGCGATCTGGATCGGTCCCCCGATGTTGGAGCTCGATATCTGCCCCACCACGATCTTGTACAGCCCGACGCCCGTCTGTCGCGTCACCCAGGCCGTCCAGGTCGCGCCCTCCCAGATGGCCACGGCGGGGTTCGAGCGCACGTAGGTCCCCCTGGGAGATGGAGAGATGCCGATGCGCCCGACCTCGATCTCCTTGCCGTCGGGGCCGCGGTCCTTCACGGGGGTGGGCACCACCGAGACCGCGACAATCTCCTGGCCCCGGCGAACCTCGAGGCGGGTCGGCTGGCCCGCCCGTTTGTAGATCGCCTCGGCCAAATCCTCCCAGGACAGGACGGGCTTCCCCTCGATAGCGATCACGGTGTCGCCCTGACTGAGACCGGCCTTGGCGGCCGGGTAACCCGCGACCACGGCACCGATGGCGGCGGGCGTGAAGGAGCGCACCCCGAGGTCCCACGCCTCCCGCTCATCGCCGAATACATCCCGCCCGGTGGTGCGCGAGGGCGTCACGGTGACCGTCCGCTCGCCCCCCGGGCTCGACACCGTCAGCTCCAGCGGCCGCCCGCGCCCATCGTGGACGGCGCGCAGGACATCCTCCCAGTACTGCACCCGCTGCCCGCCCACGGCGACGACGCGATCGCCCAGCCGGAGGCCCGCCCGCGCCGCCGGCCCGTCCGGAGCCGGGTGGCCCAGCACGGCGGGGGAGACCGGCTGGCCGGCGATCATGAACACCAGGGCGGCGATGACCGCCGCCAGCACGAAGTTCATGCCCGGCCCGGCGAACACGATCACGAAGCGCGCCAGGAGGGGCTTGAGGTGGAAGGACTTGGCGGGATCGGCGATCTCCCCCTTGCCGCCTTCCAGCGGGTTCTCATCGTCCCCCATCATCTTCACGTATCCGCCCATGGGGATGGCGGAGAGGCAGTACTCGGTCTCCTTGCCCTTGAAGCGCCAGAGAACTGGGCCAAAGCCCAGGGAGAAGCGCTCCACCCCCACGCCGCACAGCCGCGCCACGATGAAGTGGCCGAGCTCGTGGATCAGGATCAGGAGCCCGATGACCACCACGAACGCCAGGATCGTCGTCACAGCCCTCCCCCTCCATCGCCGGCCGCTGCGCGGACGGCAGGACCACTCCCGGCCGGTAGCCATTCGCTCACGCGCCGGCGCGTTTCCCCGTCCACCTCGACGCACACGTCAATGCCGGTGAGCCGGCGGCCTGGGACACGCGCCAGCGCCTCCTCGATCAGCCCGGAGATCCGGGTGAACGGGACGCGCCCCGCGAGGAAGGCGGCCACGGCCACCTCGTTGGCAGCGTTCAGGATGGCGGGCGCACAGTCGCCGTCCAGGAGGGCTCGGCGCGCGAGGCCCAGGCACGGGAAACGCTCCAGATCGGGCTCCTCGAAGGTCAGCGCCCCGACGCGCGTGAGATCGAGCCGCTCCGAGGCGCCGGGGAGACGGTTCGGGTAGGTCAGCGCGTAGAGAATGGGGATCCCCATGTCGGCCACGCCGAGCTGGGCGATCACCGAGCCGTCCACGTACTCGACCATGGAGTGGACGATGGACTGGGGGTGGACGATCACCTGCACCTGGCCGGGCACGAGGTCGAAGAGCCAGCGGGCCTCGATCACCTCGAGCCCCTTGTTCATGAGCGTGGCCGAGTCCACCGTGATCTTGGCGCCCATCTTCCATGTCGGGTGCTCGAGCGCCTCCTCGACGGTCACGCGAGCCAGGTCGGCCTTCGACCGCCGCCGGAAGGGCCCCCCGGAGGCCGTGAGGAGGATGCGGTGCACCTCGGACCGGTTGTGCCCCTGGAGGCACTGGAAGATGGCGCTGTGCTCCGAGTCCACTGGCAAGAGCGGCACCCGCCGCTCCCGGGCCGCGTGGGTCATGAGGGGGCCTGCCATCACGAGCGTTTCCTTGTTGGCCAGCGCGATCGCCTTGCCCGACTGGATGGCCGCCATCGTCGGCAGGAGCCCTGCCCCGCCCACGATGCCGGCGAGGACCACGTCGGCGTCCACCTGCGAGGCGAGCGTCACGAGCCCCGACGCGCCCGAGAAGATCTCCGGCCGGGGGTGCGGCAGCGCCCGCACGACCGCGTCCACGGCCCGGGAATCGGTGATCGCCAGAGCCCGCGGCCGGTGCTTCAGGCAGAGGTCGGCGATGAGCTCGGGGTTGGAGCCGCGGGCCGCGAGCCCTTCGACGCGGAACCGGGTCGGGAACTGGTCGACCAGCTCGAGCGTGCGGCGGCCGATGGAGCCCGTCGCGCCCAGCAGGATGACGCGCTTCATGCGCCGGCGAGCCTCCCATAGGTGACATAGTAGAAGAGCACCGGGGCGTTGAAGAGCAGGCTGTCCACCCGGTCCAGGATACCGCCGTGGCCCGGGATGACGCGCCCGGTGTCCTTGGTCCCGACGCTCCGCTTGATGGCCGACTCCACGAGGTCGCCGATTTGGCCCGCGACACCCAGCAGCAGGCCCACCACCACCGCCTCGCGGAGCGTGAGTGCCCCGAGGAACCACGCCCTGGCCGCCAGCGCCGCCAGCACCGACACCACCAGCTGGGCCACGGCGCCCTCCACCGTCTTGTGGGGGCTGATCACCGGGGCCAGCTTCCGCCTCCCGACCGCAGAGCCGACGAGATAGGCGGCGGTCTCCCCAACCCATGTCACCCAGACCAGGAGCAGCACCCACTCGGGGCCGGCCTCCAGATCTCGCAGCCAGAACCCGTAGCCGAGCAACCAGTTGACGTAACAGATACCGAACAGGGTAACGGCCGCCGGCCCCCAGTCGATCCGGGCGCCGTCGCGTCCCCAGAGCGACGCGGTGAAGACCGCCAGGACCACGGCGGTGAGCGCCAGCCGCTCGGACATGGGCAGGGCGAAGCTGGCCGTGACCACGACGCCGCCCGCCAGCCCCAGGGCCCGGAAGGGACGGACCCCCGCCCGCTCAAACATCCCGGTGAACTCCCACTGCCCCACGGCCGAGACGAGCACGATCAGCACGCCGAAGAGCCACACCGGCCCGGCCACCACCACGGCCACAAACAAGGGGAGGAGGACCAGGGTGCTGAGGACGCGCTTGGCGAGGGCGGCGCCCCGCCTCTCCCCGGCCGCCTGCACGTCCGTCGGTAGCGGCACGTGATGCGTCCTGTCCATCACACCCGCCCGAAGCGGCGGTCGCGGCACTGGAACTCGGCCACAGCCACGTAGAGGTCGCGCCGGCCGAAATCGGGCCAGAGCGTTGACGTGACCCAGATCTCCGTGTAGGCGATCTGCCACAGGAGGAAGTTGGAGACCCGCATCTCGCCGCTGGTCCGGATGAGGAGATCGGGGTCGGGTACGCCGCCGGTGTACAGCGCCCGCGAGAGCCGTGCTTCATCGATCTCCTCGGGCCTGAGCGCGCCTGCACGGACCTCCTCGGCGAGCCGCCGGGCGGCGTCCACCAGCTCGTCGCGGCCGCCGTAGTTCAGGGCCATCAGCAGGGTGAGGCCCGTGTTGTCGGCCGTCGCCTTCACCAGCCGGTCGATCCTCCGCTGCACCGCCGCAGGCACCCCGTTGGGGCGGCCGATGACGCGAAAGCGGACGTTGCGCGCCATGAGCTCCGGCAGCTCCCGGGCGATGCTGCGCTCGAGGATGGTCATCAGGGTGGAGACCTCGGCGATCGGGCGGTTCCAGTTCTCCGAGGAGAAGGCGTACAGCGTGAGGAACGTGATCCCGAGCTCGCCGGCGGCGCGCACGACCTCGCGGACGGCCTTGACCCCCTCGCGATGGCCAGCCACCCGGGGCAGACCGCGGCGGGTGGCCCAGCGGCCGTTGCCATCCATGATGATCGCCACGTGGCGGGGAAGAGGGCCTGCCAGCACCCGCTCCCGGAGGTCCTCGTCGGCCAGAAGGGACAGCTCTGCCGAGGGGACGCCTGTTCCGGGGGTGAACGCCATGGCGTTCAAGTGTACCTGAGGAGCGGGTGACCTTCCAGGAAAATCAGGGCCATAGACGAGGACGGCGTCCCAAGAACACCTCTACATCGCCAGGATCTCGCGCTCCTTCTTCTTCGCCAGCTCATCCACCTTGCCGGTGAACCTGTCCGTGGTCTTCTGGATCAGGTCGTGGCCGCGCCGCTCCTCGTCCTGGGAGACCTTCTTGTCCTTGGCGAGGGTCTTGAGTTTGTCATTGGCCTCCCGGCGCACGTTGCGGATCGCCACGCGCGCCTCCTCGGCCAGCTTGCCCACGGTCTTGGCGAGCTGCTTCCGGCGCTCCTCCGTGAGGGTCGGCATGTTCAGCCGGATCACCTTGCCATCGCTGGCCGGGGTGAGTCCCAGGTCCGACTTGAGAATGGCCTTCTCGATGGCGGGCATCTGCGACGCATCCCAGGGCTGAATGACCAGGGTCTTCGGATCCGGCACGGACAGCGAGGCGATCTGGCTGATCGGGGTGAGCGTGCCGTAGGACTCCACCCGTAGCGCGTCCAGCAGGGCCGTGCTGGCCCGGCCGGTCCTCACTCCCGCGAACTCCCTCGTCAGGAGGTCCGCCGCCGCCTGCATGCGGGCTTCCATGTCCTTGAGCAGCACTTGCATGGTCGGTCACCCCCTGGGAGGCGTGAGATCGGCGGAGACAACCGAGCCCACCGGCTCTCCCATCACGATGCGGCGGATGTTGCCGCGACGGGTGAGGTCGAACACCACGATGGGGAGCTTGTTCTCCATGCAGAGGGAGATGGCCGTGGTGTCCATCACCTGCAGCCCCCGGTTCAGCACCTCGATGTACGTCACGCGCGGGAGCCGGGAGGCGGTCGGGTCCTTGGCCGGGTCGGCCGTGTAGATGCCGTCCACCTTCGTGGCCTTGAGGATCGCCTCGGCGCCGATCTCGATGGCCCGGAGCGCTCCCGCCGTGTCCGTGGTGAAGAACGGGTTGCCGGTCCCGGCCGCGAACACCACGACCCGGCCCTTCTCCAGGTGCCGCATCGCGCGCCGGCGGATGTACGGCTCCGCCACGGCCCGCATCTCGATGGCTGAGAGGACCCGCGTGGGCACGCCCACCTTCTCGATGGCATCCTGCAGCGCGAGCGCATTGATCACGGTCGCGAGCATCCCCATGTGGTCGCCGGTGGCGCGCTCGATCCCGCCGGAGCCGGCGGCCATACCGCGGAAGATGTTGCCGCCGCCGATGACCACCGCGACCTGGACCCCGAGATCCACCACCTCGCGGATCTCCTCGGCGATCCGCCCGATGGTCTCCGGATCGATCCCGTAGCCGCGCGCGCCGGCGAGCGCCTCGCCGGAGACCTTGAGCAGGACCCGGCGGTACGCGGCCGGGTGGGCGGGGGCGCCCACTACGCCCCCTCGCCGACCTGGAAGCGAACGAAGCGCTTGACGACCACCCGCTCGCCCATCTTCGCGGTGGCCTGGTCCACCTGGTCCTTGACCCTGGTCTTGCCCGTGGCGTCCTTGATGAACGGCTGATCGAGCAGGCACTGCTCCGCGTAGAACTTCTCGAGCTTCCCCTCGATGATCTTGTCGATGACCTGGGGCGGCTTCTTCTGGTCCGCCATTTGCTGGCGGTAGATCTCGCGCTCCTTCTCCACGACCGCCCCGGGCACCTCGTCGCGCGACACGTAACCCGGGCTCGCGGCCGCCACCTGCATGGCCACGTCCCGGACGAGCTGCTGGAACTCATCGGTCCTGGCGACGAAGTCGGTCTCGCAGTTGATCTCCACCAGAACGCCGATCCTGCTCCCCGGGTGGATGTAGGACGCGACGACGCCGTCACGGGACTCCCGATGGGCCTTCTTCGCCGCGTCGGCCAGCCCCTTCTTGCGCAGATACTCCACGGCGCCCTGGATGTCCCCCTGGGCTGACTCCAGCGCCTCCTTGCAGTCCATCACCCCGGCCCCGGTGCGCTCCCGGAGCTCCTTGACCAGCAGAACCTGCGATGCCATGAGCGGAGCTCTCCTTTTCGCGTGCGCCGCTACGCGGTCTCAGGCGCCCGTCTCGGCCGGGGCCGCCATCTCCGCCTCGGTCACCACGGGCAGATCGGCGGCAGCGGGGATCTCCTCGTCTGTCTCCTTCGCCAGGGTGCCGCGACCCTCGTTGAGGGCATCGGCCATCCGGGCCGTGATGAGCCGAACGGCGCGGATCGCGTCATCGTTCCCCGGGACCGGGAAGTCGATCCCGGTCGGATCACAATTGGTGTCCACGATGGCCACGATGGGGACGGCCAGTCGCTTGGCCTCCTCCACCGCGATGGTCTCCTTCTTCGGGTCGATGATGAAGATCGCCGAGGGGAGCCGCTCCATGTTCTTGATGCCGGCCAGGGTCTTCTCGAGCTTCTCGCGCTCGCGCTCGAGCCCGAGGACCTCCTTCTTCGGCAGGCGCTCGTAGTCCCCCGTCTCCTTCATCTCATCCAGCTTCTTGAGCCGCGCGATGGACTTGCGGATTGTCGCGAAGTTGGTCAGTGTGCCGCCCAGCCAGCGGTGATTCACGTAGAACATCCCGCAACGCGTGGCCTCTTCCAGCACCGCCTCCTGCGCCTGCTTCTTCGTTCCGACGAACAGTACGGTGCCGCCGCCAGCGGCCAGATCCCGCATGAAGGCATAGGCCTCGC
Source organism: Candidatus Rokuibacteriota bacterium (assembly GCA_016184305.1). GTDB lineage: Bacteria > Methylomirabilota > Methylomirabilia > Rokubacteriales > CSP1-6 > UBA12499. The sequence goes on along the minus strand of JACPCX010000175.1, from coordinate 16,620 downwards.
GGAACTTCTTGAGGGTCTTCTGCAGGTCGATGATGTAGATACCGTTCCGCTCCCCGAAGATGTACTTCTGCATCTTGGGGTTCCAGCGCTTGGTCTGATGGCCGAAGTGCACCCCGGCCTCGAGCAGCTCCTTCATGGTCAAGCTCGCCATGGATCCTCTCTTTCCTTCGGTTTGCCTCCGACCCCGATCGGCGCGCGCCCCGTCATCCGGGCCGCTGCAGCGCTCACCCCGGGAGGCGTGTCCGCACCGCCGGGGACCGAAGCTCGAGATCGTGCGTGGTTGTGGGCGGCCCTGCGGGCCGCCCATGTCAGGTCGTGTACTTCGAGTTTATCCGAACGTACTCCTCCGACAGATCCGATGTCCAGACCCGCTCCTCGCCGCGACCCAGCCCCAGGTCGATGGCGATGGTGTATTCGCGCCGGCCCATGATCTCGCGGACCCGGTCGAGGCGGGCGCCGGGGCCCAGCATGCCCCGCTCCGCCAGCAATTCCTCGCCGATCCGGATGGCCACCCGGTCGGGCAGGACGCGGGCCGCCGACTTGCCGAGGGCCATCATGATCCGCCCCCAGTTGGGGTCGGCCCCGGCGACGGCGGTCTTGACCAGGAGAGAGTTCGCCACGGCCCGCGCGGCCACCAGGGCCTCCCTCCGCGTGCGGGCACCACGGACCGCGATCTCCACCAGCTTGGTGGCCCCTTCCCCGTCCTGGACGAGCATGCGGGCCAATCGCCCGGTGATCGCCTCGAGCGCCAGGCGGAACTGGCGGAGTCCCCGCCCCCCCTTTTCCAGAGGCGCGTTCTCTGCCAGACCGTTGGCCAGGACCGCCACGGTATCGCTGGTGGACTGGTCACCGTCCACCGTGATGCGGTTCAGCGATCGGTCCACGGCGTGCCGGAGCGTGTTCTGCAAGGCGTCCGCCGCGATCGCGGCATCCGTGGCGAGGAAGCAGAACATGGTCGCCAGATGGGGCTCCAGCATGCCGACGCCCTTGGCGATCCCCCCGATGGTGATGGGCCGCCCCCCCACCTCGACCCGCAGCGCAGCCTCCTTGGGAACCGTGTCCGTGGTCATGATCGCCTCGGCGGCGCTGCGGCTTCCCTGGGGCGAGAGCGCCTTCACCAGCTTCGGCAACCCCGCCCGGATCCGGTCCATGGGAAGCGGCTGGCCGATGACGCCGGTGGCGGCGATCAGCACCTGCTGCGCGGGCACGTGGAGCAGATCGCCCACGATGCGGGTCATCTCGCGAGCGTCCTTGATCCCCTGCTCGCCCGTGCAGACATTGGAGCAGCCGCTGGAGGCGAGGATCGCCTGGGCCTTCCGGCCACGTACGTGCTCCTGCGACACGAGGACCGGCGCGCCCTTGACCTGGTTGGTGGTGAAGACCGCCGCGGCCCGGGCCGTCGAGGAGGAGTAGATGAGCGCCAGATCCTTCTTTCCGCTGGGCTTGATCCCCCCGGCGACGCCGGAGGCAAGGATGCCGGGGACGGCGGTGATCCCTCCGTCCAGCCACTGGATCTCCGGCATGCGGATCGGCGGGATCGTCAGGGGTAGACCGGAGGGGCTTCCAGCCCGCTCCGCTCGTCCCACCCCATCATGATGTTCAGGCTCTGGATGCCGTTGGCGGAGCCCCCCTTGCCCAGGTTGTCGAGTGCCGAGACGCACACCGCCCGGGAGGTGCGCGGGTCCGCGACGATGGTAACGTCGCAGAAGTTGGACCCCACCACCCGCCGCGTGGTCGGCCGCTCCCCTTCGGGGAGGACCCGGACAAAGGGCTCGCCGGCGTAGAACTCCTGATAGAGGGCCACGAGCTCGGCGGTGCTCGCGGCCTTCCCGAGGGGCACCGAGGCCGTCGTGAACAGCCCGCGGTTGAGCGGAACCAGATGCGGCGTGAAGCTCACCACGACCGGCTGGCCGCAGAGTGCGGAAAGCTCCTGCTCGATCTCGGGCGTGTGGCGATGGGTCGCGATGCCGTAGGCCTGCACGTTCTCGTTGGCCTCGGTGTACAGGTACATGGGGTCCGCCGTGCGGCCCTGGGCGCCCGCGCCCGTGACCCCGGATTGGCCGTCGACGACGATGCCCTGAGGCAGTCCGAACCCGCTCTTGAGCAGTGGGGCGGTCGCCAGGATCGCCCCCATGGGGTAGCAACCGGGAGAGGCCACCAGACCCGCCTGGGCGATGGCCTTCCGGTGGAGCTCAGGCAGCCCGTACGCCGCCTCGGCGAGGCCTTCCGCGTCCACGTGCGGCGCCTTGTACCAGGTCGTGTACAGGGAGGCGTCTCGCAACCGGTAGTCGGCCGACAGGTCGATGACGCGCCGCCCGCGGCGTCGCAACACGGGCACGGCCTGCTGCGACTGCATGTGCGGCAGCGCCAGGAAGACCACGTCGGCCTGCTCCGCGAGCCGGTCTGGATTGACCTCCTGGAAGACGAGAGCGGACAGGCCCCGCAGATGGGGGAAGACTCGATCGAGGCGCTCGCCAGACAGTCTCTCCGAGGTGACGGCTGTGAGCTGAACCTTCGAGTGGACGCTGAGCAAGCGGAGGAGCTCCGCCCCCATGTACCCGCTCGCGCCCCCGACGGCGACCCGCACCACCGGCCGGTCCCCTACCTACCGCTTGGAATACTGGAACTTGGACCGCGCACCCGGCTGCCCATACTTCTTCCGCTCCTTCATTCGCGGATCCCGGGTCAGCAGCCCCGCCCGCTTGAGCGTCTGCCGGAGCTTCTCATCGAACATGAGCAGCGCCCGGGCGATCCCGTGACGGGCCGCGCCGGCCTGGCCCGTCGGACCGCCGCCGCCGACGTTGATCGTGGCGTCGAACTGGGCCAGGGTGTTCGTCAGCTGGAGCGGCTGGCAGATGATCATCCGCAGTGTCTCGCGGGGGAAGTAGTCCTCGAAGGACCGGCGGTTGACCATGATCGTGCCGCCCCCCGGCCGGAGCCACACGCGCGCCACGGATGTCTTTCGCCGCCCCGTCCCGTAATACGCCATCGTCTGAGCCATGTCCTTCCCTTACGAGGATGTCCGGCCGCCCGTGAGGAGCGGCTCGGGCTTCTGGGCCGAATGCGGATGCTCCGACCCCCGGTATACCTTGAGCTTCTTTGCCATCGCGCGGCCCAGCCGCCCCTTGGGGAGCATCCCCTCGACGGCCCACTCGATCACGCGCTCCGGGTGCGCCTTGATCATCTTCTCGGCGGGGACTTCCCGCAAACCCCCGATATACCCCGAGTGCCAGCGGTACATCTTGTCCGTGAGCTTGCGGCCGGTCAGGTGCACCTTCCCCGCGTTGATCACGACCACATGGTCCCCGACGTCCAGGTGGTGGGCGAAACTCGGCTTGTGCTTGCCCCGGAGGATGGCGGCCACCCGCGAGGCCAGCCGTCCGAGCACCTGGCCCTCGGCGTCGACCACATACCACTTCCGGTCGATTGCGTCTACCTTCGGCATGACGGTCGGCATGATCCCTATGTCCCTATGTCCCTGTTTGGAGCTGCCCCACTACGGCACAGCGGCAGACATCAGCAACACGCCATAGTAAAAGGGCAATCTCTCACTGTCAACCCTTTCGTCCCGGCCCCTGGCCCATCGGCTTCGAAGGCCATGGGCAGAGGGCCCGGACGGGACAGCCCGGACAGGCTGGGCGACGCGCGTGACATGCGCGCCGGCCGTGGATGATCAGGAGGTGGGTGGTGCCAGTCCACCCTGCGCGGGGAAACACCCGGCAGAGCTCCTCGTGGATCGTCTCGGCGTCCTGCCCTTGCGCCAGCCCGAGCCGCTGTGAGACCCGCGAGACGTGCGTGTCCACGGCAAGCGCCGGGATCCCGAAGGCATTGCCCAGCACCACATTGGCCGTCTTGCGCCCGACTCCCGGCAGGGCCGTCAGGGCCTCCACGGTCCTGGGCACCTCGCCGCCGTGCCGGTCCGCGAGGACCCTGGCCGTCCCGATGATGGCCTTGGCCTTGGCCTTGTAGAAGCCGGTGGAGAAGATCTCGCGCTCCAGCCCCGCCGGTCGTGCCCGGGCCCAGTCCCTCGCGGTGTGGTAGCGCTTGAAGAGCGACTCCGTCACCTGGTTCACGCGCTCGTCGGTGCACTGGGCCGAGAGGATGGTCGCCACCAGAAGCTCCAGCGGGGTGGTCCAGCGCAGCGCGACGGCGGCATCGGGATAGGCCGCGCGAAGCGCTCTCAGGATCCGGCGGGCCCGCGCCTTCTTCTCGCGATCCGACTCCGTCATCGTTCTCTCCGCTCCTGCGGCCGGCCCTCGGCGGGGCCGTCCGGTGGTCCCACCTCGAGGCGCCCGGGCAGGATCGTCACGGGTGCCAGCGACACCTCGACGGGCAGCCGCCTGAGGCGAGTCGTCGGATCCAGATGGCGCACCACCCAGCCCACGAGAGGCCCCGGCACCCTGATCCCTCCCACGCTCACCGCCTCGACGCCCAGGGTGAACGGGCCGGCGCCCGAGGCCGGCAACAGACGCACCCGCGCCGACAGGGTCGGTCCGGACCACACGAGCCCGACGTCGGCCGACCCCTCCCCCAGATGCAGGTCGGCGCGCGTGAAACCCTTCTGCGCCCGGACGAACTCCAGCAGCTCCGCCTCGGTGACGGTGAGGCGGTGGGCACGCAGCGCCCGGACGCCCAGCAGCTCCAGCCGTCCGGTCTCGACAAGGCGCTGGGGATGGAAGAGCAGACCCTCCACCGACAGGCGCACGTTGCGCGTCCGGAGTGGAGTCCGGTTCCGGACGAATTCCCCCACGAGCGCCGAATCCGCCTCGACGACGAGCCGGTCCACCTCGCCCCGCAGGAGCGCCTCCGGCCGGTACTCCATCGACACCCGGAAGCCGACGGCCTCCCGCGCGTAGTCGTGGAGAAAGCCCTCGGCCGACAGACGCAGGCGCCGCGCCAGCGCCTCGGCAGTGAGCCCCGCCACCGGCACCAGTCGCCGCATGCGGACCATGCCGCGACTGCCGTCCGGCAGCGGGAACTCGGCGATCACGGGAAAAGCCGCCGCCAGCCACGGGTCGCCCCCACCGAACGCGGCCATGATGCGGTCGGGCTTCGCGGAGGCGAAGTCCGGTCCTTGATCCCCGGTCTTGACGATCACGAACTCGATACCGAGGGGCGCGCCATCCCAGGCCCGCATCATCGTGAGCGGCAGCCGCTCGCGGACCACGTCGTAGCGGAAGTTGGAGACCGAGAAGTAGTTGTCGTTGGCGACGACGGCCACCGTGGCCGGCCGACCCTCGGCGGCTCGCAGGATGGCGTCGAGCGCCTCGCGGTGGCGCCAGTCGCTCCCGTCGGGGGGGCGCGAGAAGACCACGGGGCCCAGCAGCGGCGTGACGGAGGGAGGCGGCGGCACCGCGAAGGCGGCAGACGCGACCTGCAGGATCCCGAGAACGAGGCAGCTCCAGGTGATCGCGCGCCGCCACAACGGGGCGAGCTGCGCGAGCCCCGCCGCGGCCAGGAGCGCAGCGGCGGGCAGCAGCGGCAACGTGTAGCGCAGGTTCTTGTTCTGGATCAGGAGGAAGATCACGAGCGGCAGAAGCGCTGACCACAGAAGCCCGCGGGCCCGCGGCATCCGACGGACCGCCCAGAGGCCCCACACCGCCAGCGGGGCCGCCAGAAGCCCGAACTGCGGCTGGAACACGCGCGGGTAATAGAGCAGCGAACCCGACGTGAGCGCCGGCGCATGCCCGGACTCGGCGGCCTGCTTGAAGGAGCGGTTCACGATCTGCATCGGCAACCCGGCGAGCCGCGGCCCGTACCACGGCAGCGAGACGGCGAGGCCGATGCCGAGCGCGAGCAGCAGTCGGCGGAGCCGCGGCCCGCGGTCCGGCGCGCGGAAGGCGAGCCACGCGCTCCAGGCGAGCGGCGGAAGCGCGTAGGCCGCGAAAGGAGGCTTGGTCAGCATCCCGAGCCCGAGCGCCGCCCCCGCGAGCACCGACCACCCGGGTCGCGAAAAGCCCTCCGCGCGGACGAGCGCATAGAGGGTGACCGCCACCATCGCCAGGAGCGGCAGGTCCAGCTGGAAGTTGGTGAGCGAGAAGACGACGAAGGGCGCCGTCCCGAGAAAGAAGGCGGCCACGAGCCCCGCCTGGGCATCCAGAAGCCGGCGCCCGACCCCGTACACGGCGAGCACACCGACCGCGAGGAATCCACACATCACCGCCTGGGCCGTGAACGGCACGATCGGAAGAACGAAGTAGAGCAGCCCCGCCGCACAGGCGACCACGGGTGGGTAGAAGCTCGACATGGCGATGATCTCTCCCACCCTGTCGTGCCCCGGGTCGGCCAGGACGCGATGGCACGCGACAGCCCGCTCGAGGTGGTTCGCGTGGTCCCACTCGGGCGGGCGGCTGTCGATCATCACCCACGCTGCCGTCACCGCGGCCAGGAAGAGGAGCAGGACTGCCAGAAGGACGCCGTCGCGCCGGCTCATTCGCGGCGCCCCGCCACCATCAACAAGGAGATCCCGACGGGCGAGGCGGTCCAGCGGAGCAGGCGGGCCTCGAGCGCGAAGCACTGGGCGAGCAGACGATTGACGGGGGCGGGCGGGCGGCTGAGATCGTGGGTATCCCGGCCCATGGCCCGGTGGAGAAGACGGACGAGGATGATCGGCGCGGCCAGGAGTGTGTTGAAGTACGTGAGGCGCTCCACGCGAAAGCCCGCTCGCTCCGCCAGGAGGCGCAAGCCCCGCGCCGTATAGCGCCGGCGGTGGCCGAGGATCTCGTCGTGGCGACTCCACAGCCACGCATACGCCGGCACCGTCACGAAGAGAAGCCCGCCGGGCACGAGCAAGGAGCGGGTGCGCGCGAGCGCTCGGCCGTCGTCGTCCAGGTGCTCCAGGACGTCGAAGAGGCAGGCCGCATCCAGAGTGCCGGGCGCCAGCGGAATGTCGTCCGGGAGCGTGCCCGACAGCACGGGGAGCCCGCGCCGGCGAGCCGCCTCGCGCAGCGCCGGATCTGCCTCGACGCCCACGACCTCGCCGAAGCGCGCCAGTCCGGTCAAAAGGCCCCCGCTTCCGCACCCGAGCTCGGCCAGGCGCAGCCGGCCCACCGGGAGCCAGCGCGCCATCTCGGCGAGAATGATGGCCTGCCGGCCGAGGAACCACCAGTGGCGCCGGTCCTCCTCGGCGTGGACGGCGACGTAGCCCGGATCCATCCGGGTCACGTCTCGGCTCCCGGCCCCGAGGCCGGGGCGGCTGCTAGCCCCGAGGGCGCGTCTGATGGCCTCGATGCGGTCACGAAGTCCCGCGCTCGCACGTCGCGCACGGCACCTGGCTCACGGGCGGCGCGCCTCCAGGAAGCGCCCGATCCGCGAGAGCGCTTCCTCGATGCGCTCGAGCGAGTTGGCGTAGCAGAAGCGCAGGTACCCTTCAGCGTTGCGCCCGAAATCGATGCCCGGCGTGAGCGCGACATGGGCCTCGCGGAGGATCTCGAACGCGAAGGCCAGCGAGTCGTCCGTGTAGCGGCGGGCATTGGCGAGGACGTAGAAGGCCCCCGTCGGCGGTGCGCCAACTCCGAGGCCGATGCGCCTGATTCCGGCCACCATGGCGCGGCGCCGCTCGTCGAACACGCGGCGCATGCGCGCGGCGTCCTCGCCCGCCTCCCTGAGGGCTGCCAGCGCCCCCCACTGGACGAATTCGTTGGTCGAGATGAAGAAGTTGCCGTGGGCCGCCGCCAGCGGGCGGATGAACTCCGTGGGCGCGATCACGTAGCCGAGCCGCCATCCGGTCATGGCATAGGCCTTGGAGAAGCCGTTCAGCACGAAGGCGTGGTCGGTGAACTCGAGGACCGAGTGCTCCGGCCCCTCGTAGGTCAGCCCGTGATAGATCTCGTCGGAGACGATCCAGGGGCCGAGGTGGGCCAGCGCCGCCATGCGCTCGGCCGAGAGCACGGTGCCCGTGGGATTGGCCGGCGAGTTGATCAGGATGGCCTTGGTGCGCTCGGTGAGCGCCTCCCGCACGATCTCCGGCTGGAGCTGGAAGCCGTCATCCTCCTCCACGGGCACGTAGAGCGGCTCCCCGTCGGCGTACTTCACGAACTTCGGATAGCACGCGTAGTGGGGGTCCGAGAGCAGGACCCGGTCGTCCCGCTCCAGGAGCGACATGAAGAGCAGGAGCATGGCCGGGGACGTGCCGGCGGTGACCAGGATCTGGTCCGGCGACACGGTCACACCGTACCGTTCGTGGTAGTGCTCCGCGATGGCCTCCCGCAGGGGGAGGATCCCCTGCGTGTGGACGTAGCGGGTGCGGCCATCCTTGAGCGCCCTCTCCGCGGCCTCGCGGATGACCGGGGGCGTGTCGAAGTCGGGCTCGCCGTACTCGAGGTGGATGATATCGAGCCCCTGCCGCTCGAGCTCCTGGGCCTTCTGGAACACCTCCACCGCGAGGAACGGCTCGATCTCGAGGGCGCGGCGAGCGATCACGGGGCGCTCCCGTGGTCCGGAGTGAGGGCGAGCCGGAGCCGGGCGGCGACGATCTGCACCAGCATGCGCGGGCCGTCCTTCAGCACGCCCACCTTGGATCCGGGCTGATCCGTCCAGTTGATCGGAACCTCGACGATCCGGTACCCGCGGCGCCGGGCGAGCAGGAGCAACTCCACGTCGAAGCCGAACCCCTCGGTACGGAGGGGCCGGAAGAGAGCGTCCGCCACGGGCCCGCGGAACAGCTTGAACCCGCACTGGGTATCCACCACGCCCGACACGCCGAGGGCGCGGACGAGGCGGCTCCACACCTGGCCCGACAGCTTCCGGTGCGTCCGGGCCCGCACCACCACGGACGGATCGGGCAGCGCGCGCGAGCCCACCGCCAGATCAGCCCCGGCCTGGATGGCGGCTTCCAGCCGCTTGACCTCCACGATGGGCGTGGCCCCATCGGCGTCCGCCATGAGCCTGAGCGCGCCGCTCGCGACCGTCATCCCCGTGCGCACTGCGCACCCCTTCCCGCGGTTCTCGGGCAACGCATGCAACCGCACGGACGGGTGGAGACGGGATAGCTCGCGCACACAGTCCGCGGTGGCATCGCGGCTGCCGTCATCCACCACCACGACCTCGTAGGGCTGGTCGCGGCCATCGAAGTACGCCACGACCTCCTTGAGATAGGCGGGCAGGCGCATCGCCTCGTTGTAGGCCGGGATGACCACTGACCAGTCGCGCACCGCGGGCACGGGGACGGCCGCCTAGCGGGCCGGTGAAAAAGGCCCATCTGCCTCGTTGGCGCCCTTAGCCGCGCGCTCAACGTGGCTCGCTTGCGCTCGCCGGATCTCCGGATATGCTCGCTTCGCCTCCGGCTCAGCTCGCCAAGCGGAGTACGCCTCGCGTGCGGCCGTCGGACGCCGCCTCGCATCTGGACCTTCTTGAGCAGCCTGCGGGATTTTCAGCAACCTGCTAGAACCAGAACTGTGTGCCGGTGCGGCGGCGGGCCACGCCGGTCCGCTGCGCCGCCCGCATCACCTCGCGGGCGACCGCCGGGGCCACCTTCTTGTTGAACACGCTCGGGATGATGGACTCGGGCCCGAGCTCGCCCTTGCCGACGCACGAGGCGATGGCGTGGGCTGCGGCGATTTTCATCTCGTCGTTGACGCTGCGGGCGCGCGAGTCGAGGAGACCGCGGAAGAAGCCGGGAAAGCAGAGGACGTTGTTGGGCATAACCGCTTGTCGCATCAGGCCTTTTGACGATACGGCCCGGCCGCGTCCGGTGTCAATAAGATTTCCGGAAGAGTCGTTGACCCATCGCCACGGGCCGTGATATCCCACGTACATGATCGCCCGGGTCGGCGCCCTCTGCCTCGCTCTTCTCTTCACGGCGACCTCGGCGCATGCCGAGGCTCGCCGCTGGGTGCCGACCTCCGGGAAGAGCCACGTGTGGTTCTCCGCCTCGTTCCCCCTCGGCGATTTCACCGGGCGCACGGAGGACGTGACCGGGGAGTTCCAGGCCGACCCCGCCGACCTCCGGCAGGGGGTGACCGGCACGCTCCGCGTCAGGGCGGCCACGCTCCGCACGGGCATGGATGGAAGAGACCGGGACATGCGCAAGACGCTGGACGTGGAGAGCCACCCCGAGATCCGGTTCGTCGTCCAGGCCGTCGAGCCGTCGTTCAGCTCCGTCACCGACACGGCCGACGTGCTCCTCGTCATCAAGGGGCTCTTGCTGATCCGCGGGGTGGAGCGCCAGATAACCGTTCCGGGCCGGTTGCGCTTCCGGAGCGACGGGCTGTGGGTGCGGGGCGAGTCCACGCTCAGGATGACGGACTTCGGCGTCACGCCCCCGCGGAGGCTCTTCCTCGCCGTGCGGGACGAGATTGCCGTCGCGTTCGACGTCACGCTGCACCCCGCCGAGTAGCGCGGCCGCCCCGGCGGCGAGCGACGGGAGGCTCCGCCGCAGCAGAACCCGGGCGAGCGTCGCGGTGCGGATTCTGAGCGAAGGCCGGTCGCCGCCAAGACGGTGCTCGCGCCCCACACGGCGTCCGCCCCGCGCCACCGCGATCCCCACGACCGTCACTGGCGGAGTCGTGTCCGGCACATCCTCGAGGACGGTCGCGAGCCCGATCTCCACGCCGCTCCATTTCCGGACGGCCTCGGCGAGGAGCTCGGCCACTGCCCCTGCGCTCCCGAGCTCGGCCACCGCCACGCGGGCGCCGTCCGCCAGCAGCCGCGTGGTGATCTGGCCCTCGATGGTGTCGTCGTCGACGCTGAACACGATGTCGCCGAGGCGCTGCCGGATCTCGGCCTCGACGGCCTCGATCATGCGGGAGGCGTCAGCCGCATCCGCCCCCTTGGCGGCGATCCTGATGTCCACCACGGCGATCTTGTAGTACAGGTCCAGCCCTGCGGCCGCGAACTCCTTGGCGATGAAGGCCAAATTGGTGTCGACGATCTGGCCCAGCAGGAGCTCCGACCCGACGGCGATGATCTCTGCCTGCATCGCTGCCTCCGAGGCCAGCATCATACCAGACCCCCTGGGGGGGAGCCGAATAGGCCGATGAACGGGGGCGTCTACAGAATTGTGACCGGGAGAGGGGTGTCCGGGCGGGGCGGGAACGCCCAGCACCTCACGCGCGTTAAAGCTTCTCGAACGAACCCATCTGAAGCGGAATGGGGCCTAGCCCCCTCTAAATGGTTGTCGGGGCGGAACCAATTCCCCGGCGCGACCCGGGCCCCAGAGCCAGCAGGAAACGAGGCAGGCAATGACTTTTCGGGAGAGCGCAAGCTCGACAAATGCAGCGATGAACGGCACTTGGACCGCGGTGGCCGTCCCTCGTCCAAGGGCCCGCCGTACCCCCGCCCGGCCGGCCGAGGTGGACCTCGGGGTCGAGCCCGATGCCGAGGCGCCTGAGGTCACGGTGACCCAGGAGGAGACCCCCACGCTCTCCGAGGAAGCCCTCCGGCCCTCTGCACCTGAAGGGGAAGATCCGGTTCGCATCTACCTCAAGGAGATCGGCAAGGTTCCGCTGCTGACCGCCCCGCAGGAGGTGGCGCTTGGCCGGCGCATCGAAACCGGCCAGATACAGCTCCGGGGAGCCCTGGGCGACATCCCCATGGCGGTCGAGGGCCTCCTGACGCTGATGGATCGCGTTCGCCACACCGAGGTTCCCCTGGACGATGTGATCCTGCTCCCCGAGGGCGGCGAGCCCGAGCCCGAGCAGCTCAAGCCGATCGTCGCGAGCTTCGGCCGCATCCGCCGTCTGGAGCGGGAGATCCAGAGGCTCCAGGGCGCGCTCAGCGACAAGCGCCGGTCGAGCGCCACCCGGGCCAACTACAACAAGTGGATCGCCGAGAACCGCGCGGCCATCCGGAGCCTCGTAGAGAAGCTTCCCCTCAAGCCCGCGCTGGTGGACCAGATCGTCGCGGACACTCGCCGCCGCGCCGGGCAGATGCGCGACCTGCGCAGCGGCAAGGAGCTGCACGCCCTGGAGGCCCAGACGGGGCTCCGGCGGAAACCTCTCATGGCAGCGCTCTCGGAGATCGAGCAGCACGATCGGGTCGTGCGCCAGGCGAAGAAGGAGCTCATGGAGGCGAACCTCCGCCTGGTGGTCTCCGTCGCCAAGCGGTACCTCGGCAGCGAGCTGGGGCTGCTGGACCTCGTCCAGGAAGGAAACATCGGCCTGATGAAGGCCGTGGATCGCTTCCAGTATCGGCGCGGGTTCAAGTTCTCGACTTACGCCACGTGGTGGATCCGGCAGGCCATCACCCGGGCCATCGCTGACCACTCGCGCACGATCCGGATCCCGGTCCACATGGTGGAGACGCTGAACCGCATCTCGCGCGTGAACCGGATGCTCGTCAACGAGATGGGACGCGAGCCCACGCCGGAAGAGCTGGCGCGACGCACGGGAGTGCCGGCCAAGAAGGTGCGGCTGGTCCTCGAGTCCTCGCGCAGGCCGCTGTCGCTCGAGACGCCCATCGGCGAGGACTCGGATCTCGGGGACTTCCTCGAGGACAAGACAGCCGAGTCGCCCAACGAGACGCTGATCACGCAGGACCTCACGACCCAGGTGGAGCGGGCGCTGTCCACGCTCTCGCCCAAGGAAAAGGAGATCCTGCGGCTGCGCTTCGGCATCGGCGAGGAGGGGGAACATACGCTGGAGGAGGTCGGGCGGCGCTTCTCGGTGACCCGCGAGCGGATCCGCCAGATCGAGACCAAGGCGCTGCGCAAGCTGCGCCACCCGCTCCGCGGCCGCGCGCTCCGCACCTTCGTCGAGAACTGACCCCACCCACGCGCCCGGCTCGCCCCTTCGGGAGCGGGCCGGGCAGGCCTCACGCTCCTGGATCCGCGTCGCACCGGACGAGCGCCTGGCCCGTCCCCCTGAGCGGCTCAGCAGGCCCTGAAACTCAGACCGGCATCACGCCGTGCTTCTTCCAGGGGCGCTGCACCTGCTTCGTTCGCGCCATGTCCAGCGCCCGGACGATCACCGGCCGCGTCTCCCGCGGGTCGATCACGTCGTCGATGAACGCTCCGCCCGCGGCGATGTACGGATTGATCAGCGTGCGGAAGGCCTCGACCCGCCGGGCACGCTCCTCATCGGGATTGTCCGCCGCCGCGATCTCCTTCCGGAAGATGATGTTGGTGCCGCCCTCCGGCCCCATCACCGAGATCTCGGCGGTGGGCCATGCCACGATGAGATCCGGCTCATAGGCCTTGCCGCACATGACGAAGTAGCCCGCTCCGTAGGCCTTCCGCACCACGACGGTGATCTTCGGCACGGTGGCCTCGCTCACCGCGTAGAGCATCTTGGCGCCGTGCCGGATGATGCCCTGGCGCTCCACCTTGGAGCCGACGAGAAAGCCGGGCACGTCCTGGAGGAACAGCAGCGGGATGTGGAAGGCGTCGCACAGCATGATGAAGCGCGCAGCTTTGTCCGCCGAGTCCACGTCGAGCGCGCCGCCGAGCACCATGGGCTGGTTGGCCACGATCCCCACGGGCCGACCGCCCATTCGGGCCAGGGCCGTGATCAGGTTCTTGGCCCATCCCGGCTTGATCTCGAAGACACGGCCGCCGTCCACGATGTGCGCGATCACCGTCTTCATGTCGTAGGCGCGGCGCGCGCTGTCGGGCACGATGCTCAGGAGCGCTTCGTCCATCCGGTCAGCGGGGTCCTCGCAGGGAACGACGGGCGGCTGCTCCAGGTTCGAGCTGGGGAAGAAGGACAGGTATTCCTTGATGGCGTCGATGCACGCGGCGTCGTCTGCCACCTCGAGGTCGGCGACGCCCGACACCTCCGTGTGCACCTTCGAGCCGCCGAGCTCCTCGGCCGTGATGTCCTCCCCGACGATCGCCTTGACGAGCGGCGGCCCGCCCAGCGCCATGTGGCTGGTCCCCTTCACCATCAGGACGAAGTCCGAGAGCGCGGGGATGTAGGCCGTCCCGGCCGCGCCGGGGCCCATCATGGCGGCGACCATGGGGACCACGCCGGACATGATGGACTCCTCGCGAAAGAGGAAGCCCGACTGGGCGAAGGTCGACCCGATGGCTTCCTGGATGCGCGCCCCCGCCGAGTCGATGAGCCAGATCATGGGCATGCGCGTGGTGAGGGCGATCTCGCGGGCGCGGTTGCACTTCACCTCCGCCGTGCGGCCCATGGAGCCCGCCATGACGGTGAAGTCGTAGGCGATGACGGAGGCGTGCCGGCCGTTGATCTTCCCGAAGCCCGTCACGGCCCCGTCGGCCGGCGTCTCCTTGCTCCGCATGGCGGGCGCGATGTTTGCGTGCGTCGCGAGGAGGCCGATCTCGTTGAACGAGCCGGGGTCGAACAGACGGTCAACCCGCTCCCGGACCGTCAGCTTCCGGTCGGCGTGCTGCTTCGCGATGGCCTCGGGCCCGCCCATGGCGAGCGCCCGCTGGCGGCGCGCCGTGAGGTCTTCCACCAGATCCTTCATGCCCATGGCTGCCTCCGCGGCTGCGCTCAGTCAAGAACTGCGACGGTGTCGCCTTCCTGGACGGTCTGGCCCTCGGCCACCGTGATCTCCCTCACCGTCCCCGCGCGGGGAGCCTCCACGGGGATCTCCATCTTCATGGACTCCAGCACGATGACCGGATCCCCGGCCGCGAGCACGTCCCCGGCCTTGCTCGTGATCTGGAAGACCACGCCCGTGATATGCGCCTTGACGTCCTCAGCCATCGAAACCTCCTTGTTCGACCATCTGGGTGTGAACCCTGCCGTCCCGGAACGCAGCGCTTCGAAGCACCCGCCGGTGGAAGGGGATCACGGTGGCAACCCCCTCGACCACGACGGCGGCGAGGGCAGCCTCCATGCGGGACAGGGCCTCCGCCCGCGTCGATCCCCGGGTGATCAGCTTGGCCAGCAGCGGATCGTAGTGTACCGAAACCTCGACCCCTTCGGCGACCCCTGACTCGAGCCGCAACCCAGGTCCGTGGGGACAGACGAGGCGCGTGATCCGGCCGGGCGAGGGCATGAACTTCTTGGCCGGGTCCTCGGCATAGATCCGGCACTCGATGGCGGCGCCGCGCTGGACGATCTCGTCCTGCCGCCACGGCAGCCGCTCGCCCGAGGCCACGCGGAGCTGGGCCGCGACCAGGTCGAGCCCCGTCACCTCCTCGGTCACGGGGTGCTCCACCTGGAGCCGCGTGTTCATCTCGAGGAAGTAGAACTCGCCGCCCTGGACGATGAACTCCATGGTCCCTGCATTGACATAGCCCACCGAGCGCGCGCCCGCCACGGCAGCCGCCGTGAGCTGCTCCTTCAGGACGGGATCGATCCCCGGAGCCGGGCTCTCCTCGATGAGCTTCTGGTGCCGGCGCTGGATCGAGCACTCGCGCTCGTGGAGATGGACCAGGGCGCCGTCCCGATCGCCGAAGACCTGGACCTCGATGTGCCGCGGCGTCTCGAGATAGCGCTCGACGAAGAGGGCCGCCGACCCGAATGCGGCCTGCGCCCGGCGCTGGGCGATGGCGAAGGCGGCGGGCAGCCCGGCCGCATCCGCGACGCGCACCATGCCGATGCCGCCGCCGCCAGCGGCCGCCTTGAGCATGACGGGATAGCCGATCCGCTCGGCGACCTCCGTCGCGCGCTCGATGGACTCCAGCGCCCCGTCACTGCCGGGGATCACCGGGATCCCCGCGGCGGCCATGAGCCAGCGCGCCTGGATCTTGTCGCCCATCTGCTGGATCACCTGCCACGGCGGCCCGATGAACGCGAAGCCCGCGGCCTCACACGCCTTGGCGAAGCGCCAGCTCTCCGACAGGAATCCGTAGCCGGGGTGGATGGCCGCGACGCCCGCGGCGCGCGCGGCGTCCAGGATGCGCTCCGTGCTGAGGTAGCTGTCGCGCGCCGGTGCTGCGCCGATGAGCATCGCCTCGTCGGCCTCCGCCACGTGCGGCCAGGAGGCATCGGCCTCGGAGTACACG
Organism: Candidatus Rokuibacteriota bacterium; assembly: GCA_016184305.1. Taxonomy (GTDB): domain Bacteria; phylum Methylomirabilota; class Methylomirabilia; order Rokubacteriales; family CSP1-6; genus UBA12499. The sequence goes on along the minus strand of JACPCX010000175.1, from coordinate 761 downwards.
GCCACCGCCCGCATCCCGAGGGCCCGGCACGCCCGGATGATCCGGCGGGCGATTTCTCCGCGATTGGCGATGAGGACGCTGTGCAGCACGAAGGGTCAGGCGGGAGAGGCCACGTGGGCGCGAGCGATCTCGTCCTTGATGCAGCGCGCCAGGATGCGGCACGTGGGGGGCCCGTACACCGCGTTCGCGGCGCCGAGGTGCTGCTCGTACGCGGCCAGCAGATGCGGCTTGAGCACGCGGTAGACCCCGACGAGCCGCTCGGCCGTCAGCTCGGGAGTGTCGGGCGACTCCAGCGCCTCCATGAACGCGACGAAGGCCGGCCCCGAGGGCTCGGAGACCTGTGCGGGCGCGCGCAGCTCGGGAAGCCGCGGGCCGAAGAGATCGGCGTGCTGGGCATTGTCCCAGACGTGCCGGCCCCTCAGGAGTTTCGCGGACACCTCCGGGGTGAGCGCGAGCCAGCCGCCGAGGAGGCGGGTCATCCGCTCCGCGGCGTAGCGGTAGTTGCGGATCAGCCGGGCGGACTGCTCGACCGAATAGTGACCTTCCAGCGAGTGAGTCACGGTCCCCTAGTAGGCCTGACGATCCATTCCCTCCCCCATCTTCGCCCTGAACCGCTGTTCAGCGAGTCTAGCCGAAGCACTCGGGGAAGGCAAACGGACGGGGCTACACGCGCTCCTTGAACTCCTTGCCCAGGAGACCCTCGGGGCGGACCAGGAGCACCACGATGATGATCACGAAGGCCAGCGTGTTCTTGAACTGGA
>JACPCX010000075.1:0-3988 GCA_016184305.1 Candidatus Rokuibacteriota bacterium | reverse complement strand
GCTGCCGTCGGTGGAGTTGGGGAACCCGCCGAAGTTACAGCCGCAGCCGAACTGGCAATTGCAGAACTCGTAGCCCTGCCCTTGGAGATACCAGCGCGTCGTCTGCTCGGTCGTCATTGGTGGGCCCTCCCTGTTCCACTCCGTTGAGGTGTTCGGTCCGGGAACGCCGCCGCACAGCGCTGCGGCTGTCAACCAGGTCGTCGGGTGACTGTCCAGGGACCGACGCCGGCGCATCTGGCCTCCGGAAGGCCGGACGAGGGCTGGGCGACTAGTGCATGGATACTAGTTGGAGGGGAGGCCGGTGTCAATACCCGTCTTGTTTCTGCGGGGTTATCCTCATCGGGCGCCATAGAGCGTAAACACTGGAAATGTGCGGCGGCGCCGGCTGAGGTTCCCCCGCCTCCCGCCCCTCCCCGAGCCTCGTGCGGGTCGGGTCAGGCGGGCAGTCGGTCGTACATCCCGTGCACATCGACCCCGTGGAAACGCGCCACCCGGCCGGTCGGCGGCAGCGGCTCGCTGTAGAAGAACGCGGGCAGCTCGGCGTCCTTGTCGGTGAAGCCGGCGCGGCGGTTGAACTCGTGCTCCAGCCGCAGCGCCTCCCGGCCCAGGGCCTCGAAGAAGTCCGCGGTCAGGCTCGTGCCATGCGCGGCGTTCAGCGCAGTGACCAGGAACTCGGTATTGGGGTTGGTGACCGTCATGCCGAAGATGCAGAGCCCGAGCGAGTCATTGGCCGCCACGCGCGTCTGGTGCAGCAGGCTCTGGCTGACGAGCGACTCCAGGTCCATCTCGCGGCTCTTCAGGCGGGGCAGGTTGCCCACCGTGTGGTCCGCGCCCTGCGCCGTGGCCATCATCCCGATGCCGGTGGCCTCGACCACGCGGGGGTCGTAGGCGCTGATGGCCTGCTTCTTGATCACCGGCACGCGGCGGACGTGGTAGTGCTCGCCCACCCGCGCCGTGCCCTGCGCCCAGAGCCGCCCCTTCTCCGTGCCCGCGCGGATCTCGACCAGGCAGTCGGTCATGAACTGCAACTCGCCGAACTTCCCCAGGCCGGCTTCCATGAGCACGGCCAGCATGGCGCCGAGCTCGATCGTGTCCACGCCCAGGTCGTTGGCGATGAAGTTGAGCGCCGCGAGGTCGTCCGGGTCGCTCAGGCCGCAATTGGTCCCGAGCAGGCCGAGCGTCTCGTATTCGACCGGCGAGACGACCTCCTTGCCGCCGGCGTCGTGGTACACGTTGCTGCACTGGATGACGCAGCCGGGCATGCAGGCATGCGTCTGCTCGCCGCCGCGGGAGGTGTTGAGCTGACCGATGAACTCGCCGCCCATCTTGAACGTCTCGCCCGCGGCAAGATCGGCCTGCTGGCCGGCGCTGAAGTTGCGCACCGGCAAGCCGCCCAGCTGGTTCTGGACATCGGCCATGCCCATGGTGCCGATCTTGGCGTAGAAGTTCGCCACGACGCCGTCGGCCTGCAGCATCTTGGCGTAGCTCTTGATGCTGGCGTTGACCTTCTTGGCGTCCTCGAAGGGCGGGATGCGGTCCAGGTCCACCACGATGGCCTTGACCTTCTTCGCGCCCATCACCGCGCCCACGCCGCCACGCGCCGCGAGGCGCGAGGGGCGGTTGTCCTTGTCGCTCAAGGCGATGCCGGCGAGGAGGCCCTGGTACTCGCCCACGGGACCGCAGAGGGCGAGGCTGACCTTCTTGCCGTATCTCGAGTGCAGCATGCGGGCCGCTTCGAAGTTGCCCTTGCCCAGATACGGGGCGCCGGCGTCGAACGCGATGCTGCCATCCTTCTTGAAGTGAATGACCACCCAGTCCGGCGAGGCGCCGAGGAGCGTGAAGCCGGCGATCTTGAGCTGGCCCAGCCCATAGCTGAACGTGCCGCCGCCATTCGCCTCCTTCACGCCTAAGGTGAGCGGGCTCTTGCAGCCGACGCTGGTGCGGTTGGCGTTGGAGAAGCTCGTGCCGGCGAAGGGGCCGGCCGAGAAGATCAGCGGGTTCTGCGGAGACAGCGGATCGACGCTGGCCGCGCCCAGCTCGAGCAGCGTCTTGGCGATCAGGGCGCGGCCGGCCTTCACGATGGCCTCGCCGGAGAGCTCCCGCTTCGCGATAGTGCGGTCGTTCAGCTGGATGTCGTAGTACGTGCGCATGGATGTCTCCTGGTCTGATGGTCGGTCAATGACGGCCTGCGTGTTGACTGTCGCAGGTGGACTATACGCCGCCGCCACGCCGGCCGTCCACTCATCGTCCTGCGGGCGCGGCGGCTTCCTCGGCGACGAGGCGAAATACCGGGTGCCGCGAGGCTTCGGCCACGAAGGCCTCCACCGGGGAGGACGGACGCGCGTCGAAGAACGGGCTGGTGATGGGCACCTCGGTCGCGTAGCGCTTGAGCACGCGACCGGCCTCCTGCGCGTCCACCTCGACGATCGCCACCGTCTCGCAACGCCGGCCGCGGCGGAGCGTGACCCGTCCGGCGGCTCGGGCATTGCGCACCCAGCCGACCTCGCCGTAGGGCGCCACGAGCCAGCGGGCGGCGCTGTCCTCGACCAGCGTCACCGGCGTCGAGTGGAGCCGGCCCGTGATGCGCCCCCGCACGCCGAGCAGATAGGTGTGTCTCGGGCCCAGCCCCACGCGGAGCAGGGCGCGGACAAATCCGTTGAGCCATCGCCGCCAGAGGGTCAGCCGATATGTTTGGGCCACCGACACGCTCCGTCCGGAATCCCGCCGCCCACTCCCAGCATCATACGTGAAAACATCGACGAGGAGGCTCTCCATGGCCGACGACTTCGAGTACATCTCGCATGCCCGCCTGGAATACCGCGACGGGTCCCGCCACGCCTATCTGGGCGATGTCCCCGAGCCCGTGGTCTACGGGGTCCAGGGCGCCTTGCGGCAATACTACGGGGTGAAGGACGGTCCGCCCGTCGCCTCGACCCTGGACCACATCGTGGCCGCCGTCGCCGGCTGAATGTTCGGCACCCTGCGTGGCGCCCTGGCAGGGCGTCAGATCGCATTCGATCGCGGGTCGTTCACGGCCACCGTGGACGGCCGCATCTCCGGTATCGCCAGGACCATCCGTATCAAGTCCATCCACGTGCACTACGACCTCGCCGTGCCCGCGGAGGCCCGGGAGGCGACGGAGCGGGCGCTGGCGCTCCACCCGCAAGGCTGTCCCGCCCATCAGAGCGTGAAGGACGCCATCGAGATCACCTGGGACGCGTCGCTCCGCGCCGGCGACGAGACCCTGTCGATCAGGAGCGCGTGAGCCCTGGCGCTGCCTCCGGGGGACTCTGGCCCCACCACGTCCGGCCGTCCCGCTGGATCAGCTCGTCCGCGGCCGCCGGCCCCCAGGAACCGGCCGGATAGTTGGGAAAGTCCCGCGGCGGCCGCGACTGCCAGAGATCCAGGATCGGGGTCGCCACCGTCCACGCCGCCTCGACCATGTCCGCGCGGTGGAAGAGGGTGCCGTCGCCGACCATGCTGTCGTGGAGCAGCCGCTCGTAGCCGGTGGTGGCACCGGTACCGCCGAAGTCCTTGTAGCTGAAGTCGAGCTTCACCGTCGTGAGCGCGACCGCCGGCCCCGGCCGCTTGGCCTTGATCTGGATCTCGATCCCCTCGTCGGGCTGGATGTGCAGCACCAGCCGGTTGGGACCGATCTGCCGCGCGGCGGCCTCCTCGAAGAGCATGAGCGGCGGCTGGCGGAACTGGATCATGATCTCCGTGTCGCGCGTCGCCAGGCGCTTGCCCGAGCGGAGGTAGAACGGGATCCCCGCCCAGCGCCAGTTCTCGACGAAGAGCTTCACGGCGGCGTAGGTTTCGGTGGCCGAGGTCGGGGAAACCTTGGGCTCGCCGCGGTAGCCGGGCACAGGCTGATCGCCCAGCCGGCCCTCCCCGTACTGGCCGCGCACCGCCTGCTGGAGCACCTCCCCCGGCGTCATGGGCCGGATGGCCCGGAGCACCTTGACCTTCTCGTCGCGCACGGCATCGG
>JACPCX010000074.1:0-5643 GCA_016184305.1 Candidatus Rokuibacteriota bacterium | reverse complement strand
GGATACGAGGCGTTGGTCCAGACCCACTCCGGCCGCCTGCAGCGGCTGTGCCAGCTGCTCCTGGCTGATGGTCAGGAGGCGGAGGAGGTCGTGCAAGAGGTGTTCGTGAAAGCATTCGAGGCGGAGAGGCGGCACGGACCCCCGGCGGACTGGGGGCCGTGGCTGACGCGGATCGCCGTCAACACCTGTCGGGACCGTCGCCGGGCCGGCTGGTGGAGGCGGTTCCGGCGCTGGAGCGAGCGGATCGAGGAGATGCCCATCGCCGACGGAGGACCGACACCGGAGGACGCGGCCATCAGTGACGAGACGAGGCGGCGCGTGTGGCTGGCGTTTCGGGCCTTGCCCGACCGGCAGCGCGAGGTGTTCGTGCTGCGCCATCTGCAGGGGTGGTCGGGGCCGGAGATCGCCGCCGCGATCGGCTGCGCGAGACGCTCGGGGGAACACCATGACCCGGTGCCTGCCCGACAAGAGCTTGACGCAGGTGCAGGCCGGCCTGGGCAGTGAAGCCGAGCACGCCCATGTGCAGTCCTGCCCGGGCTGCGCCCAGCGCCTCAGCGCCCTCGCGCGGGATCTGGCCGTCATCAGTCGCGTGCTGGCAACTACCGCCGAGCCGGCGACCCGGACCGTGCGAACCGCAAGGCGATGGCTGCCCGCCGCCGTGGGCGCCTCGGCCCTCGCGGTGGCCGCCCTGCTATGGATCGAGGTCGCGGTCTGGCGGGCGATGACGTTCGTACCCCCCACGATGCGGTCCGAGGAGGCTGCGGCCATCCTGACCGAGGTCTCCGCCGCCCTGTTCTCCGTTCGCGGGTATACGACGACCCGGGCGGAGGCCGATGAGCTCGTGCCGAGGCTCGAGAGCGAGGAGGACGCCGAGAGCGACTGCGATGGACCGGACTGGCTGGTGACACCGGGCTGCGGCCCGGCCGCGCTCACCCCCACCGCCACGTCAGAGTGGGGATGGGCAGAGGAATGATCATGACTGACGATACTCCATCGGGAGGAAAGACATGAAGAGGCTGAGCGAGATGAAGACGATGCTTCTTCGGCCAGCGGGCTGGGCCTTCGTCGTGCTGGCGGCGCTTCTCGCGAGCGGCGCCCAGCCGGCGGCCGCCCAGGGCATGGGCCCTGGCATGGGGCACGGCTGGGGGCGCGACAGCGGACTGGCGCTCCCCTTCCTGATCCGCGCGGTGAACCTCACCCCGGAGCAGAACACCAGGGTGCGGGCGATCCTGTCCTCGCATCGCACGGCGACACGGAGTACGATGGAGCAGCTGAGAAAGGCGCAGGAGGAGCTGGCGGACAAGCTGATCGCGCCGGGACAGGTCCAGGCCGCCGACGTCCAGCCGCAGCTCCAGCAAATCGGGCAGCTCCGGGAGCAGCTCCTCCACGACAGCGCGCAGATCGCCCTTGACGTCCGGGCGATCCTGACGCCGGAGCAGCTGGCCAAGGCGGGTCAGGTGAAAACCCGCATGCAGCAGCTCCGGGTGGAGATGCGCCAGCTCTTCGAGCAGGCTCGCCCCTGAGGGCCCGAGGAGAAGACGCAGGAGGAGAGTCGCCATGAAGACAGTGCTCGGCCGATTGGGCATGGCGTGCTGTATCGCCGTCGCGCTGGTGGCCGCGACCGCGAGCCCCAGCGACGCGTGGGGCCGAGACCGGCACTCCCGGGGGGGGCCGCATTTCTGGGGGGGGGCGCATGTCCGGGGGGGCCCGAGCTTCTGGTGGGGCCCCCGCGTCTACCTCGGCCCCCCGGTGCTATGGGCGCCTTCCCCGTATCCGTATTACAGCCCCCATTATTACAGCCCCCCGGTGGTGGTCGAGTCGCCGCCGGTATATGTCGAGCAGCAGCCGGCGACGCCTGGGTACTGGTACTACTGCCAGAATCCGAATGGCTACTACCCATACGTCGCGCAGTGTCCCGGCGGGTGGACCCCGGTAGCGCCTACACCACCGGCACGGTAGGCGCCGAGGGGGCAAGACATGCCGGCACGCGTGACTGCGATCGGGCTCGTGGTGTTGCTCTTCACCGGGTGCGCGACAGTCCCGACGGGACCGAGCGTGATGGTGCTTCCGGGCACGGGGAAGTCCTTCGAGCAGTTCCAGGCCGATGATGCGGTGTGCCGGTCATGGGCCCTTCAGCAAACCGGAACCGAGCCGGGGACGGCGGCCACGCGGGACACGCTGACCGGCGCTGCCGTGGGCGCGGTGGTCGGCGCCGGGCTCGGCGCCGCCATCGGCGCCGCGGCCGGGCATCCAGGGGCAGGGGCGGCGATCGGCGCCGGCGGAGGCCTCCTGGGCGGAACCGCCATCGGGGCCAGCGCCGGCCAGTCCACGGGGTACAGCGTGCAGCGGCGCTACGACATGGCCTATCAGCAGTGCATGTACGCCAAGGGCAACCAGATCCCCGGCGTCAGGCGGGCCGCTCCACCGGCCTACTTGGCGCCCCTGCCTCCGCCGCCGCCGCCGGGCCCCCCTCCCCCGCCCCCACCGCCTCCATCGTAGTCGGCGGTTGCTGAGGGCGGAGCCTGCGACATGCGCCCCGCGGGGGAGACACCGCCCCTGCGCGGCTCAGGAGGCGTGAGGCTCACGCACCCCGCGCTGCCTGCTCCCACAGCCTCGCCGCGCGCCACCGCCTGGATGGCTTCGGTCTGAAGGCGCGTCTCCATGATGGCGTTGGCTTTCAGCTTCTGCACGAACTCCCAGCCGTACAGCTCCAGCCACGCCTTGATCAGGAGCGTCGTCGAGGCGGCATTCTCGGGCGCTCCGAGCGCCAGCTTGTCCTCTGTGAAAGCCGCATGCACTCCTTGTCGTTCAGATGACGCCGTCGCGCCGGAGGGCGGCGAGCTCCTCTGCGCCGAGGCCGAGAAGCGCGCCGTACACCTCCGCGTTGTGCTGCCCCTTGTCGGGGCCCGCCCACTTGATCGTGCCCGGCGTCTTCGAGAGCTTGGGGACCACGCCCACCATGGCGAGCCGCCCCACCCGCGGGTCGTCGATCTCGACGATGTTGCGCTCCCGGAAATGCGGGTCGGCCGCGATGTCGGCCACCGTATAGAGCTTCTCGGCGGGGATGCCGGCCTCCTCCAGCTGCCGCAGGAGTTCCGCCGCGGGACGCGTGCTCACCCACGCCGCGACCATCTTGTCCACGTCGTCGGCGCCGGCCACCCGGTCCGCGGAGCGGGCGTAGCGCGGGTCCTGCGCCAGCTCCTCGCCCCCCATCAGCGCCGCCAGGCGCTTCCACAGGGAGTCCGTGCCGGCGTTGAGCACGACCCAGGCCCCGTCCCCCGAACGGTAATTCCCCGCGGGCGACACGCCGGGATGCCGGTTCCCGCTGCGCTCGCGCACCAGTCCGATCTTCTGGTAGGCGGTGAGCATGCCCTCCGAGCCGCGGAAGATCCCCTCGTAGAGGGCCAGGTCGATCTCCTGCCCGCCACCCCCGTTCCGGTCGCGATGGTACAGCGCGAGCATCACCGCGAAGGCGCCGAAGGAGGCCGCGAGATAGTCGCCCAGAGCAAAGCCCTGGCGAACCGGCTCCGCGTCTGGAAACCCCGACACGTAGGTCAGGCCGGCGAAGGCGGATGCGACCCGGTCGAAGGCCCCCTTGTGCCGGTATGGCCCAGTTTGCCCGTAGCCCGAGACCCGAAGCAGGACGAGCCCGGGGTTCTCCTGCGCCAGCGACTCGTAGCCGAGGCCCCACTGCTCCAGCGTGCCGGGGCGGAAGTTCTCCGCGAGGACGTCACAGCCGGCCGCGAGCTGGCGGAGGATCGCCTGGCCGCGCGGGAGCCGGAGGTTCAACGTGATCGATTTCTTGTTGCGGGCTTCCTGGAGCCAGAGCAGGGGCCGGCCCTCGTAGCGAGGGCCGAACTGGCGCAGGAGGTCCCCCGTGGCCGGCTCTTCCACCTTGATGACCTCGGCCCCGAATTCTCCGAGCAAGGTGGCCGCGACCGGCGCCCCCAGAACGGTGGCCAGGTCGAGCACACGGATACCGGTCAAGGATTGCGGTGTCGGATCCAGCTGGTCCTCCTCTTCTCTCGCGTTCTGCCGCGTGTGCCGGCCGGGGCAAGACCGCGCTCTGGCTCGACGATGGTGCCGGGAGGGGGAATCGAACCCCCACGGGCGTTGCCGCCCAAAGGGTCTTGAGTTCTGGAAGGTATCTTACACAGTTGCCGCAAACGGACAAGCTGCCCTTCTCCCCTTTGCCCCCTTTCATGCCGATTGGTGCTCGGCCTCCCCTGCGCCCTTCAGCCTGCCGGCCCCGCCCCACGCTCGCACCACGCCCGTTCCTTGACGGCGCACCCGCAGCGGGAGCAGGATTGCCGCAGCCCACAGGGCGATGACGGCTGCCGATGCGCGCTGGGCTCCCTCATGGGGCTGAGCTTCCCCGGGAGCCGGGCCAAGGGGTCCACGCGGCCGGCCGCCCGAATCGCGTTCATGATGGCCAGGTACTCCCGGGAGGGGCTCATCGAGGAGGGAGGGACGCGATGACGGACACGCCGATGACCGAGCAAGGGCCGATCCTGGACCAGAGCCTCCGCGAGGGGGCCATCGCCGTCCACGTGCATGCCGATCCGTGCAGCCTCATCGCGCGGAACCAGGATTTCTGCCCCCCCTCGGCCCGGCCGATCGGCCTCGACGACACGGCGCCGGCACCGGGCGGCAACCGCTGATGAGCGGCCCCTGGCCGGCTTTCACGGCGGCGGCGGTGCAGGCGGCGCCCGTGTACCTCGACCGCCAGGCCACCGTGGACAAGGCCTGCGCCCTGATCCGCGAGGCCGGGCGCGCCGGGGCCAGGCTGGTGGCCTTCCCCGAGGTCTTCGTCCCCGGCTTCCCCCACTGGATCTACCTCGATCGCCCGCAGCCCAACGAGCGCTACTTCGTCGAGCTGGTGAGGGAAGCGGTGCAGGTGCCGGGCCCCGAGACTGAGCGCCTCGGCCAGGCGGCGCGGGAGGCCGGTGCCCACGTGGTGATCGGGGTCAACGAGCGGAGCCCCCGGAGCATGGGGGAGCTGTTCAACACCAACCTCCTCTTCGGGCCCGACGGCTCGCTCCTGGGGCGGCATCGCAAGCTGATGCCGACCTATGCGGAGAAGATGGTGTGGAGCTTCGGCGACGGCTCGACGCTTCGCGTGTACGACACCGCGGTGGGGCGGCTCGGCACCCTCTGCTGCGGGGAGAACACCAACCCGCTGGCCCGGTTCGCCCTCATCGCGCAGGGCGAGCAAGTCCACGTGGCCAATTACCCCGCGCGGCCGGCGGGAGACCCCTATGACCTCACGCGGGCCATCGAGATCCGCTCCGCCGCCCATGCCTTCGAGGGCAAGTGCTTCGTGCTGGTGGCGGGGAGCCTCATCAGCGCCCCCATGCGCGAGCGGCTCGGCGACACGGCCGAGAAGCGCCGGCTCCTCGGCGACGGGAGCATGACGTTCACCGGCATCCTCGGCCCGGACGGCCGCGTCATCGCGGGGCCCGCGGCGCCGGACCGGGAGGAGATCGTCTACGGCAAGATCGAGCTCGAGGCGATCATCCGGCCCAAGATCCTCCACGACGTGGCCGGCAACTACAACCGCTTCGACGTGCTGTCGCTCCAGCTGAACCGCGCGCCCCTGGCGGCGATCCACGAGGCGATGCCGGCGCTGACGGACTCCGAGGG
>JACPCX010000073.1:0-4007 GCA_016184305.1 Candidatus Rokuibacteriota bacterium | reverse complement strand
CCTTGAGCCGCTTGACCAGCCCGCGAAATTCCTCGGGCCTCGCGGGCTTCGGAGACTGGCTCCCGCGCACCACGACCGCCTTGAGCCGCTTCGACCCCATCACCGCGCCCATGCCCGTCCGGCCGTTGGCGCGGTTGACCATGTTCATGATCGCGGCGAAGCGGACGAGGTTCTCGCCCGCCGGGCCGATCTGGGCGACCTCGGCCTTCGGCTCGCCGACCTCTTCCCTGAGGAGGCGATCGACCTCCGCGGTGACCTTGCCCCAGAGATGCCTGGCCGGTCGGAGCTCGGCCTGGCCGTCGTGGAGCCAGAGGTAAACGGGCTCGGGCGCCTGGCCGGTGAAGACGATGGCGTCGGCCCCGGCGCTCCGCATCTCGGCGGGGAAGAAGCCGCCGCACTGGCTGTCGCCGATGGCGCCGGTGAGCGGGGATCGGGCGCAGGCGGTCATGCGACTCTGCCCGGAGATGGCCAGGCCCGTGAGCGGGCTCACGGCCATCACGAGGACGTTGTCCGGGCCGAGCGGGTCGGCGCCCGCCGGCATCGCCTGCAGCAGGAGGTACGCGGCCAGCGCGCTCCCCCCGGGATACTTCCGGTAGATGTCTTCGGGCAGGGTCTTCGTCTCGACGGTGCCGCGGGTCAGATCGACGTGGTACACGGTGGCGGTGAGGGCCAAGTCTTGTTCTCCTCTCTCGTCGGCTGCGCGCCGAGGGGCGGCGCTGTTGGGGAGTATAAACCCCCGCCGGCGTCCGTGGACACGGGAACGTCGAGCCGGCCGGGCCGCACCCGGGCGATCCGCATGGGTGTATGGAGGTCTTCTTCGCCTGCGCGGCGGCCGGCCGTGATGGGGTCGGCAGGCGTCGGGGTCAGTCGCGCCGCGGGGCCGTGAGCGGCGGGCCGCCCCAGCGCCCGAGCATCGCGAATTCGGCCACGGTCTTGCGCCTGAGCTTGGTCAGCTGCCTGACCGGGCGGCCCAGCGGCATGACCGCGCACACCGCAACGTGCCGGGGGAGGCCCAGGCGCTCCTGCAGGCTGGGCTCCTGGGCCGTCGCCAGCGTCGTGATGGTGCCGGCGAAGCCTTCGTGACGCGCCGCCAGCAGGATGTTCCAGGCGAAGGGGTAGATCGAGGCTCCGCTGATGATGCCGACGCGGGCCAGGTCCTGGTCCATGGATGCGACCACCTTGAGGTCGACGCAGATGACCAGGACCACGGGCGCCCGCAGGAACGGCTCCGTCAACGCTGCCGGTGCCGGTGTCCGCTCGATGGTCGCGGCGTCCACCGAGGTCGGGTCGATCGTGTTCCACGGGTTCTCGCCGGCCTGCACCTGGGCCGCGTAGCGCTTGGCGGCCGGCGCGCTCAGCGCCGCCAGCGCTTCCTTGGTCGCGCGGTCCCGAACGACGATGACACGCCATCCCTGACGATTGCCGCCGCTGGGCGCGAAGCGGGCATGATCGAGGATCTTGACGAGGGTCTCGTCCGGCAGCGGGTCATCCGTGAACTGCCGCGCGGAACAGGTCGTGTGCATGACATCGTACAGCTCCATGAGCTCCCTCCAGACTTCGCTGCCTCGTGAGGTCAACGGCTGCAGCTCGCCCTCGACCGACGCGAGTCGGCCGCCGGAAGCGACGCGGGGCGAGGCTACCGCGCCGCCCGGACTCCGTCAAGGGGGGCGCGGGCGCTGGAACACCCGTGCGGGATCGCCGCGATGCCGTACACAGGCGAAGACAGGCGTGGGCGCGGCGAGCGCGTGAGGGATCTCGCGAGCGTGAGCGAGCCGTGGCGAAGTTCATCGGGCCGGCACCAGCAGGTTGCTGAAACATCGCAGGCTGCTCAAGAAGGTCCAGATGCGAGGGCGCCGTACCTCCCCAGATGGGCCTTTTTCAGCAGCCTGCTAGAAGCCGCGTGCCCAGTCGGGCCGAAGCGGCACGCGGCCGTCGAGCGCCGCGTCGATGACCTGGAGGAGCCTGTCCCGGTCCGCGGGGAGCGTGCCGGCGAGGGGCACGTGGTTGGACGCGTGGTTGGTCCTGAAGGTTGCGCCGCTCGGGCGGGCCTCCGCCACGAAGGTCCGAAGCTCCCGGAGCAGGTCGGGGACGGCGGGGAGCGTGAAGCGTCCCGTGCGCTGGAGCCGCTCCTGCGGGGTGCCCGGCGCCACCGTGAGCGTGAGCGCCGAGACGAAGCGCGGGTCCATCTCCGTCGCCAGCCGCGCGGACCCCGCGGCATGCTCGGCGGAGCGCTCCACGCCGCCTGCCCCGAGCAGGAAGATCGCCGAGAGCACGATCCCGGCCTGTCGGGCGCGCTCGGCGGCGGCCACGTGGTCGGCGAAGGTCGCGCCCTTGGCGATGCGCTTGAGCGTGACGTCGTCGCCCGACTCCGGGCCGATGTAGAGGAGGCGCAGTCCGCCTTCGCGGAGGCGCGCCAGCTCATCGGGGGACTTCTCGAGCAGGTTGCGCGCGGTGGCGTAGGCGCTGACGCGGCGCAGGCGCGGGAAGGCCGCGCGGCAGGCCTCGAGGATGGCCTCCCACTGCGCGAGATCGAGGACCAGCGCGTCGCCGTCGGCGACGAACACCTTCTCGACCCGGGTGCCGAGGCGCTCACGGGCGCGCTCCACGTCGGCCAGCGTCTCGTCCAGGGCGCGGACGCGGAACCGCTTGAGACGGTACATGTCGCAATAGGTGCAGGCGTTCCACGAGCACCCGATGGTCGCCTGGAGGATGTAGGCATCTGCCTCGCTGGGTGGCCGGTAGATCGTCCCCTCGTAGCGCATGGGCGCATTGTAGCAGCCCGCGCTCCGGGGAGACATCGCTGCTCCTCGTCGGCCTCCGGACCGACGTAGTATGCTTTCTCGCGTGGCAGAGGGTCTGGCATCGGCCAGCCTTTCCTGCGGCCCGCCAGGCGGACGCTCCGCAGATCGTATCGTGAACGGGAGAGGTGAAGAGCCGGCATGAGCGACAGGACCGCGGAAATCGTCATCTGCGGGGCGGGGATCGCGGGGATCGCCGCGGCCTATCATCTGGCCGTGCGGCGTGGCGTGACGGACGTCGTGCTGGTGGACGAGCGCCCGCCGCTCTCGCTCACCAGCGACAAGTCCACCGAGTGCTACCGGAACTGGTGGCCCGGGCCCGGGGAGGCCATGGTCGCGCTCATGAACCGGAGCATCGACCTCCTCGAGGAGCTCGCGCGCGAGAGCGGCAACGTGTTCCGGCTGAACCGGCGCGGCTACCTCTTCGCCACGGCCGATCCGGCGCGCGTGCCCGAGTTCCTTCGCCGGGCCGACGAGGCGGCGGCGCTCGGTGCGGGCCCCGCCCGCGTCCACGGCCGCCACCGAGGCGAGTACCAGCCGGCTCCGGCCGACGGCTTCGTGGGAGAGCCCACGGGGGCGGACATCATCACGGATCGCGCCCTCATCCGGCGCCACTTTCCCTACCTGACGGAGGACACCGTGGCCGTGCTCCACGCCCGGCGGTGCGGGTGGTTCAGCGGCCATCAGCTCGGCATGTACCTGCTCGAGCGGGCGCGGGACAAGGGCGTGCGGCTGATCGACGGGCGCGTGGAGCGGGTCGACACGACGGGCGGCCGCGTCCGGTCGGTCACGGTGGCCGAGCGCGGCGGGCAGCGCACCATCTCCACCGGTCGCTTCGTGAATGCCGCGGGGCCCTTCGTCAAGCACGTGGGCCGCCTGCTCGGCATCGACTTGCCGGTCTTCTGCGAGCGCCACGCCAAGGTCGCGTTTCACGACACGCTGGGGGCCGTGCCCCGGCACGCGCCGATGCTGCTCTGGAGCGATCCGGTCCGCCTCCCGTGGTCGGATGAGGAACGGAGCGACCTGGCCGGCTCGCCGGCGCATCGCCATCTCCTCGATGAGTTCGAGGCCGGGGTCCACGGCCGGCCCGAGGGCGCGGGGGAGAGCCAAGCGGTGCTCCTCATCTGGACATATGACGTCCAGCCCGTGGAGCCGGTGTTCCCCATCGAGGTCGATCCGAGCTATCCCGAGATCGTCATCCGCGGCATG
>JACPCX010000135.1:0-29955 GCA_016184305.1 Candidatus Rokuibacteriota bacterium | reverse complement strand
ATCGCGAACGTCGAGCCCAAGCGGACACCGAGGGCGGTCGTGGTGCCTCATGCCGGGTGGAGCTACTCGGGCCGCGTGGCCGGCGAGGTCTACGGGCGGGTGACGGTGCCGGCCCTCGTCGTGGTCCTCGGCCCGAATCACAGGGGGCTGGGTCCCGCGGGCTCGATCATGTGCCGGGGGCGCTGGGCGCTGTCGGGCGGCGACCTCGTCATCGCCGAGCTGCTCGCCCGCTCGATCCTGGGCGCGGCGTCGGTGCTGGAGGAGGACGCCGCGGCGCACGCCCGGGAGCACGCCATCGAGGTCCAGCTCCCCTTCCTCCGCCGCCTCCGTCCTGGCCTCCGTTTCGTGCCGATCACGCTCGGCAGCGGTGAGCTGGCGTTCTGCGAGGACGTGGGGCGCGCGGTGGCCGCCGCGCTGGGGCGCCTGGGCGAGCCCGCGATGATCGTCTGCTCCACCGACCTGAACCATTTCGAGCCGCAGCGAGTATCGAACCGAAAGGACCGCCTAGCCATCGACGCGATCCTGAGCCTCGACCCCGGCCGGCTCCGCTCGATGGTCAGCGAGCACCGCATCTCCATGTGCGGCCTCGCGCCGACCCTGGCCACGCTGTCGGCGCTGCGGGAGCTGGGCGGGGCGCGGGCCGAGCTGGTCCGCTACGAGACCTCGGGCGACGTCTCCGGCGATCTCGACCGCGTGGTGGGCTACGCCGGCCTCGTCATGGAGTAGCGCGGGACGGAGGAGTGGAGGTTTCGACGCGGCTTGATCCGCCCGGGGGGCGCTGGTACACTCGCCGCCACGTTTTCGCCGCGCACCCCCTCGATGGAGGCGAAGGGCATGACTGGACGTATCCTCGAAGGCATCACGGTCCTCTCGGACGCGAGATCTACCGTGATCTTCACGCTCGGCCCCGGCGTCTCGTGGATGCTGCCGCAGAGTATGATGGGTGTGCCGCTCACGGAGCGATTCATCACCTCGAGGGCGCTCAGCGCCGAGCGGGCCCCCTCCTTCTGGCCGCCGGGGACGAGCCGCGAGGCGCTGCGGGCCCGGTTCTGCCCGGTCGCCGAAGGCGGGCGCCTCATCGAGATGGGGGCCACGGGGATCGCGGTCACCGACCATTGACCCAGTCGGAGGGACATGGATGATCCAGCGCTATCGCGTCCTGGCCATCGCCGCAGTCGTCGGGCTCCTCGGGATCGCTCACCCCGCGTGGGCGGGCCCCCCGGCGGACCAGCTCCAGGTGCAGGTGAACCGGGTCCTCAAGATCCTGGAAGATCCCGAGCTCAAGAAGCCGAGCAGGATCCGGGACCGCCGGACGGCCATTCGCCAGGTCGCCAACGACATCTTCGACTTCACCGAGATCACGCGGCGGAGCCTCGGCAGGCACTGGCAGGCCCGGACGCCTCAGGAGCAGGAGGAGTTCGTGGGCCTCTTCGGGGGGCTGCTCGAGCAGTCGTACATCTCGAAGATCGAGACGTACTCGGGGGAGAAGATCGCCTTCCTGGGGGACTCCACGGACGGCGACGTGGCGGTCGTGCGCACCCGTGTCATCAGCAAGCAG
Source organism: Candidatus Rokuibacteriota bacterium (assembly GCA_016184305.1). Lineage (GTDB taxonomy): Bacteria > Methylomirabilota > Methylomirabilia > Rokubacteriales > CSP1-6 > UBA12499. The sequence continues at coordinate 28,397 of JACPCX010000135.1, read as the reverse complement.
GGGACCGAGATCCCCATCGACTACCGGATGCGCGGCGCCAATGGCCGGTGGCTCGCCTACGACGTCTCCATCGAGGGCATCAGCCTGATCGGCAACTACCGCACGCAGTTCGACCGGGTCATCCAGAAATCGTCCTACCAGGAGCTGGCAAAGGCGCTCAGGGCCAAGCAAGACGAGCGTCTCGCGGCGGATGGAGGGAGGCGGAATCGCCGCCCGGACCCCCCCGCTGTCGAGGCCGCGGACGCGGCCCGGTCCCGCCGGACCCAGTCTCCGTAGCCCCGGCCCTCATCCTGATCCTCTCCCCCTGCGGGAGCGAGGGCAGGGTGAGGGGGGACTCAGCTCACGCTGACGAGGAGGTCGGGCGAGAGGTCCTTGACTCTCGTCTGGCCGCAAAGGGCCAGCGAGGTCCGCAGCTCGGTGCGAAGGATGTCAAGGGCACAGGCCACCCCGTCGGCGCCATCGGCGCCGAGCCCCCACAGCACGGTCCGCCCGATCGCGACGACATCAGCGCCGCGCGCCAAGGCCTTGATCACATCGGTGCCGCGCGAGAAGCCGCCGTCCACCACGATGCTCGCGCGCCCGGCCACGGCCTCGACGACGGCGGGCAGGGCATCGATGGTCGCCTGGGTCTGATCCAGCTGGCGTCCGCCGTGATTGGACACCCAGATCAGCCCGACCCCGGCCTCGACGGCCCGCCTGGCATCCCCGGCAGTCATGATCCCCTTCAGCCCGATGGGGAGCCGGGTCGTCTTCTTGAGCCACGCCACGTCGTCCCAGGTGAGGCGCGCCTGGTACTCCGAATCCGGCCCGCGCGGATTCGGCGCCGTCGACATGGCCGCGCGAGGGTCCCAGCGCGCGAGGATGTCGCGCTCGCGGCGCCCGTAGACCTGCACGTCCACCGTCAGGCAGACGGCGAGGTAGCCGGAGGCTTCCACCCGCGCCAGCAGATCGGCGACCCATGCCCGGTCGCCGTGGTGGTAGAGCTGGAACATCCTGGGCGCCGTGCTGGCCGCCGCCACGTCCTCCACCGGCCAGCCGGTGGCGCCGGAGAGGAAGAGGAGCGTGTCGGCCCGGGAGGCGCCGCGCGCCATCTCCACATCGCCGTCTGGGTGGAACATCACGAGCCCGCCCATGGGCGCCACGGCCACGGGCCAGGACAAGGGGACGCCGAGGAGCGTCGTCTCGAGGTCGATCTCGCGCACGTCCACGAGGATGTGCTGGCGTATGGCCACGCGGGAGAGCGCCCGCCGGTTGCGCCGGAGCGTGGTCTCGGTCTCGGCGCCCCCCGCGCCGAAGTTGAACACCTCGCGGGGAAGGCGGCGCCGGGCAGCCTGTCGGATCTCGGGGAGGGTGACGAATGTGGAAGTCATGCCCGTTACCATAGGGCTTCCGGCGCCGCGAGGCAACGGGCTTCGCGGGTCGGGACTGCTGGCCAAGGCGGGGAGGCCGTGCTATGACTGCCCATTCTGGGGCTCGGGATCCAGCCGCCCATCCCGTCCTGGGGCGCCATGCTCGGCGAGGGGTGCGTCTACATGTTCACCCACTGGTGGCTCGCGGCCTTCCCGGGGGCGGCGATCTTCGTCACCACGCTCGGCATCAATCTCTTCGGCGACGGCCTCCGCGACCTGCTGGATCCCCATCGCGTGCTGACGGCCGCGGGGGCGCCCACCGAGTGACAGCTCAGGGAGGGATCATGGTGAGAGATACGATCCGGTTCATCGGGCCCGGCGGCATGGGCAAGCCAAGGGCTGCTCCTGTCCTGGCTGATCCTGGACGACCGACTCCAGCCGCTACAGCTCGCGGGGGGGTTGCTGGCCGTCGCGGGAGTCGTGGTCTGCCAGGGCCCGAAGGGCGAGGCCTCGTGCGCGAGGCCGCCCGGGCCCTGCTGGCTCGCGCTCTCCCCGGCCGCCGTTGGCGTACCGGGGGAGCGCAAGCACCGCCTACTGGGGGGGGTACCTGAAGGGGGCCCAGCCGGTGCCCTGGACCGGTGGGGGCGTGTAGGTCGCCCGCTCGGCGCCGCCGCCTCTTGAGGACCCCGAAGGTTGGATTGCCGGGCTCGGCGTCGTCGGGGCCGCCTTCTTCGGGGCGGGCGCCTTCTTGGCCGCGGGCTGCTTTGCCACCGCCTTCTTCGCCGCCTTCTTCACTGCCTTGACCGCTTTCTTCTTTTTCATGGAACAGAATCTACAGCAAGAGCCGGTGGCCGGTCAACGCGCATCCCGCGGTACCGCCTTCTGCTCAGGCCGGCCGGCGGCCCACCAGGCTGAGCCCCTTTACCGTGAGCACCACCTCGCCGTGCTGGTTCCGTAGCTCCATCAGCGAGCGGACCATGCCCCGGTCCGGCTTGCTCCGGGAGGGGATGCTCTCGATCACGGTCATGCGTCCCGCGAGCGTGTCGCCGGGGCGAACGGGCTTGAGCCACCGCAGCTCGTCGATGCCGGGGGAGCCGAGGCTCGCCGTGCGCGCGACGAGGCCATCGTACAGGAGCCGCATCAGGAGGGAGCCCGTGTGCCAGCCGCTGGCCAGGAGCCCCCCGTAGATCGTCTGCTTGGCGGCCTCCTCGTCCACGTGGAACACCTGCGGGTCGAACTCCTTCGCGAACGCGATGATGGCCTCCTTCGTGATGGTCCGGCTGCCGAGCTCGATCACGTCGCCCGGCCTGAAGTCCTCGAAGTGGCGGAGGGGCGGCCGCACGGGTCAGCGCCTCGTGCGGAGCATGCGCTCGACGTAGTGCTGGTTCGCCTCGCGCGCCGGCGCCGCGGCCCAGGTGCGGCCCGTGTCGAGCGCGCGCAGCAGGTCGAGATCGAGGGCGTGGGCCTTGCCGTGAGCGAGCGTGAGCACGGTGAGGTCGTTCCGATCGTCGCGAAGGATCATGGCTGTCTCCGCCCCGCGCGTGAGCGCCGGGCTCAGGGGTGGCCGACCCGGCCCACCAGCGGGAGCTTGAGGGCCGGCTCCTTCACGTCCACGCCGAAGGTGAAGCCGAGCAGATTCACCTCGATCCCCTCCTCCCAGCCGATCAAGAGGCCGGCGAGCCCCCAGAGCGAGAGCTGGACGCCGGCGCCGCCCGGGCTCCTCGCCACGGGCACACCGTTGGCGAGGTAGTCCTTGCCGATGGCGGTGGGCGGCAGGTCGAGCTTGAGCTCGGGGACTTCCCTGCCGATATGGGCCGTGAACGTGTTGCTGTTCGGTCCGGGCCAGGTCCGGTACTCGGCGGGATACGGATAGGCGGCCACGGCGGCCTCGACGCGCGCGATCAGCGCGTCCACCCCCTCGCCGCGAAGGTCCACCAGGAGATCGGGCCGGCTGCCGAACCAGTGGTTGTCGGGCCCGGCGCGGTTGACGCGCACGGCGGAGAGCCCCCGGTCCACGCCCCAGCCGATCACCTCGTAGCGCGTGTAGGACGGGGCAGCGCTGGGCTTGAGCGCGACCCAGGTGTGCACGGCCAGGACGCCGCGCCAGCCCACCGTGCGCGCGGCATACACCTGGAGCACCGCCTCGCGCGTCGCGGCGGCATCGGGCGCCTGCCCCGAGGCGTCGCGCCGCGCCTCCCGCCAGTCCCCGCCCGCGCGCTCCAGCGCCGCGCAGCCCGCGGCCAGCAGGAGAGCGAGGAGCGGCACCGCGAGCCCCGCCGCGCGCAGCCCCCGGCCCCGCGGCGCGGCCGGCGCGCTCCTGGCGGCTACACCGGCCACGACTCGCGCCGGGAGCCCATGTCCCAGAACATCCACTCGTACCGGCTCGTCGTCACGAAGTGGCGCAGCATCGCCTCGCGCTCCGCGGGCGCGCGCCGCGCCGCCGTCGCGTTGGCCGCCGCCAGGACGGCGCGCACCACGCCGCCGAACTCGTCGGAGGCGTAGGTCCCGATCCATCGCGTGTACAGCGGATCCGGCGAGCCCCGCTGCTCGAGCGTCCGGCCCACCTCCCAGTAGATCCAGTAGCAGGGCAGCAGCGCCGCCAGCGCCTCGTGAAAGGGCCCGCCGTGGGCCACCGCCAGGAGATAGCTCGTGTAGGCGAGGTTGGTGGGCGCCAGCGGGGTCGCGGCGACCTCGTCCGGGCTCAGCCCGAAGTCGCGGAAGAAGCTCTCGTGAAGCGTGCGCTCCACCTTGAGCGCGCCGGCGGCGTGCTCGTTGAACATGATGATCCAGTCCTCCCGCGGGGCCCGGGCGGCGGCGAGGGAGAGCGCCCGGGCGAAGTCGCGCAGGTAGAGGGCGTCCTGCACCGCGTAGAACCGGAAGCTCTCGCGCGGGAGCGACCCGTCGGTGAGCCCCGTGACGAACGGGTGGCGCAGGATGTCGGCGTAGATCCTCGCGATGGCGTGCCAGCACTCGTCGGTGAAGGCCATGTCGCGTTGCCCGCGCCGTATTCTACCCCACGATCCCGAATCTCGAGCGTCGCCGTGGGTCTCAAGATCGGCGAGATCGTGGACGCGCCCAACTGGATCGTCCCGGCATTCCTGCCCGAGAGCATCTTCACCTGAGCCGGCTCTTGAGGATCTTGCCCGTGGCGCTCTTCGGGAGCCGCGCGACGATCCGCACCTGACGCGGGTACTTGAAGCCGGCGAGGCGCGCCTTGCAGTGGGCGATCAGCTCGTCGGGTTCGCTCGCGGCGCCCGGGCGCAGCGTGACGAAGGCCGCGACCTCCTCGCCCAGCTCGGGGTGCGGCAGGCCGACGACGGCGGCCTCGGCCACGGCGGGGTGGGCGAGGAGCATGGCCTCGACCTCGGCCGGAACCACGGAGTAGCCGCCTCTCAAGATCAGCTCGCGCTTGCGCCCCACGATGCGCACGTGGCCGTCGGGGGAGACGGTGACGAGATCGCCAGTCCTGAACCATCCATCGGCGAGGACGGCCCGCGTCTCCTCCGGCCGGTGGAGATAGCCCTCCATGGCGGCGGGCGTCCTGATCCACAGCTCGCCGACCTCGCCCCGCGGCAGCGCCCGGCCCGCCTCGTCCACCACGGCGATCTCGACGCCGGGCACCGGCCGCCCCACCGACTCGGGCTCGTCGCGGGGATCGCCGGCGAGATGAGAGATGGGGCGGAACAGCTCCGTCGATCCGTAGCCGCGGATGATCCTGACGCCGGTTCGCTCCCGCCACTCCCGCGCCAGCTCCCACGGGCACGGAGCCGCGCCCGACACCACCGCGCGGAGGCTTCCGAGGTCGGCGGTCGCCATCGCCGGGGCATCGAGCATCCTCCGGAACATGGCGGCCACTCCGGGAAACACGGTCACGCGGTGATGCGCGATGGCGCCGAGCGCGGCCTCCGGCGAGAAGTGGTCGAGGAGGACGACGGAGGCCCCGGCCAGGAGCGGAGCGAGGAGGGCGCCGTTGAGGCCGAAGGAGTGCGACAGCGGCAGCGCCGCCAGCACCACATCCGCCGCGGTGAGGCCCATGACGGGGCCGATCCAGGAGCGGTTGGCGAAGGTCAGCGCCTCGTGAGAGAGCACGACGCCCTTGGGCTCGCCCGTGCTGCCCGAGGTGTAGAGGATCAGCGCCGGGGCCGGGGCCGCCTCCACGCTCGCGACGGCGGCCTCGTCGGCTCCCGTCTCCTCGACGATCGCCGCGGGGCGGAGATCCTCCACGATCCGCATGCGCTCCTCGCCCGTCAAGAGCGGGTTCAGCGGTGTGACCGTGGCGCCGAGCTTCAGCGCCCCCCGGAGCGCAGCGGCGAAGGGCCAGCCATTGGGCAGGGAGACGACCACCGTCTCCCCTGCGCGGACGCCGCGCGCGGAGAGAGCGCGGGCGACACCGCCGGCGCGGAGATCCAGGGCGGCCCACGTGAGCGTGCCGCTGTCCCAGGAGAGCGCGAGGGCGCCGGGCGCGCTCCGGGCGCCGGCCTCGAGCAGCGGGACGAAGTTCTCGCTCACGGGCGACTCAGGGGAGGTAGTCCTTCAGGTTGATGCGCTGCCAGACCTCGGGCGGCACGCGGAAGCGCGGCGTGTACGCCGCCAGCGACGGCTTGGCGGTGGCGTCCACCCCCCACTTCGCGGTGTACTCGTCCTCCCGGGTGGACGGGTCGAGGTCCGAGCCGCGCGCGGCGGTGATGATGGTGATGTCGCGATCGGGCTGGCAGCGCGTCGCGATGGCCCAGGTCATCTGGCGGTCGTCGAAGACGTCCACGTCGTGATCCACCAATACCACCCGCTTCATGTAGAGATCGGCGCCGAGCACGGAGAGGGTCGCGTTCTTGGCCTGGCCGGGCAGGCGCTGCTCGATGGACACGTAGCAGGTGAAGGGCCCCGGCACCCGCACGGCCTTCACCGACGGGACCATGGCGCGCACGGCCCGGTAGAGGTTCGCCTCCATCGGGATGGTGGACAGGAGCATGTGGTCGAGATGCGCCACCGTGATGTCCTGGAACAGGGCGCCGCGCCGGTGGGTGACGGCCTTGACCTTGACGACCTCGCGCTGGCGCTCGCCCAGGCTGTAGCCGGTGAACTCGCCGAAGGGCCCCTCCGGGATGCGCTCGGCCGGCAGGATCTCGGCCTCGATCACCAGCTCCGCCTGCGTCGGCACCAGCAACTCCGAGGTCTCGCAGCGGACCAGCTCGAGCGGCTCGCCGAGCAGCGCCCCCATGATGGCCCGCTCGTCCTCGTCGATGGAGCCGATGGCCAGGGCGCCGAGCGCGATGGCGGGATGGACGCCCACGGCGAAGGCCACGGGCAAGGGCTTCCCCAGGGACTCGGCGATCCGGTAGAACTCCCAGAGGTGCTTGCCCGCGGTGAGGTGGATGGAGGTGGTGTCGCGGCCCTTGACCATCAGGCGGTTGTAGGCGCAGTTCCACGTCTCGCCGGACGGGTCCCTGGCGAAGGAGATGGCGGCCGTGAGGTATGGCCCCGCGTCGCCCTGGTGGTGGACGATCTGGGGCAGGTCGTAGAGATTCACCCGATCCCCCGTGAGGACAACCTCCTTCACTGGACCCGTGGGCACCACGCGCGGCGGAATCGGCCTCTCCATCGCCCGCAGATACGTCCTGAGCATGTCTTCCGGCGCGCAGCCCATCGCCGCCGCCAGGCGCCCACGACTGGCGTGCAAGTTGGTGAGGACGGGAAAACGCGTGCCCTTGACCTTCTCGAAGAGGAACACGGGCCGCTGCCGCGCCTCTCGCTCCGCCTTCGCCACGATGGCCGTGATCTCGTGGGCCGGGTCCACCTCCTTCGAGACGATCCGGAAGTCCTCCGGCTTCCGGCGTTTGATCAGGTCGAGGTAGGTTCTCAGGTCCTGTGCCATGGGGTGACTCCCTCCTAGTTCCAGGCGCGGTTGTTGAAGATCACGAAGAGGACCATCACGTCCCGCGGCCCGCCAGCGCGGCCCGGTGCAGCCGCAACCCGTTTCGCTCCCACACGATCAGGGCCAACCCGAGCGCCAGCCCGGCCAGGTTGGCGGCGAGCCAGCCGCCGCTCGACGGCGGCGGGATGAGGAGCAGCCCCGCCAGCGCCGCCCAGCCCCGGCGGCTCCAGGAGAGCGGCCGGAAGAGATAGCCCACGCAGCCGAAGCCGAGGAGGATCACGCCGACGCAGGCCGAGGCCGCGGCGATCACGATCTCCACGACGGAGCCCTTCATCAGGAGCGCGGGGTGGAAGACGAAGACGAAGGGCACCACGTAGGCGACGATGCCGAGTCGCATCCCCGCCCAGCCGGTCTTCATGAAGTCCGCCCGCGCGATGGAGGCCGCGGCGTAGGTGGCCAGACACACGGGCGGGGTGATCATCGAGAGCATGCCGAAGTAGAAGAGGAAGAGGTGGGCGCCCAGCGGCGCGACGCCGAGCTGCACCATTGCCGGTCCCACGAGCACCGCCAGCATGATGTAGACGATCGCCGTGGGCATGCCCATGCCGAGGATGATGCAGACCACCGCCGTCAGCGCGAGGAGCCCGAGCGCGCTGCCTCCCGCCACCGTGACGAGGACGAGCGAGAACTTGAAGCCCAGCCCCGAGAGCTGCAGCACGCCGATGACGAAGCCGGCCACGGCCGTGATGGCGACGATGTCCAGCAGCACCCGCCCGGTCTCCTCGATGGCCCGCCAGAGCCGCGCCGGCGTCAGCCTGTCCTGCCACTGGAATGCCCCCACCACGAGCGTGGCGATGACGGCCGCCATCCCCGCCTTGCCCGCCTGCCAGGAGGCGATCATCAGCGTGTAGGTGAGCACGGCCAGCGGGATGAGGAAGCTCGAGCCGCGGCGCAGCACGTCGCGCAGCCGCGGGAGATCGGGCGAGGGCAGCCCCACGAGGCCGTGCTTGGCGGCGTCGAGGTCCACCTGGACGAAGAGCGAGAGGTAGTAGAGGAGGGCCGGGATCACCGCCGCCAGCGCCACCTCGGAGTAGGGAATGGCGAGGAACTCGGCGATGAGGAAGGCCGCCACTCCCATGACGGGCGGCATGATCTGGCCGCCGGTGGAGGCCACGGCCTCGATGGCCGCCGCCACGTGGGGGGCGTAGCCCGTGCGCGTCATCATCGGGATGGCGATGGGCCCGTCCACCACGACGTTGGAGACCGCGCTGCCCGACACGGTGCCGAAGAGGCAGGAGGCCACCACCGACACCTTCGCCGGGCCGCCGCGGTAGCGGCCCATGAGCGACATGGCCAGATCCGTGAGGAAGCGATCGCCGCCCACGGCGTAGAGGACCTGGCCAAAGAAGATGAAGGCCACCACCATGCTGGCCGTGACCGCCAGCGGGAGGCCGAGGAGCCCGTTCGTGTCCAGGTACAGGTAGACGGCGATGCGCTCCCAGGAGGCGCCCTTGGCGCCGAGCAGCCCCGGCACGGCCCAGGCGAGTTTCGCGTAGAGGATGAAGATGGCGGCCAGGATCACCATGACCCAGCCGACGAGCCGGCGCGTGGCCTCTAGCACCAGCAGGATCGCCAGCGCGCCAAGCGCGACCTTGTCCCAGGTGAGGATGCCGAGCTGGTAGGCGATGACGGGATAGCGGAGCGTGACGTAGAGCCCCACGGCGAGCCCGCCGGCGGCCAGCAGCCAATCGTAGGGCGCCACCCGGTCCGCCCGCGCTCCTGCGCGCCCCTTCATCGCGACGAAGACCGCGGCGAGGCTCACCCCGAGGAAGAGGCCGAGGTATTGCTCCTTGAAGAAGGCGAAGGCGAGGTAGTGGTGGACCTCGAGCGCCCACACCGCCCCGAGCAGCGTCACGCCGGAGAGCAGCGCCCGCTCCACCGCGCGGGGCGCGCCCGTCAGTGCCCTGAACTTCGAGCCGGCGTCGGCCAACGGCTAGGAGTTGAGCGACAGGAGCTTCTGCTGCGCCTGCTCCATCTGCGGCGTCCAGGCCCCGCGCTCCCTGTAGAAGCGGACGGCCGCGGGATGGTAGGGGAGAGTCGTGTCCACGTCCACGAAGCGGTCGCGCGAAAACTCCTTGAACACCGGGTGCATGGCAGGGAGCTTGTCCACCCCGTCCCAGACGGCCCGGAGGGCGTTGTCCACCAGCGCGTCGGGGACGGCCTTGCCCGTCGCCACATAGAGGTCGTAGGCGACGACGCAGGTATCCTCGATGACGGCCGTCGCCGTCGCGGCCTTGACCATGCGCGGGTAGTAGCCGGGCACGGCCGCGCGGAGGCGCCGCTCGCCCTCCGGGGAGCAGTCGATGGAGACGTGGCGGACGCCGACCGCCGCGTCGGCCTCCTTGACCTTGGCCGAGTTGAGGGCGTACTCGGTCACGTCGGCGCGGCCCTGCACGAGGGCATCCACCCCCTCGTTGATGGCCGGGACCGGCACCACCTTCACGTCGCTCCAGGTGAGCCCCGCGCTGGACAGGTGGCCGAACATGTTGTACCAGACCGCCAGGTGGGCCGGGTACTCACCCGTCATCCGCTTGCCCTTGACGTCGTGGACGCTCCGGATGGGCGAGTCCTTGCGGACGAGGAGAGAGACCAGGAATGGCGAGCCGCGCATGACGAGGCGGGCGCCTGGGGCGTGGGGGAAGGGGTTGCGCCCGCCGATCTTGAAGCCCGGGCCGCGGTAGGCCAGCGCCATGTCCACGGCGTTCACCACGCCGAACTCCATCTCGCCGGTGTTCAAAATGCCCGATCCGAGGCCGCTCGGGCGCGAGCGGCAGCGACGGGGTGCGAACTGCCGCGAGTCGCGCTACTCTACCCGCCATGGCCAAACGGCTCTCCCTCGTGCACCACCATGACCGCCGTACCGACGTGGTCATGCCGTATGCGCCAGGGATCCTGGTCGCCCAGGGGCGGCTCGTGTTCCTCTCGGGTGTGACCGCGGCGCCCGTCTATCACAGCCATCCCCACCGCGACGAGGAGTTCGACCTGCCCTCGACCATGCGCGAGCAGGCAGTGCTCGCCATGGAGAACCTCAAGAAGACGCTCGCCGCGGCCGGCTGCACGCTGGCGGACCTCGTCTCCGCCACGCGCTATCTCACGGATGTCGGCGAGCAGGACGAGCTCAACCGGGTGTGGGCCGAGTACCTCGCCGGCCACCTGCCGACCACCACGACGGTGGAGGTGTCGCGGCTGGCGACCCACCCGCGCTGCAAGCTCGAGATCAGCGCCATCGCGGTGGCGGAGGCCTGAGTGACGACCCTGGGCTGGGTCGGGCTGGGGGCCATGGGCGGCCGCATGGTGAAGCGGCTCCTCGACGCCCGCTTTCCCGTCGTCGGCTACAACCGGACCCCCGCCAAGGCGCAGTGGCTGGCGGAAGCCGGGATGAAGGTGGCCGGCTCCCCCCGTGAGGTCGCCGAGGCCGGCGAGGTCGTCTTCAGCATGGTCACCGACACGAAGGCGCTGGCCGCGGTGACCGGGGGCGCCGACGGCATCCTCACGGGGCTGCGCCCGGGCGCGGTGTACGTGGAGATGAGCACGGTGAGCCCCGAGGCCATCCGCGCGCTGGGGGCGCAAGTCGCCGCCCGCGGCGCGGCGATGCTGGACGCCCCCGTCTCCGGCAGCGTCGCGACCCTCGAGCAGGGCCAGCTCTCGTTCATGGTCGGGGGCGAGCCGGCGGTGCTCGACCGCGTGCGCCCGTACCTCGCGGCCATCGGCCCCACCATCACCCACGTGGGCGCCCTCGGGCTGGCCGTCACGATGAAGATCGCCACCAACCTGGGGCTCGCGGTGCAGATGGCGGCGTTCAGCGAGGCCGTGCTGCTGGCCGAGAAGGCCGGCATCGCGCGCGAGCGGGCCGTGGAGGTGCTGCTCCGGAGCGTCATCGCCTCGCCGATGGTCAAGTATCGCGGCCCATTCGTTCTCGGCATGCCCGCCGAGGCGTGGTTCGACGTGGGCATGATGCAGAAGGACCTGGGGCTCGCGCTCGATCTCGGGCGGCGGCTGGGCGTGCCGCTGCCCACGACCGCGCTCACCGGGGAGATGCTCACCGCCGCGCAGGGCCTCGGCCTCGGCCGCCACGATTTCGCGGTGGTCTTCGACGTGCTGGCTCACCTCAGCGGCTCACGCCCGAGCCCAAAACCGACGACGGAGGACCAGACATGACGCTGCCGACCTACGGGACCATGAGCGTGGACTGGGAAGAGCGCGTGAACTTCGACCGGCTGCGGAGCGAGCGCCTCGCCCGCGTGCGGGGGGCGCTTGACCGATCGGAGCTGGGCGGCCTCCTCTGCTTCGACATGTACAATATCCGCTACATCACCAGCACCACCATCGGCGAGTGGGCCCGCGACAAGCTCTCGCGCTTCACGCTCCTGCCGCGGGGCGACGAGCCCATCATGTGGGACTTCGGGTCGGCGGCCCGCCACCACCAGCTCCACTGCCCGTGGCTCGGCGACCGCTCGCGCGCGGGCATCTCGCTCCTGCGCGGCGCCATGACGCCCGAGATGGGACGGGCCGAGGACCTGGCGCGGAAGATCAAGCGGGAGCTGGAGGCGCGGGGGCTCCACCGCGAGCCGCTCGGCGTGGATGTGATCGAGCTGCCGATCCTGGAGGCGCTGCAGAAGGAGGGGATCCGCGTCGTGGACGGCCAGCAGCTCATGCAGACGGCGCGGCGGATCAAGACGCGGGATGAGATCATCCTGCTCAACACGTCGGCCATGATGGTGGACGCCGCCTACGAGGAGCTCTACCGCGCCCTCAAGCCGGGGATCCGCGAGAACGAGCTGGTGGGCATCGCCGCCAAGACGCTCTACGACCTCGGCTCCGAAGATGTCGAGGCCGTCAACGCCATCGCCGGAGAGCGCTGCAACCCGCACCCGCACGTCTTCTCGGATCGCGTGCTGCGGCCGGGCGACCCCGCGTACTTCGACATCCTGCACTCCTACATGGGCTACCGCACGTGCTACTACCGTACGTTCGCCGTGGGGAGCGCCTCGCCCGCCATGGTGGACGCCTACAAGCGCTGCCGCGATCTGCTGGACACGGCGATCGCCATGGTCAAGCCCGGCGTCACCACGGCGGACATCGCCGCCACGTGGCCCCGCGCCCAGGAGTTCGGGTTCCCGGACGAGGAGGCCTGCTTCGGGCTGCAGTACGGGCATGGGGTTGGCCTGTCCATCTGGGAGCAGCCCGTCATGAGCCGCCTCGTTTCCCTCGATCACCCCGTGGCGCTCGAGGCCGGCATGGTCTTCGCGCTGGAGAACTTCTGGCCCGCCTCCGACGGCTGGTCGGCCGCGCGCATCGAGGAGGAAATCCTGGTCACGGAGACGGGGCACGAGGTGCTCACGCGCTTCCCCGCCGAGACCCTGATCGTGGCGGGCACGCGCTACTGGACTTCGACGGGCCCGCTGCCGGGGACGCGCGAGCTGGACCCGACCCAGGCGCCGAAGCCGCGCCCCGGCTTCCTCTGATCGGGGCGGGCGCGGGGAGGAGCATCATGTTCGAGCCCGATCAGCGGGTGACCGTGGATCTCTCGGGGCTCATCGTCCAGGGCGTGGCCTTCAGCCAGAACGTCCAGAAGGCCCTCGGCACCATCGTGCGGCAGGTCTCGGCCGACCCGCCGGTCTATCTCGTGGACCTCGTGTTCAGCTTCAAGGGCATCAAGCGGGTCGAGGTGCCCGAGGCGCGGATCCACACATGACCCCCTGGCCCTCGCAATCCCCGCGCCCTTCGTGTACACTTCGCATGTTCTGTCTGGTCGAAGCCGATCGGACGCATTGGCCTTCACGCGGCAGTATCACCACCAGGAGTTGACGATGCACGCGTGCCCACCTCGTCGGATCGCTCCCGCGACGCATCCATGACCGCCCGCGCCAACTACGGATTCGAGCGCCGCCGGAGGGATCAGCTGCGGCGCGCGAAGCAAGACGCGAAGCGCCAGCGCAAGACCGAGCGCACCGAAGCCGGCCAGACGGGGCCGGAGATGGGGGAGGCGCCCGAGGCCGTGGTGCCGCAGGGGGTCTGGGAGTGGTTCTCGCCGAGCCGGAGCCGGACCGTCACCAGCCCGACAGGGAGTCGCCCCGATCCGGCAGAGCCCGACGACTGGATCCTGCTGACCGAGGCGGCCGCGGAGAACGCCCCCGAGTCGTAGCAGGCCGCTGAACAGGGGCCCATCTGCGGAGGTGTGGCGCCCACGGCCGCACGCTCAACGTAAAGAGAGTACGTGGCGCGGGCGGCCGGCGCGCCCCCGGGTGCTACTGGGGGAGCTTGGCGGTCGCGCCGATGATGCCGATCAGCCGCAGCGCCGCCCCGAAGCGGATCACCACCCAGGACGGATCGAACTCGAAGCGCCCCACGCTGAACTTCGGCGCTCGCGGGAAGGCATGGTGGTTGTTGTGCAGGCTCTCCCCCCCGGTGAACCACGCGAGCACCCGCAGGTTGTAGGCGGTGTTGGCGAAGTTCTGGGCGCCGCGCCAGTGGCTGAGGCCGTTGATCGATGGGGCGATCACCCCGACGTACAGGAGGGCGTGCAGCAGGCCGGCGATGATCCCCGACCAGAAGCCCAGCATCAGGCACAGGGCCGCCGTCCCGAGGATCGGCCCCATCCAGCCCCATTCGAAGACGTAGCGGTCCCAGCCGTCCCGGGCGATGTCCGGCGCGAACTTCTTCACGGTCTCGCGATTGCGCGCCTCGCGAGCGTAGTAGTAGGCGTTGAAGAGCTGCACCTTCCAGAAGCCGTGGACGAGGGGGCTGTGGGGATCGCCCTCGCGGTCCGTGAAGGTGTGATGCTTGCGGTGCACGGCCACCCACTCCCGGGAGCTCTGGCCGGTGGTGATCCACAGGAGCGCGCGGCACCCCCAGTCCGCCAGCGGGTGCAGCACGAGCGCGCGGTGGGCGAGCGTCCGGTGGAGATAGATCGATGTGGCGAAGACCGTCGCCTGGGTGATGGCAACGGCGACCAGCAGGACGATCGCGGCGTGAATGAGCACGGTGACCCCTGTTCGTGTGGGTGCGCGTCCGGGCGGGCGCCAGGCTCAAGAGCCAGCGCGTGTGAATTGGTGGGGCTCGCCAAGCGGAGTACGCCTCGCGTGCGGCCGTCGGGCGCCGCCTCGCATCTGGACCTTTTTGAGCAGCCTGCGGGTTTTTCAGCAACCTGCTGGGGCGGAGGGTGTCGCAGGCCGCTGAACGACTCAGCCCGAGTCCACCTGCAGGGGATGCTTCAGCTTGCCGCCGGGCCTCAGGTTGAGCACCGCCTCCGGGAAGACCTCGGCGAGCCACTTCACGACGTCGTTGACCGTCACGATGCCGATGGGCCGCCGCTCCTCGTCCACCAGGGGGATCGTGCGGTAGCCGGCGGAGTTCATCCGGTTCACCGCGTAGCAGACGCGGTCCTGGGCGGAGAGCGCCTCGGGATCGCGCGTCATCACCTCGCCGACCCGCGTGTTGCCCACGTCGCGCCCCTGGCCCAGCACCCGGATCAGGACATCGCGCTCGGTGAAGATGCCGATGAGGCGCCCGTCGGCGTCCACGATGACCACGGCCGCGCGGTGGGTGTCCACCATCCGGGTGATGGCGTCCTGCACCGAGGCGTCGGCGGAGATCCGGATGGGCTCGCTGGGCGCCAGGAGCTGGACCGTGTCGTTGAGGAGGGCTCCGTCGAGCTTGCGGAAGTCGGTCTCGAGGGACTCGGAGTACTCGTCCTGGAACTCGCTCATATGCCCCTCCGGTCTCCCGTCGCGGGTGGGCCAGGGCGGCACCACCCCGGCGCCCCGCCCCTGGGGCGGCTCCGCCTGTGGTGGCTGAAGTCTAGACGCCACCCCATGACGAGTCAAGCCGCGCGACGACGGCCTGCGCGACCCGGTCCACGTCGCCCTCGGGGAGGAGCGCGCGGAGCGGCAGCGCGGTGGGGCTCCAAGGCGCCCAGCGCTCCCGGGTGGCCTCCGGGAACAGGATCACCGAGGCGGTTCCCACGCATGCGGCTAGATGGCTCACCCCCGAGTCGGCCCCGATGAACGCGGTGGAGGCCTGGAGGACGCTTGCCAGAAGCGGAAGGTCGGGCTCATCGAGCCGCAGGGCCCCGCGCCCGGCGCCCCGCCCGCGCAGCGCATGGTGGAGCTCGGTCGTCGCCTCGTGATCCGCCGGGCCCTGGTGGACGAGGACCTGGCAACGCGTGTCCCCGACCGCGCGCTCGATCACCTGCGCGAGATCCGCGGCCGGCCACCGCTTCCACGCCGCGCCTGCGCCTGCGTGCACGGCGAGGATCGGGCGCTCCGGCTCGGCGCCGAGCCCGGCGAGGGCATGACGGGCGAGAGCGCGCCACGCCTCCGGGAGGGCCAGCGGCGAGAGGCAGGATGATGCGGCCACACCCCACGGAGCGAGCGTCGCGAGCAGGTGCTGCCACACGGGACCCGCGAACGAGTTGTCCGGCACCGGGGGGGCGATGACCGCCGAGGGGACGAGAGCGCTGAGCCGCTCGCGATAACGCTCGTCGCTCGCTCCGAACCAGGACACCACGCGACCCGCGCGGCCGAGTCGGGCGGCCAGCATAGCCGGTACGGCCTCGTCGGCGAAGAGCCTCTCGAGCCCCAGGCCGTCGAAGGAGAGCGCCTCGTCCACCACGGCCGGGCCCGCCAGCAGCCGGCCGAGCCGGGGCTGCGCGGCGAGCGTGACGTGACGCCCCCCGTCGAGATGCCCGAGCGCGCGGAGTGCCGGCACGGCCTGGAGCACGTCGCCCAGGGCCCCGGGGTGGATGACGAGGATCTCGGGAGGTTCAGGCGCCATCGGTCAACCTCCACCATGCTACTCACACTCATCTCCCGGAGGGCGTCGCCATTGGAGGACGCGCCCCTCATGCCCAAGCCCGTGCAGTGCCCCCACCCCGAGCTCATGCTCGGCGGCGGCGGCGAGAAGGTCACGCTGCGGATCGCGGCGTGCTGGGCCGACCACTGGAATGTCTGGGGAGGGCCCGTGACGCTCGCGCAGACGGGGAAGATCCTCGAGCGGCACTGCGCCGCCGTCGGGCGCGATCCCGCCACCATCCCGCGCTCGGCGAACATGGCACTCGTGATGAGCGAGGACCCGGCGAAGATCGAGAAGGCGCAGCGCCTCTACATGGCCCGTCTCGGCGCCCACGAGGCCAAGGCGCGCGACACGGTGCTCGGTGGCAGCGCTGGCCAGATCCTCGACACGCTCGGCCGCCTCGCCGCGGCGGGGGTGGGCATGCTCTTCATCCCCACCATGTTCCTGCCCTGCTACCGGCGCCCCGTGCTCGACCGCTTCATCGACGAGGTGGCCCCGCCCTTCCGGGCGGTTCCCGGGGCTCGCCCGTAGCACCCCGCTCAGGCTAGGCGCCGGCGATCTGGCGCCAGTGGGTGCTGATCTCGCCCAGGCCCCGGCGCCTGGATGCTCCGCTGCCCCGTGAACATGAAGAACGGGGCGTCGTCGAGCACCCACGAGACGGGGATCTCCACCAGCGAGCGCCCCTCGATGGGCGGGTGCAGGTAGGGCGCGAGGCTGTCCATCATGTTGGACGAGTAGTCGAAGCCGTGGCGGGCGACGAGCCCGAGGGTGCTGGCCGAGAACTGCCAGGCCGGCGCGCGGTAGCCCACGGGGCGCTTGCCCGCCAGCGGCGTCAGCACCTCGAGGCTCTTGAGGAGGATCGCCTCCTCGCGGTCGGGAGTCAGCTCGCTCACTCGCTCGTGCTCGTCGCCGTGGCAGCCCACCTCGTGCCCCGCGCCGGCGATGGCCCGGACGGCGTCGGGATAGTGGCTGGCGACCCAGGCCGGGATGAAGAACGAGGAGCGGATGTCGGCTCCGCGCAGGATATCGAGGATCCGCGGCAGCGCCTCGACCGGGCCGAAGCGCCCCTGGGAGAGCGTCACGGGCTCGGTGATGCCGCGCGCCATCCAGAGCGTCTCAGCGTCGAGGTCGAACGTGAACGCACAGGCGGCCCGGGCGTCTCGGGGCCAGCGCGGCTGGGTGGCTGTGGCGGCAGGTGGCGGTGTCATCGGCGAGGCTGATAGTAGCCCGCTTGGTTGTGCTATGAAAGGGTTCATGTTGTGCTCTTGCTTCTATCCGGGGACGCGCGTCGGCGACAAGTCCCGGTGCGTCTCGAGCTGGTCCATGCCGTCGTGCCGCGCATCCTGACCCTATCGGCGGCGACCCACATGAGGAGGACTCGATGAAACCGCTGCCGCACCGCTACGAGGTCCGGCTCTCCGGTGGTCCAATCGGCTACGCCACCGTGTCGGCGAGCGGCATGCCCGATCTCCGGTCTGCTCCTCCACTCGACTTCGACGGGCCGGGAGACGCCTGGAGCCCCGAGCACCTTCTGCTCGCGGCCGTGGAGACGTGCTTCCTGTTCACGCTCCGCGCGGTGGCCAACGCCTCTCGTGTCGAGTTCGTGGTGCTCGATCTCTCGAGCGAGGGGACGGTGGACCGCCAGGACGGGGTCACCCGGTTCACCGAGATCGTGCTGCGACCGCGGCTCGCGATCCGACCGGGGACGGACCGGGATCGCGCGCTATCTGTCCTCCAGAAGAGCGAGCGGAGCTGCCTCGTCTCCGCGTCCCTCGCAACGCCGGTTCGCCTGGAGCCTGAGCTCGTGACGGCCTGATGAGCGCCGGCTCACCTCAGCTCGCCGAGGGGCGAGCAGCGACACGGCGCGCTGGCGTGACATCGCCGGCAGCGCGTGCCGGTTATACACAGGTGAGGAGGCGAGATGACTGGCCGCCCTGAAACCCGGCGCGACGCCCTCACGGTCACCATTCTGCGAGCGGGTGAGGTCCAGGAGCTGTCCACAGCCGCTTCCCGGCGGCGTGTCCCGGATCGCGAGGATCTCCCCGGTGTCCAGGTGCACGTCGATGCCCCAGATCCCCCCGGATCGGCCCCGCCGCAGCCCGACCTCGCCGCGGCCACCTCTGTCACCCCTGGCCGGGGGCCGGGCCGGCCTCTCACGGTCCGCTCAGAGTTCTCCTCGATCGACGGCGACGGCCGCCAGGGCAGCCGTCTGCGCCGCTCACGCGGCCTTGACGACGTCCCTGTCCCGGGAGCAGCATCGCCGCAGGGGCCAGATCAGAGCCGGGCGGTCTCGGCTCCAGAGGGAGGGCTCCGGGGCCGGCGGCTCGACGACGCTGGGGTCTTTCAGGGGGTCCTGGAGGCCCGCTGCATGGGGCCGCGTGATGCGAACTGGCATTTATGGAGGGGGAACCATGAAACGAATAGGGGCTCTCGCAGTGGCGGTCGCTCTCGTCCCCCTGGTTGGCGTCTGGTCCGCGGCGGACGCGCAGATGCGGAACCTGGCGATGGGCAGCACTCAGACCTCGTCGAGCCACTACTCGTACTTCGTGGGCGCGGCCAAGGCCATCAACCTGCTGGTTCCCGAGCTGAACGTCACTGTCGTGGAGACGGGAGCCACCGTGGAAAACATCAAGCGGATGCAGAAGGGCCAGCTCGACATGGGGCTGGTTACGGCCGACCAGGTCTACCTGGCGTGGCGGGGACAGGAAACCTGGAAGGACGCCCCGTTCGAGGGCATCCGGCAGCTGTGGCTGTACAGCGTCTCCGCCAACTACGTCACCGTCCGCGAGGAGACCGGGATCAAGAGCATCCATGAGCTGACGAGCAAGAAGTTCACCCCGGGCATCCGGGGCTCGGCCGTGGAGAAGGGGACCGAGACGGTCTTCGGCATCCTGGGGATCAAGCCCGACTGGCAGCGGATGGGCACGGCCGACACTGTGGACGCCATGAAGGACAAGCGGATCGTGGGCTTCGCCAAGAGCGGTTCCGGCTTTTTCCTCGACGCCTCCACGATGGATATCGCCACCCGGACCGCGCTCCGCACGCTGCCGTTCAGCGAAGAGGATGTGAAGAAGGTCCGGGCCGTGCGGCCGTACCTGCCGTGGATCAAGGTGCCGGCCGGGTCGATCAAGGGACTGGGGGAGTTCTGGACCACGGCGTCGCTCGCCTTCGTGGCGGGGACCAAGAGCATGCCCGCGGACCTCGCCTACAAGGTCGTCAAGGCGATCTGGGAGGGGCAGGAGCACCAGCCCCAGGCGGTGATGGGCGCCGCGTACCGGAATCCGCGCGGCACGATCGAGCACGCGCTGTCTCCGCTGCACGCCGGCGCGATCAGGTTCTACCGGGAGCTGGGCCTCAAGATCCCGGACGAGCTGATCCCGCCCGAGGCGAAATAGGAGGTGGTGCCCCGGCTCGACCCGGCGCCGGACCAGGAGGTGTGACATGCGATTCGGCGTGACCCTCGTTCCCGACGACACCCGCGCGCTCGGGCCGCTCGCGCGCCTCATGGAGGAGCGGGGCTACGACCTCCTCGGCATGGGAGACTCGCAGTCCCTCTACCGCGAGGTCTACGTGAGCCTGACGGTGTGCGCCCTGGCGTCGACACGGCTCCGGCTGGGGCCGACGGTCACCAACCCGATCACGCGCCACCCGGCGGTGACCGCCAGCGCCATCGCCAGCCTCGACGAAGTGTCCGGCGGGCGCGCGTTCCTCGGCGTCGGGAGCGGCGACAGCGCGATCTACAACCTGGGCCAGCGGCTCGCGCCGCTCGACACCCTGCGGCGGACGCTCGTGACCCTCAAGGCGCTCATGCGGGGCGAGCGGGTCGAGTTCGAGGGCCGCTCGATCCACACCCAGTGGATCAGGCGGCCGGTGCCCCTCTGGATCGCCGCCGAGGGACCGCGCACGCTCGAGCTGGCGGGCGAGCTGTGCGACGGCGTCATCGTCGGCACGGGCCTCACGCCCGACGTGATCGACGGCTCCCTGGCCTGTCTCCAGCGCGGCGCCCGGAAGTCGGGGCGGAGCCTCGCGGACCTGGACATCTGGTGGTTCGCGAAGGCCAACATCGCCTCGATCCGCGCGCAGGCGGTGGGGGAGATCAAGATGGCGCTGGCGGCGAGCGCCAACCACGCGTTCCGGGCCACGCTGGAAGGCAAGCACGTTCCCGAGCGCCACCACGAGGCCATCCGCGAGCTGCGGCGCCGCTACGCCTTCCACCAGCACGAGCACCTGGGCCCCACCGCCAACGCCGCGTTGACCGACGAGCTCGGGCTGACCGACTACCTGGCGGAGCGCTTCGCCATCGCGGGAACCCCCGATGAGTGCGCGGCGACGGTCGAGCGTTTGCGCCTCCACGGCGTCTCGCAAATCCTGATCACGGCCTTCGTGCCGGACCGGATGCGCTTCCTGCGCGAGTTCGCCGATGCCGTGATCCGGAACGCCCGATGACCGGCGAGCGCAGGAGTCGCATCGTCGACGAGATCCAGGCCGCCGCGCGGGTGACGGATGGCATGGCCATCGTCATCGGCGGCCACATCATGTCGAGCCACCCGATGGCCGTCATCCGCCAGATCATCAAGCAAGGCACGAAGAACCTGACGGTGATCGGGGCCGCCTCCGCGGGCCTCGAGGTGGACCTCCTGGTCGGCGCGGGCTGCGCGAGGCGGGTGATCACCCCGTACGTCGGCGGCGAGGCGCTGGCGCCCATCGGGCCCTTCTACCAGGCCGCGGTGCAGCGCGGGGAGATCGACGTGTGGGAGTGCGACGAGGGCATCTACTACACCGCCCTGCGCGCCGCCGCCCTCAAGCTCCCCTTCCTGCCGACGCTGTCGGGACTGGGCACGTCGCTTCCGGAGGTGAATCCGGACCTCCGGCTCTTCAACGATCCGATCACCGGGCGCCCGCTCGTCGCCGTGCCGCCGCTCCAGCCGGATGTCGCGCTGATCCATGCCGCGGTCGCCGACGCCTACGGGAACGTGCAGTTCGTCGGCAGCGGGATGGGCGATCGGGCCCACCATCGCGCGGCGGTGACGACGATCGTGACCGTCGAGCGCGTCGTCCCGAACGAGGAGATCCGCAAGAATCCCCTGGCCACGGCCGTCTGGAACGTCGACGCCGTGGTGCGGGCGCCCTACGGGTCCCACCCGTACCAGAGTCCGGGCTTCTACCTCCACGACGAGGATCACCTGAACGAGTACCTCCGGGCGGCACGGGCGGCGGTCCAGGGGGACCGGCGCCCATTCGCCGAGTACCTCGACCGCTACATCCTGGGTCCGGCGAACCACGCGGAGTACCTCCAGACCGTTGGGTTCCCCCGCATCCTCTCGCTCCACGAGGTCTGAGGACGGAGCATGACATACACGACGAAGGAACTCATCGCGGCGTTCATGGCGCGTGACTTGCAGGATGGCGAGAACGTAGTCGTGGGCGCGAACCTGCCCGTGCCGCGCGCGGGTGTGCTGCTCGCCCACCTGCACCACGGACCGAACATGACCATCGGGCTCTCGGCGACGCAGACGAACCTCCTGAAGGAGCCGGTCCTGCAACCCTTCAAGTACAATCGCGACTTCCGCGCCGCGCGCTGGGCGGAGTCGTACATGCAGCACCACGAGACGTTCGACTCGCCGAAGCTCATGTCAGACGTGTTCTTCGTCGGCGGGATCCAGATCGACCAGTTCGGCAACTCCAATCTGATCGGTGTCGGCACGGACTACCGGCGCCTGCGGTTCCGGGGGCCGGGTGCGATCGGCACGACGACGATGACGACGTACACGAAGCGCTACCACCTGTACCTGAACAGCCACGATCCGCGCGTGCTGGTGGAGCGCTGTGACTTCATCACGGCATTCGGGTGGGGCCGTGGGGGCGCCGACGCACGCACGAAGCTCGGCCTGCCCGGTGGTGGCCCGAAGTACTGCATCACCCCGCTCTGTGTCTTCGATTTCGAGGAGGAGACCAAGCGCATGCGTCTCAGGAGCGTGCACCCCGGCGTCACCGTCGAAGAGGTGCTGGCGCGGACCGGTTTCGCGCCGATCATCGCCCCGCGCGTCCCGGAGACCGAGGCGCCGAGTGCGGACGAGATGGAGATCTTGCGGCAGCGTGTCGACGTCGAGGGCGTGCTGAGGTCCTAGCAGGACAGGAGCGATGACATGCGATTCGATTTCAGCGAGGAACAGCAGATGTGGCACGACACCGTCCACCGGTTCATCGACACCGAGGGCGGGGGGCGCGAGTATGCGCGGCGGTGCGACGTGGAGCGGCACTACCCCTACGAGCTGTACGAGACAGTCGCGCGGCAGGGATGGCTCGGCCTGCTGATCCCGGAGGAGTATGGCGGGATGGGGGCCGACGCCATGTTCTACGCCATCTTCATGGGCGCCATGGGCAAGTACCACGTGGACCTCTCGAGCGCGTTCGGGGTGTCCACCTTCACCGCCATGAACATCGTGCGCCACGGCACCCCCGAACAGAAGAAGCGGTACCTGCCGGCCTTCATCGAGGGCAGGATCCGGTTCTCCATCTCGATGACGGAGCCGAACGCCGGATCGGATGTGGCCAGTCTGACCTGCCGCGCCGAGCTGCAGGACGACCACTTCGTCCTCAACGGCCAGAAGGTCTTCGCCTCGGCCGCTCACGCCAAGGACAACATCATCTGCATGGCGGTCCGCACCGACCCGAACGCGCCCAAGCACAAGGGGATCAGCCTCCTGCTCGTCCCGAACGACACCCCGGGACTGGAGTTGCGGCTCCTGCCGACCCTGGCGCGCCGCGCAACAGGCACGAACGAGATCTTCCTGACGGACGCGCGCGTGCCGCGCGAGAACCTCCTCGGGGAGCTGAACGCGGGCTGGCGGTACCTGGTCGAGCACCTGGAGATCGAGCGGCTGGCGATCTCGGCGGGCTACGTGAGCTGCGCCCAGACCGCCGTCTCCGATGCGCTCCGGTACGCCAGGGAGCGACACCAGTTCGGCCGCCCGATCGGCGAGTTCCAGGTGATCAAGCACATGCTCGCGGACATGCAGACCCAGGTCGATGCGGCGACGCTCATGGTGTACCGGGTCGCGTACCTGGCGAGCCAGAGGCGCGCCTGCACCAAGGAGGCGGCCATGGCCAAGCTCTTTGCGTCCGAGACGCTCCTCGATGTCGCCACCAAGGGCATGCAGATCCTGGGCGGATACGCCCAGCTCCCCGAGTACGATATGGAGCGGTACTGGCGAGAGGGCAAGCAGGCGACGGTCGGCGGAGGCACGAGCCAGATCCAGCGCGGCATCATCGCCAAGAGCCTGGGGCTGTAGCCATGCGAAGCTTCAAGGGCCAGGTCGCGATTGTTGGCGTCGGCGAGACTGCCGTCGGCAAGGTGCCGGGCCGGAGCGCCCTCTGGTTCAACGCGGAAGCGACGCGGCTCGCGCTCGAGGACGCCGGAATCGGCAAGTCCCAGGTGGACGGCCTCGTGACCGCCCCGAGCTTCGTGGCGCCCTTCCCCCGCATGAGCGTCGCGGTCAGCGAGTACCTCGGCATCCAGCCGACCTTCTCGAACACGCTGAACGTGTCGGGCGCGACCGCGGCCGCGTCGGTCAACGTGGCCGCCGCGGCGATCCACGCCGGGCTTGCCGACACCGTCGTCGTCTGTTGCGGGGACAACATGCTGTCAGGGTTGACGCGCGACCTCGCGGTCAAGGCGCTCATCGAGAGCCGCGACCCCCAGTACGAGGCGCCGTTCGGTCTGCTCGTGGCCACGACGTTCGCGCTCACCGCCCAGCGCCACATGGCGGAGTACGGCACGACGCCCGAGCAGCTCGCCCGGGTGGCCGTCGTCACCCGCGGGCATGCCCTGAAGAAGCCGGGAGCGCACATGACGGCCCCGATCACGGTCGAGGACGTGCTCGCGTCCAAGCCCATCACGACGCCCTACCACATGCTCGACTGCGCGCTCGTGAGCGACGGGGGGGCGGCGTTCGTGCTGACGGCCGCGGAGCGGGCCAGGGATCTCCGGAAGAAGCCGGTCTATCTGCTCGGCGGGGGCGAGAGCTATACGCAGGAGCACATCTTCTGCGCGGAGTCGATCACGACTACCGGCGCCGCCATCTCCAGCCGGCGGGCGTACGCGATGGCCGGCGTCGGCCCCGGGGACATCGACGTGGCCGGCATCTACGACTGCTTCACCGGGACCGTGATCATGATGCTGGAGGACCTGGGCTTCTGCAAGAAGGGGGAGGGCGGCCCGTTCGTGGAGGCCGGCCAGATCACCCATGGCGGCCGGATCCCGATCAACACCCACGGTGGGATGCTCTCCTACGCGCACCCGGGGCTGCCGGGCGGCTTCTTCCACATCGTCGAGATGGTGCGCCAGCTCCGGGGCGAGGCGGGAGAGCGCCAGGTCGCCGGCGCCGAGCTGACGCTCTGCCATAGCCTCGGCGGGGGCTTCGCGACGAACGCGACGATCATCCTGGGCACGGAGGCGAACGGATGAGTGGCCAGAAGCCGCTGCCGCGGATCGACGACGACACGCGGGCGTACTGGGCCGGGCTCGCCCGCGGCGAGCTCCTGCTCCAGCACTGCCGTGACTGCGGCCACGTGCAGTTCTACCAGCGGGCCATGTGCGGGCGCTGCTTGAGCGCCAGCCTCGAGCACCGCCCGGCGCGCGGCCGGGGCACGATCTACAGCTTCAGCACCGTGCACCGGCCGCCGTCGCCGGAGTTCAAGGACGACGTCCCGTACACCGTGGTCCTCGTGGAGCTGGCCGAGGGGCCGAGGATGATCAGCGCGCTGGTCGAGACGCCCCCGGAGACGGTCAGGATCGGCCAGCCGGTGGAGATCGTCTACGATCGGGTGAGCCCCGAGATCACGTTCCCGCGCTTCAGGCGCGCCGACGCGGCGAAGGCCGGCTGACCGCGGATGCGTCTCCGGGACAAGGTGGCGATCGTCACCGGCGCGGGGACCGGCCTCGGCCGAAGCATCGCGACACTGTTCGCGCGGGAGGGGGCGAGCGTCGTGGTGAACGGCCGGCGCCCGGGCCCGATCACCGCGGTGGGGGAGGCGATCGAGCGGGCGGGGGGCCGCGCCCTCCCGGTGCCCGCGGATGTCACGGTGGCCGCCGATGTGTGCCGGCTTGTCGAGGCCACCCTCCAGGCGTTCGATCGCCTCGACGTCCTGGTCAACAACGCCGGGGTGTTGCCGACCCGAACCAAGGTGGCCGAGTGCACCGAGGAGCAGTGGCGAACGACGCTCGACGGGAACCTGACCAGCGTCTTCCTCTGCTGCAAGTACGCGATGCCCGCGCTCGTCAAGTCGCGCGGGAACATCGTCAACATCGCCTCGACCACCGGCCTCCGGCCGGCCCGTCATCGCGCGGCCTACGGCGCCTCGAAGGCCGCCGTGGTGCTCCTGACCCGCAGCATGGCCCTGGACTACGCGCGGCAAGGGGTGCGCGTCAACGCTGTCTGCCCGGCGTTCGTCGAGACCGATCTCAACCGCGAATGGGTGGCCGCGCTTCGCGGGCATGGCGGGTACGAGACGCTCATGAGGAGCCACCCGCTTGGCCTGGGTGAACCTGACGATGTCGCGTACGCAACGATGTTCCTGGCCAGCGACGAGGCGAAGTGGATCACGGGCGTGGCGTTGCCCGTGGACGGAGGGGCGACGGTGGCGGGCGCGTAGGCCCGAGCGCGGGATCGCCGGAGGGAGAGCCATGGCACGACAGTTGTGGGACGAGATCGAGGGGCGCCCCTGATCTTAGGTGCTGGCGATCCAGGCCGCGAAGCTCCAGCGCCACCTCGCCTCCCTGGACGGCGTCTCAGACTTCTATCGGGAGACACTCCGCGCCGCCGCCGTGGCCTTCGGCGCGGTCAGGTGGTCCCTGGCATCTCGGTCAGAACACCGGCGTCGGGACGGTCCCCCAGCCGCTTCCCGGCGGCGTGTCCCGGATCGCGAGGATCTCCCCGGTGTCCGCGATCATGCCCTGCATCGTGTAATCGATCGGGGTGCAAGTCACAGGCGCAGGAGGAGGGGCTGACGGCTCCCCGAGGGCGAGCCTGCTGTACTCCTGCTGTACTATAGAAGAGCCCATGTCGCGCGCCCTGGACCAGATCCATTGCCTCGAGGAGAGCGTCGGCCGGGCCCTGGTCGGCAAGCCCGAGGTGGTGCGCCTCGCGGTGGTGGGGCTGCTTGCGCGCGGCCATCTCCTCATCGAGGACGTGCCGGGGGTCGGCAAGACCACGCTCGGCGCGGCGCTGGCGCGCTCCATCGGCTGCGGCTTCCAGCGCATCCAGTTCACCTCCGACATGCTCCCCTCGGATGTCCTCGGCGTCTCGATCTACCAGCCCGAGAAGGGCGAGTTCGTCTTCAAGCCGGGGCCGCTCTTCACCAACATCGTGCTGGCCGACGAGATCAACCGGACGACGCCCAAGACCCAGTCGTGCCTGCTCGAGGCCATGAACGAGTCGCAGGTCTCCCTGGACCACGCCACGTACCCGCTGCCGCGCCCCTTCATGGTGCTGGCGACGCAGAACCCGCGCGAGTACGAAGGGACGTTCCCGCTGCCCGAGTCGCAGCTCGACCGCTTCCTGCTCAGGATCCGCATCGGCTATCCGGACGCCCCCGACGAGAAGGCGATCCTCCGCGGCGCCGGGGGCGCCCCGCAGGAGAGCATCGAGCCCGTGCTGAGCACGCGGGAGGTGCTGGCGCTCCAGGAGGCGGCCGAGCGGGTGCGGGTCGAGGAGTCGGTGCTCGACTACCTGATGGCGCTGGTGGCCGCCACGCGCGACTCGCCGCTCCTGAGCCTCGGCGTGAGCCCCCGTGGCTCCATCGCGCTCCTGCGCGCGGCGCGCGCCCGGGCGCTCTGCGACGGGCGCGACTACCTCGTGCCCGACGACGTGAAGGCGCTGGCGGTGCCGGCACTGGCCCACCGTGTGATGGTCAAGGCGGCGCTCGGCCACGGGGGCGGCGCGGACGGCGAGGCCATCATCCGCGCCACCGTCCAGGACATCCCCGTCCCCCGGTAAGAGGGCCCCCCTGCTTCACGCCCGCCTCTGGCGCCTGCTGAGACCCCGGCGCACCGTCTGGCCGAGCCGGGACGGCTGGTGGTGCCTCTTCGCCGCCATGGGCCTCGGGGTGGCGGCCATCAACACGGGCAACAATCTCCTCTACCTCCTCTCCTCGATGCTCCTGGGGCTCGTCGTGGTGTCCGGCATCCTGTCGGAAGCCGTGATGCGCGGCCTGCGCCTGACGGCCATCGTGCCCGAAGAGATCCACGCGGGCCGCCCGGCGCTGATCGGCGCCACCGTGGCCAACGGCAAGCGGCATGTTCCCTCCTACTCGATCAACATCGAGGTCCCGGGGCCGGGCGAGGCCGGCCGCGTCGTCTACCTGCCGCGCCTCCCGGCCGGCGCCGAGCGCCTGGCGACCTGGCAGGTGATGCTCCCCGCGCGCGGGCGCCACCGCCTCCCCGGCGTTCGTGTGACCACGCGCTTCCCGTTCGGGGTGTTCCTCAAGGCAGGGCAGGTGATCCTCGACGAGGAGGTTCTCGTCTACCCCGCGCTGGTCCCTGTGTCCGCGGAGCTGCTGCGGCGCATCGGGGGCAGCGGCTCGGCGCAGACGCGCCGACGCGGGCGCGGCAGCGAGCTCCACAATCTTCGCGACTACCGGCCGGGGGACGATCCCCGGCTCATCCACTGGCGGAGCAGCGCGAAGACCCAGGCCCTCACGGTGCGCGAGCTGGAGGCCGACACGAGCATGGACACGCGCATCGTGCTGGACGGGACCGGGGCGCGCGACCCGGCGCGGCTCGAGGCGGGGCTGTCCGAGGCCGCCGCGCTGGCCGCCCATCTCCTGCGGGCCGGCGCCCTGGTGGAGCTGGCCGGTCCCGGCGTACTCGTCCCGCTGGGCCGCGGCCGCGTCCAGGAGCGCCGGATCCTCACCGCGCTGGCGCTGTACGAGCCGCGCGCGCGGCCGGGGGCAGCGGCTCGCGCCGCGCCAGGCGGGTCGCCGGGCGACGTGGCGAGCTTGCGCGAGATCCGCATCGGGATCGGCTGAGATGCCGCCCGCGCTGGCCGTCCGCATCGCAGGCTATCTCCTGGTGGTCGACGGGCTGGCCGCGCTCTTCCTGGCCGGGCTGATCGGCCCCGTGGGGATGGCGGTGGTCGGGTTGGGGCTCGTGGCGAGCTGGTGGCAGGAGCCGCTGCGGGCACGGTTGCGCAACCGAGCGCTCGGGGCGGCCCTGGCCGTTGCGGCCGCCATCGCCTCCGCGGCGGATCTCCTGTATCTCGCCGAGACCCTCCTCGACGGGCTGGTGCATCTCCTGCTCTTCGTCGTGCTGGCCCGGCTCTTCA
>JACPCX010000134.1:0-34140 GCA_016184305.1 Candidatus Rokuibacteriota bacterium | reverse complement strand
GTAGCCGTAGGGATCGACCGTGAGGCTCGGCGCCCACATTCCGCAATCCACCACGTTGCCGAACTCGCCCGTCACGTAGGCCTCGCACGACGAATACAGCGGCCTTGTCTGCACCCGCTCGTAGGTGAAGCTGACGTCGGCGCCGAGGCCATTGGTGGCCGTGCTCAGGCGCGCGCTGGTGTAGCTGAAGCTGGCCGGGGGCAGCGTGGCGGTGCCGTCGCTGCCGGCGACCGTCACGGTGCGGAGCGTGAGATCGCCCGGGGTGCCGTCGTCCCAGGTCCTGGTGGGATCGCGATCCGCCGAGTAGTCGTAGCCGAGCGCGTACCGGCGGACGAGGCTCGCCCCCACCCGCACCTCGATGGCGTCGAGGCGCTGGGTCTCGAAGAAGGCCATCCCCTGGGCGGCGCTGCTGTCCGTGTAGTCCCCCCGCGTGCCGCTCCGGACGAAGCGCACCTCGCGCGTGGCGCCCACCGCGCCGCCGCCCGCGTAGGCCCAGGTGATCACGTCCGGGTACACGGCGCGATCGTAGACGCGCGTGGTGCCGTACACCATGGCCGTCTGCTTGGCATAGGCATAGCGCACGACGACTCCGCTCGGCGTGTTCACCTCGTCGAGGAGGTACTTGTAGACCGCCGGGGTGACGAGGTCGGGGCGGTAGGCATTGGCCCGGCTGTCGGGGTTTTGGCCGAAGACGTGGACGGCGCCGTCCTTGGTGGTGAGCGTCCAGTAATCCGTCGCACCCGAGGTGTCGTACTTGAGCCGGACGAAGATCTCGTCCTTGGTACGGTAGAGCTTCTGGGGGCCGTCCACCAGCACCAGGTCGTGGGCGCGGCCACCGTAGACCAGCCGGAACGTATCGTCCGCGGTGTTGCGCAGGATGAAGCCGCCGAGGTCGAGCGTCCAGCCCAGGCCCGGCCCCTGCCATTGGTCGGTCTGGAGCAGATCGTCGATCGGCGTGCTGTTGTAGCGGAGCCGAATGACAGGGGCCACGCCCGCGGCCCCGGGCGGCACGGCGATGGCGATCTCGGAGGTGGCCCCGCCCGTGAAGAGGTCCGTCTGGAAGGACTCCAGCGAGAACGTCGCCATGGGGGTGACGGCCCCGCTGGAGGCGCTGGCGGTCTGCACCCCGCCGCCCCCGGCGCCGGGCTTGCCAGGCCTGGCGGGAGCCATCGAGCTCGGGGGCGGATCGGCGGCCGCGGCGAGAAGGACCGGGGTGTCGCGCAACGGCGCCGGTGGCGCCGACGCGCCGCGCTCGGCCGCCACGACGATCGGCGGGCCGAGCGCGGTGAGCATGAGGGAAACACCTGACAGCACCAGGGGAACACCTGACAGCGCGCGCCGGATCGAGGCGAGAACGTCCCGTGGTGCCATGGCGGCCTCCGAACTAGAGCAAGAGAACATTCGCACTAGAGCAAGAGAATATCCGCCGACTCCGAATCGCTCGGCAAGACGTCTACCTCGACGCGAAGGACCGCGTCAAGGGTCTTGTGGTCAGGAACTATGGGGGAGACAGTGAAGCGTATGGGCGGCAGGGCGGGGCACGAGGTGGTTGGGCGCCGCGCGCCGGGCTACAGCGGGATCTCGGTGATCGAGAAGATCGCCATCAGCATGGCGACGACGATGAAGCCCACGACGAGGCCGACCGCCAGGATGATGCCCGGTTCGAGCAGGCTGGTCAGCCGCTTGACGGTCCGTCGCACCTCGACCTCGAGGGTCTCGCCGAGCTTGAGCAGCATGTCCTCGAGCCGGCCGGTTTCCTCGCCCACGCGCACGAGGTGGAGCGCCAGGGGGGGGAACATCCCCACGCCGGTCATGGCAGCGGACAGCGCCGTTCCCCGCCTGACCTGGTCGCCCAGCCGGGCCACCGCATGGCGGAGGACGCTATTCGAGGTCGTGTCCTCGGCGGCACCCAGCGCGGTGAGGATTGGCACCCCGCCCCTCAGGAGGGTGCCGAGGATGAGAGCGAACCGGGCCACCTCCGCCTTGAGGACGATGCTGCCCGCCAGCGGGAGGCGCAGCGCGAGGCGGTCCCACCACCAGCGTCCAGTCTCGGTGCTGAGCCCCGTCCACGCGCCGAGCAGCGCAGCGCCACAACCCAGCAGCAGCCCCCACCAGTGGCGCTGCAGCGCCGCGCTCGTCGCCAGCAGCATCTCGGTCGGCAGCGGCACTGGCTGGCCGAGGTCGCGGAAGATCTCCGCAAACCGGGGCACGACGAAGGTCATGAGGAAGACCACCGTGGCGGCGCCCACCGCCATGAGCAGCGCGGGGTAGACCAGGGCCGAGGTGACCGTGTCCCGGAACTCCTGCGCGTCTTCCAGGACGCGCGCAAGACGTCCGAGCGTGGCCTCCAGCACGCCGCCCTTCTCGCCCGCCCTGACCATGCTCACGTACAGCCGCGAGAAGGGCCGCGGATGATGCTTCGCCAGCGCCTCGCTCAGGGCGCTGCCCCCCTGGATGCTCCGGAGCAGGTCGCCCGTGATGGTGGCCAGGCGCGGTGTGGGCGCAGCGGCCTGCAGGATGCCGAGCGCGCGATCCACCGGGAGGCCCGCTTCGAGCAGGCTCGCGAGCTGCTGGGTGAAGGCGACGAGGTCGTGCCGCGCGACGGACTGGCGCCCGAGCCGGAGCCGGGCGAAGAGGGAGAGCCGATCGGACGCGTGTTCCGGGGCGACGTGGACGGGGAAACAGGCGTCGCGCTGCAGCCGTTCCACCACGGCGCGGGCATCCGCGGCCTCCATGACGCCGGCGACCACGTTCCCGCTGCGATCGAAGGCTCGATAGAGGAAGGTGGCCATGAGCCCTCTCAGCTCTCCTCCCGGCTCACGCGGACGACCTCCTCGACGGTGGTGATGCCCGCTCGGGCCTTGATCCAGCCGTCCTCGGCCAGCGTGGTCATGCCGGCCTCCACGGCGTGGCGGCGGAGCGCTCCGGCGGGCACCTTGCGGAGGATGAGGCTCCGCACCTCCTCGCTGACCCTGAGCAGCTCGTACATGGCGGTCCGCCCACGGTAACCGGTGCCGCGACAGGCGTCACATCCCCGGCCGCGCGACAGCTCGACTCCCGGAGTCTCGGTGATTCCGATGGCCAGGAGATCGGCGGGGTCAGGGCTGTATGGGCCCCGGCATTGCTCGCATACGCGGCGCACCAGCCGCTGGGCGAGGACGCCCGCGAGGACGGACGAGACCAGGTACGGCTCGGCGCCCATGTCCTGCAGGCGGGTCACGGCGCTTGTCGCATCGTTCGTGTGGAGTGTCGAGAACACCAGATGCCCCGTGAGGGCGGCCTGGATGGCGATGTCCACGGTTTCCAGGTCGCGGATCTCGCCGACCATGATCACGTCCGGATCCTGGCGCACGATGTGACGCAGCCCGTTGGCGAAGGTGAGACCGATCTTCGGGTTCACGGGGATCTGATTGACGCCCATGAGCTGATACTCGACGGGGTCCTCGATGGTGATGATCTTCTTGTCCGGCGCATTGATCTTGTCCAGCGCCGCATAGAGGGTGGTCGTCTTGCCCGATCCCGTGGGCCCCGTCACGAGCGTGATGCCATGCGGCCGCCGGATCAGCCGGCCGAGCTCCACGGCCATGGCGGACGATAGCCCGAGTCGCTCGAAGGGCAGGAAGACGGACGAGCGATCGAGCAGGCGCATGACGATGGACTCGCCGTGGACCGTGGGCATGGTGGAGACCCGGATGTCGATGCGGCGGCCCTGGATCGTGACGCGGATGCGCCCGTCCTGCGGCAGGCGCCGCTCGGCGATGTTCATCTCCGCCATGAGCTTGATCCGGGAGGTCAGCGCCGCCTGGAGCCGCCGGGGCGGCGCCTCCTGATCGTAGAGCAGCCCGTCGATGCGGTAGCGCACGCGCAGCGCGCTCTCGAAGGGCTCGATGTGGATGTCGGAGGCATCGGCCGCCACCGCTTCTTCGAGGAGGAGGTTGACCAGGCGGACCACGGGCGCTTCGAGCGCCAGGTCCCGCAGGTGGGTCACGTCCTCCTCGATCTCTCCGCCCGGGGCGGCGACACCCGCGACGATCTGCTGGAGCGCCGTGGGGGGCGTGGACGGTGGAGCCGTCCACCGCCACCGGGCACACCGCATACTGGCGCATGTACTTCAGGGACAGCGCGTCGAGGACCGGCAGGGTGGATGGGATCTCGTCCCCCTGGAGAAAGGTCAGGCCGCGCTGTGTTGCCAGCGCGCGCAGGACGTCGTCGGTGATGGCGGCGCCGAGGGCCACCAGCGCCTCGCCGAGTCGCTCGCCGCTGCGGCGCCCCCTCTCGAGGGCCGCCTCCAGCGTGTCGGGGGTGATCGCGCGCGACTCGAGGAGGATCTGGCCGAGGAGGCGGCGGGCGGCGGCGCTCATGGGCGGCATTCTAGCACCCGGCCGGAGGTGCGGCCTACGCGCGGCGGCTTCGCCTCCAGGCCAGCACGCCGAGCCCGATCAGACTCGCGCCGACGAGCATGAGGCTTCCCGGCTGAGCACGGTGACCGGGTCTGCCGTCAGGAGCGAAAGCTGCTCGAATCCGTTGCTGAGGCCGTCGAGATCCATTCGGATCGACAGGCTGTCCCAGGGGCAGCCTGTCCCGCCGATCCCGTTCGCCTGGCAGAGCGCGAGCGCCGTGTTCAGGGAAGGAGGCAGAAACGCGCCGGAACCCGAGCTCCGGAGGCGTTGTGGAGTGTTTGGCGAGCCCTACCGAGCCTGGCGTCTCATCCAGACCACAACGGTCAGCCCGAGCAGTCCGGCGCCCAGGAGAACCACGGTTGCAGGCGCCGGAACCTTGGTCTGGATGTCGCAGAAGTTGCAGATGAATAGATTCTCGCTGCCGTTGTTCAGGTTGCGCAGTTCGAACCAGTGCTGGGCGACATCGTAGCCGAGATCGATCCAGTGCTGCAGATCGTTCAGCTCGGGTGAGAAGAGGGCAAACGCGACCTCGTCCTTGCCGAGATTCTGATCGATGGGGCCGATGTCGTTCACGCTGTTCGTGGAGGCGCAGGGGATCACGTCCCCTATGTTGGGTAAGTCCCCCTCTACGCACAGTTCCCCGACCGCCCTGACGAAGTCTCCGGTACCGATGGAGGTTCCGGATGGGTTGGTCACGTCGCCCGTGGTGCCAGGGGTGGAGGCGCAGTTCGACTGGGAGAAGACGGACACCCCGGTCGTGGTCGTGTTGAAGTCGAAGCAGATGTCCGGAAGCGGTGTGGACGTGGCATTGTCGTGGAGCGTGACCCGGCCCCAGCCCAGCAAGTCCTCGCCTGCGGTGTTCCCGGTCTGGTTATTGTTGAACAGGTACACCAGATCATTGCCGGCGAGATAGGCCTGAAGCCCCGCAAGGGTGATGTCCCACGTCGTGGTCTTGTCCCCCACGAGCGGACCGCCCGAGGGGTCCCCGGCGGTGACGGTGCTGAACGTGCAGTTCGGCGGGCAAGCGCCCGAGACAGCGGCGAAGACGTCGTCAGCCACGTTGGCGGACAGCGGGCTTGGGGTGTTCGTGGTCACGTCCGTGCCACTCTCGCCGGTGTAGATCACGACGAGGCTTTTGAGCTCGCCCGCTGTGGACTTGATGCGGAAGGGATCGCCCGGGCTGAGTGCGCCGAATCCGGCCAGAAGATTCTCGAGCGCCATGGAGTAGACGAAGAAGTCGCCGAACCCCGTGCTGAACGGGCTGGGCGGCGGGAGTGTGAGCGCCGAGCCCAGCCCGGGAAACGCGAGGGCGCCCAGCAGCCCCGCCGCCACCAACGCCCTGATCCTAGTCACCAGACCCGCCTCCTCAAGCTCTGTCTTGTCCCGATCGGGGATATACGGACCCCACGGTGGCCAGGTAGTGCAGGTGCCGTGCCAGACGCGGGAGTGTTTATTTTTCTTCGCGTTGTGGGGGCAGATGGTCCAGTCCCAGGGGTCACCTGTAAGGAAACCCGACGCTCGCCGGATTGGTACGGCGTGAGCGCGAATGTCTCACCGAGTGGAAGTGGCTGAATTT
Source organism: Candidatus Rokuibacteriota bacterium (assembly GCA_016184305.1). Lineage (GTDB taxonomy): Bacteria > Methylomirabilota > Methylomirabilia > Rokubacteriales > CSP1-6 > UBA12499. The sequence continues at coordinate 28,164 of JACPCX010000134.1, read as the reverse complement.
CGGTTCTTCTTGCCTGGGCCGCGCGCACTGGGTCCGTGCGAACGAGGGGCCCGGTGGGAAACGTCCGGAAAGTAGCTACAGCGGCCGAAGTGGGCCATGGGAATGTCGGATTTGGCAACACTTCGCAGAGGCTTCTCCGCCCTCTGCCGCGTTGGGCCGCGCCCTTTTCGACCCGCCACGAAACTTGCTGGTAGACTCGGTGAGGAGCCTCCATGCAGGGCCAAGCCATCAGGAGCGGCCGATCACAGAAGCCCGGACGGTGCCTGTCGGCCAGGGGTTGGCCCAGTTCCTGGATCCTTCTTGCGGTGTTGCTGATCCTCGCGGCGTGCGGCGAGGACCCGGGTGTCCGGAAGCAGCGTCACCTCCAGAGGGGCCTCCAGTACCTCGAGGCCGGTAAGCACAACGAAGCGGTCATCGAGCTCAAGAACGCGCTTCAGATCGACCCAGCGCTCTTGCCGGCGCTCCATGCGCTGGGCCGCGCTTATCGCCAGAAGTCGTGGCACGGGGATGCCGTCCGCGAGTTGGGGCGCGCCGTGGACCTCGCACCCGAGCTCGTCGGCGCGCGCCTCGAGCTGGCCAAGGCCTTCCTGGCTCTCGAAGCCTGGAGGAGCGCGAGGGAACACGGGGAGGCGCTTCTCGAGAAAGTTCCTGGGAGCCCGTATGGACACTACGTCGTGGGTGCAGCCCTCAGCGGGCAGGGGCGGTCAGAGGAGGCGATCCGAACCCTCACCGCTGGGCTAAAGCTGGCCCCCACCGACGCGGATATCCTGCAGGCATACGGAGAGGCGCAGGCGCGCGCCGGCCGGCCAGACGAAGCCGAGAAGGCGTACCGGGCCGCGCTGGCTCAGAATCCAAAGCACATTGACGCCCTGGTTGGCCTTGGGCGATTGTCTCTCCGCCACGGGAAGCGGGACGTTGCGGCCGGACTTCTGCGCCAAGCGAGGGCAAGTGCGCCAGAGAACCCGAAGGCGCGCCTGGCCATGAGCGAGCTCCTGATCGCCGAGGGCAAGCTGGACGAGGCAGTGCGGGAGCTCGAGGCGGTCGCCTCCCAGGCCTGGTCAGCGCGATTCGAGCTGGCACTGGCTGACGTCTACGTGAAGGGACGTCGCTATGACAGCGCCATGGCCATTCTCGGTCCCTTCGTGCGGCGTTTCCCCGATGCCACAGCAGTCCGCAACGTCCTCGGGGCGGCGGCGCTCAGCGGGCAGCGCCCGGAGCTGGCCCTCGCCGAGTTTCAGGAAGTCGTGAAGCGGGAGCCCGACAACCTCCTGGGGCGCTATGGCCTGGCGGCGGCCCTCGTGCAGGTGGGCCGGCCGGGTGAAGGTCTCACGGAGTTCCAGCGACTTGCCAAGCCCATGCGCCGGGTCGCGGACTACCACCTGCGCGTGGCACAGACCCTTCTCGCCCTGAACCGCCTGGACGACGCAGTCAAGGCCGCGCGTGAAGCCCAGAGGTGGGCCCCGGCCAGGCCGGAGCCCTACGAGCTGCTCGGGCGGATCCACGTGACTCGGAACGACTTCGGGCGAGCCCAGGAGATGTACGCCAAGGCCCTCGAGCTCGCCCCCGGCCTCGTCGGGGCGCATCTGGGGCTGGGCGTCCTGTACGATCTCCAGAAGAAGCCGGACGAAGCCTTCAAGGAGTTCGAGGCGGCTCTTCGGTCGGACCCGCGCGACAGGAGAGCGATCGACGCGAAATTGGCGGCCCTGGTCCGTCAGAACCGCCTCGCCGAGGCCATCGCATTCGCCGAGGAGGCGGCGCAGCGCAGCCCGCGAGACCCATCCTTGCTTACCACGTTGGGCAGCCTGTACCTGTCGAACAGCGCGCCCAGGAAGGCCGAGACCCAGTACCGTCGGGCGGTGTCCCTGGACGAGGGGTACCCGCCCGCCCGCTTCAACCTGGCCCGGTTGGCATTCCGGGAGAAGAAGGAGAGCGACGCCGCCGAGCACCTCCAGATGATCCTGAGGAAGCAGCCTGGCCATGTGCCGGCTGCCCTGGTGTTGTCCGGGCTCTACGCAAGGCAGGCTCGGACCGATCAGATGATTCCGGTCCTGGAGGCAGCCATCGAGCGGAATCCGAATCTTCCGGAGCTCGCGCTTCCGCTGGCCGATGCGTACTTGAAGAAGGGACGGGCCGACGAGGCGGTAACCAGACTCGCTTCCGTCGTGGGAGCAAACCCCGGCCTGTTCCAGGCCCGCGCGTTACTCGGGATTGCTCACCTGAAGAAGGGGAATCCCGCCGAGGCCGTCAAGCAGTTCGAGCACGCGAACCGGCTGAATCCGCGGGTTGCCACGAATCACTACTACCTGGGACAGGCTCTCGCGGCCCGGGGAGACGGATCCGGAGCCAGGAAGGCATACGAGCAGGCTCTGCAGATCGATGCAGGCTTGGGGGAGGCGCGGATGGCCCTGGCCTCCCTTTCAGGCCGGAACCGAGACGAACGGGCCCAGGGACGTCAGACCCCGGCCCCTCAGATCCAGGAACTGGAAACAGCCGTCGGACGAGATCCCGGCGATGTGCGGGCTCGCTACGCGCTGGCGCGCGCCTACCTCTTCAACCGGCAGAGGAAGGAGGCGGAGGGGGAGTTCACACGAGTCCTGGCCATCAATCCGACGTTCCCTCCGGCCAACATGGCCATGGCGTTGCTGAGGGCCCAGGAGGGGAGGCCCGACGATGCGGCCGAGCATCTGAGGGCGGCACTCAGGGCCGAGCCGGACAACGTCGAGGCCAACGCCCTGCTCGCCGCCTACTACGAGGTTCGCGGCAAGCGGCGGCTGGCCATTCCCTATCTCGAGACGGCTGCACGCGGGGCACCTGAGCGGTACGACATCAAGCTCCGCCTCGCGACCTTGTACGGGCAGGCAGATCGTCTTGCCGATGGGATCACGGTGGCCAAGGAGCTGGTGGCGGGGCGGCCGAGACTGGCGGGTGGCCACTACGTCTTGGGTGATCTGCTCCTGCGGGCCGGCTCCGTGCCTGAAGCCAGCGAGGCGCTGAGCACCGCTGTCCGGCTCGATCCGAACCACGGCCCTGCCCACGTCACCCTGGGGAGCGCATACGAGCGCAGAGGCGACGTGGACAAGGCGATCGCTGTCTACAAGCGGGCGCAGACACTGCTCCCGGCCGACCCTCGCCCGCCCAACAACGCGGCCTGGCTCTACGCGTCTCGAGGAAGGGACCTGGACGAGGCGCTGTCCCTCGCCCGCAAGGCGCACGAGCTGGTGACGAGGAACCCGTCCTTCGGAACGCTCCTCCCGGGGGTTCTCGACACGCTCGGCTTCGTACATTACCGCCGGGGGGAGTACGCGCAGGCCGAGCCGCTCCTCCGCCAGGCTGCGGACCTCGCCACGAACGATGTTGTCGTGCAGTACCACCTGGGACTGACCTACCATCGGCTGGGGCGCAACAACGAGGCCGCCACCTGGCTGCGCCGCTCGCTGCAGGGGGGCGGGACGTTCGCCGAAGCTGATCAGGCGCGAAAGCTCCTCGCGGAGCTCGGCGGCTGAGGCCGGAGCCGGCGCCCGCGCCGGTTGCCCCGGCCCGGTGCTCCGGTGTGTCGAGGGGGTTTCCGTCCCTTGCCGTGGCCCCGCGCTCCGGTGTAATGTCTGTGGCCAATGGCACCGCTCGCCCCTCGCCGCATCCTCGTCCTGCACGGCCCGAACCTGAACCTCCTTGGCACCCGAGAGCCGGCGATCTACGGCCGGGTCACGCTCGCCCAGCTGGACGAGGCGGTCCGGCGCCACGCCGTCGAGCGAGACGTGAAAGTGGACTGCCGGCAGTCGAACCACGAGGGTCAGCTGGTGGAGTGGATCCAGGGCGCCGCGGGGGAGGGCTTCGGCGCCATCGTGATCAACCCGGGGGCGCTGACCCACTACTCCATCGCGCTGCGCGATGCCTTCGCGGCGGTGGAGCTGCCGGTGGTGGAGGTGCATCTCTCGAACATCCACGCGCGGGAGGAGTTCCGCCGCCACTCGGTGACGGCGCCCGCCGCCGCGGGGCAGATCTCGGGCTTCGGCCCGACGAGCTACATCCTGGGAGTCGATGGTGCCCTCGCGGCGCAGGCGCGGCGCGCTGGGGAACGCGCGGCGCGGGCGCGCCGCCGGGCCCGCCGCCCCGCGCGGTGAATGGGGGCTCCTCCCGCCGCGTCTAACCGCCGCAATGATTGGCGGGCGTGACCTCTCCGACGACTCCACCGGAATCCTCCGGCCCTCCGCAGCCGCGGCCCGCGACATCGCCGTCCTCCACGCCGCCGTCAGTGCCGGGAGACGACGACCTCATCCGCCGCTGCCGGGCGGGAGACATGGCAGCCTTCGAGCCGCTGGTGGAGAAGTACCGCCAGCGGGTGTGGCGGCTCGCGTATCAGGTCCTGCGGGACAAGGAGGAAGCCTGGGACTGCGCCCAGGAGGCCTTCGTGCGGGCCTTCCAGTCGCTGCCGGCATTCCGCGGCCAGTCGGCGTTCTACACGTGGCTCTTCCGGATCACGGTCAACGTGGCTACCGACCGGCACCGCGCCCGAGGAGCGCGCGCGCGGGCGTTCGGCGCCGAGCAGGTGCCCGAGGAGGAGTGGGCGCGCACGGCGGCGGACCGCGGCGCGACGCCAGACCAGGCCGCGATCCAGGCCGAGAAGCGCGAGCGCATCAGCCGCGCCCTCGACGCCTTGCCGCTCAAGCACCGAACCATTATCATGCTGAGTGATGTCGAGGGCCTGTCGTACCGCGAGATCGCCCAGGTGCTGAGCTGCCCCATCGGGACGGTCATGTCGCGGCTCCACAACGCGCGCCAGCGGCTGCGGGCCATCCTCGGGCCGATGCTGGCAATCGTCTTCTGGCTTGCTGTCACCCTCGTCGCGGCCGCGGCGCCCGTCCAGGCCGAGCAAATGATCCGCTTCGGCGTGCGCGTGCTCCAGGCCTCGAGTCCGGCCTCACCGCCGCCCCCGGCGACGGCCGCCGTGCCGGGGCAGCGTAACCTGGCTCCGCCCTCGGCGGCTCCGGCGCCGCCGCCCTCGGCCTCGCTGGAGGGCGAGCTGGACGAGCGGCTCCGACTGATCCTGCCGCGGCTGCGCACACTCTTCCGCTACACCGAGTACACGACGCTCGACCGCCAGCGCGCGGAGGTCGCGCTCGGCACCCAGCAGCGCTTCCTGCTGCCGGGGGCGCGCCAGCTCGAGGTCACGCCCGACCAGCTCCAGGGCCAGTCGGTGCGCATGCGGGTGCGCCTCCTCCGCAGGGGAGAGCCCGAGCTGCGCATGAGCATCGTGGCGGCACCCGGCGCCCCGGCGGTGCTCGGGGGACCTGCGCACGGCGACGGCGTCCTGATCATCATCCTCTGGGCCAATCCCAACCCCCGCAACTGATTCGCAGGCCATGAGGGTTCCATGAGCGAGGACCGGTACTTCCGGGAGCGTGCGCGCATCGAGCAGGGGCATGTCAAGTACCGCGAGAAGCTCAAGGACGAGGGCAAGCTCTTCGTCCGGGACCGGCTCACGCTCCTGCTCGATCCCGGCTCCCCGTTCCAGGAGGACTTCCTCTTCGCGCGCAACCAGGAGGCGGACACGCCGGCGGACGGCATCGTGACGGGCGTGGGCCTGGTGGGCGGCCGGCCCGTCTGCCTCATGGCCAACGACTACACGGTCAAGGCCGGTTCCTGGGGCGAGAAGACGGTCCAGAAGATCATCCGCATCCAGGAGCGCGCGCAGCGGCTGCAGATCCCGATGCTCTACCTGGTGGACGCGGCGGGCGGGCGCATCTCGGAGCAGATCAAGATCTTCCCCGGGCGCTCGCATGCCGGCCGCATCTTCTACAACCTGGTCCAGCTCTCGGGCGTGGTGCCGCAGGTCTGCATCCTCTTCGGGCCCTCGCCCGCGGGCTCGGCGTATCTGCCGGCCCTCACCGACATCGTCATCATGGTGGACGGCAAGGCGAGCCTCTACGTGGGCTCGCCGCGCATGGTGGAGATGGCCATCGGCGAGAAGATCTCGCTCGAGGAGCTGGGGGGGGCGCGGATGCATTGCGAGGTCTCGGGGTGCGGGGACATGCTGGTGGGCACCGACGAGGAGGCCATCGAGGCCTGCAAGCGCTACCTCTCGTACATGCCGGGCTCCTACCGCGAGCGGCCGGTGGCCGTGGAGGCGGTGCCGGCCAGGCCCGGGCGGCCCATTGACGAGATCGTGCCCTATGACCAGCGCAAGTGGTTCGACATGTACGAGGTGATCGACCGCGTCATCGACGCCGGCTCCTTCTTCGAGATCAAGCGCCTCTTCGCGCCGGAGGTGATCGTCGGCCTCGCGCGGCTCGGCGGGCGGGCCGTGGGCATCGTGGCCAACCAGCCCAAGGTCAAGGGCGGCGTCCTCATGGTGGACTCCTCGGACAAGGCGGCCCGCTTCATCTGGCTCTGCAACGCCTTCAACATCCCGCTCCTCTACTTCGCGGATGTGTCCGGCTTCATGGTGGGCAGCAAGGTGGAGCGCGCGGGCATCATCCGCCACGGCGCCAAGATGATCTTCGCCACCTCCCAGGCCACCGTGCCCAAGATCTGCGTCGTGGTCCGCAAGTGCTACGGCGCCGGGCTGTACGCCATGTGCGGGCCGGCCTTCGAGCCCGACGCGGCGCTCGCGCTGCCGCAGGGGCAGGTGGCCATCATGGGGCCCGAGCCGGCGGTGAATGCCGTCTACTACAACAAGATCATGGAGCTGCCGGCCAGCGAGCGCGCGGCCTACGTGAAGCAGAAACGCGATGAGTTCACCGAGGACGTGGACATCTACAAGCTCGCCTCCGAGATGCACGTGGACGGCATCGTCGCGGGCTCCGAGCTGCGCGATGAGCTGATCAAGCGCTTCACCTACGCCGAGTTCAAGCAGCACGAGTTCCCGCCGCGCCGCAATCCCGTCACCCCGGTCTGAGGCGCGCCCCGCGTGAGATGACCTTCGCTCCCTCACCCCGGCCCTCTCCCAGGAAGGGAGAGGGAGTAGACGTGATTCCGTCGCTGATCCTCGCCATCCGTTTCCTCACCATCGTGCCGGTGCCCGGGCGCGAGGCGGCGGGGCCCGGCGCGCTGGGGCGCGCGGCGTGGTGGTTCCCCGCGGTGGGGCTCGCGCTGGGCGCGGGGCTCGTCGTCGTGGACCGGCTGCTCGCCCGCGCCTTCCCTCCGCTGCTCGCCGCGTTGCTCGTCGTTTCGGTCTGGAAGGTGGCGACGGGCGGGATCCACCTGGATGGACTGGCCGACTGCCTCGACGGGCTCGGCGGCCGCGACCCGGGGCACCGCCTGGCGATCATGCGGGACAGCCGCATCGGCGTCTTCGGGGCGCTGGGGCTGATCCTGAGCTTCCTCATCGCGCTGACCGCACTCGGGGAGCTGCCGGCAGAGTTGAGGTGGCGCGCCGTGCTGCTGGCCCCCGTTGTGGGGCGGCTCTCCCCGCTCGTGGCTGCGGCGTGCTTTCGCGCGGCGACGCCCGGCACCGGCTCGGGGGGCGCCTTCATGGCGTCGCTCTCGCTGTGGGCCGCAGCGCTGAGCGTCATGTGGACCGGAGCGCTGGCTGTGCTCCTCCTCGGGCTCCCCGGGCTGCTCGCGCTGGCCGCGGCGCTTGCCGGGGTGCTGCTCTTGTCGGGCTTTCTCAGCCGGCGTCTCGGGGGGCTCACGGGAGATGCCCTCGGGGCCGGAGTGGAGCTGGGCGAGCTGGGCATCCTCCTGGCGCTGGCTGCCGCATCCGGGGTCAGGTCTTGAAATCCGACATCACGATGCAAGACCGCACTCCTACCGATGTCGTAATGCAAGACCTGACCCCTACGGTGGTGTACCTCGTTCGCCACGGCGCGGTGGTGGGGGCGGAGAGCCGGCGCTTCATCGGCCATCTCGACGTCCCGCTGTCCGCCCACGGCGAGGCCGAGCTCGAGGCGCTGGCGAAGCGACTCGCCGGCGTGCAGCTCGCGGCCGTGTACTCGAGCGATCTCAGCCGGACGCGCCGCAGCGCCGAGATCCTGGCCGCGCCTCACGGGCTTGTCGCGCATGCGCTGCCGGAGCTGCGCGAGTTCGCCATGGGGCGCTGGGAGGGGCTCACGGCGGAGGAGATCCGCGCCCTCGACCCGCCAGCGTTCGCGGAGTGGATGGCGGCTATCGGACGCTTCCAGTTCCCCGACGGCGAGAACCTGGCGCAGGTGGCTCGGCGCGCCTGGCGCGCCTTCGAGGGCATCGTGGCAGCGCATCCCGGGGAGCAAGTCGCGGTGGTCGCTCACGGCGGGACGAACCGCGCCATTCTCTGCCGGGCTCTGGGCATCCCGCTGGAGCGGATCCTCACCCTGGGCCAGGACTACGCAGGGCTCTCCATGCTCGAGGCGGTGGGCGAGGGCTGGAGGCTGCGGCTCCTCAACCACCGCGAGCCTGTGCTCGCCCCCTCACCCCGGCCCTCTCCCCCGGGGGGAGGGGGAAGCCCGGGAGCCTCTGCTATAATGCCGGCAGCCCAACCTCGGAGGACATCATGAGCGACACGACTCTCCCCAGCATCGGACGACGGGACTTCCTGAAGGCAGCGGCACTCGGCGCCGGGGCGGTGACGGCGACGGCGGCGAGGCCGACGGTGGCTCTTGCGCAGCAGCCGAAGCGGGGCGGAGTCCTCAAGCACATGGGCCTCGAGCCGCCCTCCTTCGACATCCACGCGACGGTGTCGTACCAGACGCAGCTCATCTCGTCCTTCGTGCATCGGACGCTCTTCAAGTTCGTCAATGGCCCCAAGTTCGGCCCCTCGGACTTCACGCCCGTTCCGGACCTCGCGCTCAAGGCGGAGGTCTCCAAGGACGGCCGCATGTACACGATCACGCTCCGCCAGGGCGTGCGCTGGGAGAACAAGCCCCCGGTCAACGGCCGCGAGCTGGTGGCCGCCGACGTGAAGTACTCGCTGGAGCGGGCCGTGAAGAAATCGGGCTACGCGAGCCTGCTGGGCCAGGTCGAGGGCGTCGAGACGCCGGACAAGTACACGGTGCGCGTGCGCCTGGCCGATGCCTTCGCGCCCTTCCTGCACAACCTGGCCGAGCCGTGGAACGGCATCTTGCCCCGCGAGGTCGAGGACAAGATGGGCGACTTCAAGGCGGCCGAGTCGTTGATCGGCTGCGGGCCCTTCACGCTCGAGCGCTACGAGCCCGGCGTCAAGGCCGTGTTCGCGCGCAACCCGGACTACTTCCAGAAGGGGCTGCCGTACCTGGACAAGGTCGAGTGGCTCTTCGTCAAGGACAGGTCCACCCAGCTCTCGCTCTTCCGGGCGGGGCAGGTGGACATCCCGTTCTACGATGCGCGCATCCCGCGCTCGGACGTGGGCTCCTTCAAGAAGTCGAACCCGACCTATCCCATCGTCTACTGGGACTGGCTGGCCGTGCGGAGCCTCGCCATGCGCACCGACAAGCCCCCGTTCAACGACGTGCGGGTGCGGCGGGCGCTCTCCCTGGCCATAGACCGGAAGAAGTGGGTGAAGGAGTACCTCGAGGGCCAGGGCTTCGAGGACCACGGACCCGTGCCCGCGCCCATGCGGGAGTGGAAACTGCCGACCAAGGACCTGGGCGAGGGCGCCAGGTGGCTCGAGTACAATCCCGTGCTCGCGAAGAAGCTCCTGGCCGATGCGGGTCATCCCAACGGTTTCAAGGCCAAGTGCACCCACTGGCCGGGCTACGGGCCCGAGTACGTGGAGGAGCTCGAGCTGCTGACCTTCTCCCTCAAGCAGATCGGCGTCGAGCTCCAGATCGTCAACGAGGAGTACGGCAACTACATCCGCGGCTCTTTCCTCGGCAAGTACGACGAGACGACCTGGGGGCCGTCGTCCATCTTCACCGAGGTGGACGGTTACCTCTACAACTTCCTGAAGACGGGCCAGCCGAACAACCGGAGCCACGTCTCCGACACCAAGCTCGACGTCATGCTCGACGCCCAGCGCCGCTACATCGCCAAGTCCTCGCGGAAGAAAGTCATCGACGACATCCAGCGGCACGAGGCGGACCAGATGTACTACGTCTACACGCCGTACCCGAAGAACCTGGCCTCATGGACACCCTGGGTGAAGAACTACCAGCCCAAGAACTCCTTCGACCGCGGGGCGCAGCTGGAGGTGGTCTGGATCGAGAAGTAGCGCTCCCGATCGCCGGCGGCTGAGGTGATTCGTTACGCGCTGAAACGGCTGCTGCTCGTCGTCCCCACGCTCGTCCTGGTGTCGCTCTTCGTCTTCGGCATCATCCGCGCCATCCCGGGCGACGTCGTGGACATGATGCTCGAGCAGTTCCAGTACGGCAAGGATGCCGCCGAATTGCGCGCCAAGCTGGGGCTGGACCGGCCGCTCCTCGAGCAGTACCTCGTCTGGGTCAAGGGGTTCCTCGCCGGGGACCTGGGGCAGAGCCTCTGGACCAATCGCCCGGCGGCCCTGGACATCGCCGCGCGCTTCCCGGTCACGGTCACGCTCTCGCTTCTGTCGATCCTCATCTCGCTCCTGGTGGCGCTCCCCGTGGGGATCCTGGCCGCCTTGCGCCAGGACACGGCGGGGGACTACACGGCCCGCTCCTTCGCCATCGGCGCGCTGTCCATCCCGAACTTCTGGCTCGCCACGCTCATCGTGGTGCTCCCGTCCTTCTACTTCAACTGGGCGCCGCCGATCGGGAACTTCGTTGCGCTGGGCCAGGATCCCCTCGGCTCGCTCGCCCAGTTCGTGCTGCCCGCGATCTGCCTCGGGATCACGCAGGCGGGGGTGATCCTGCGCATGACCCGCGGCATGATGCTCGAGGTGCTGCGCCAGGACTACGTGCGCACGGCCTGGGCCAAGGGGCTCGGCTCGCGCGTCGTGGTGCTGCGCCACGCCCTGCGCAACGCCATGATCCCCATCGTGACCGTGATCGGCGGGCAGATGCCGTTCTACTTCGGGGGCTCCATCGTCATGGAGCACATCTTCGGGCTGCCGGGGCTGGGGAGCTTCGTCCTGGAGGCCATCAGCCGCCGGGACTACCCGGTGATCCAGGCGGTGAATCTGTTCGTGGCCCTCCTCGTGATCCTCTCGAACCTCCTGGTGGACGTGTCCTATGGGGCGCTCGACCCGCGGGTGCGCCAGCATGAGTGACTGGATGGCCTGGGCGGGGCTCCGGGGCAAGCCGCTGGGGCTGCTGGGCGCGGTTCTTCTCCTCGCCATGATCGCGCTCGCCTTCCTGGCCGACCGGGTCGCGCCCTACGACTACGACGAGGTGGATATCTTCTCCCGGCTGAAGCCGTCAAGCGCGACCCACTGGCTCGGCACCGACAACCTGGGACGCGACCTCCTCTCGCGCGTCATCCACGGGGCGCGGGTCTCCATGGCCGTGGGCTTCGGCGGGGTGGCGCTGGGGCTGCTCGGCGCGATGGCCGTGGGCCTGGTGTCGGGGTACTTCGGCGGCCGGCTCGACATGGCGGTGCAGCGCTTCGTGGACGCCTTCATGTGCTTCCCCCTGCTCCTGGTGGCGCTGACCATCATGGCGCTGCTGGGGCCGGGCCTTGCCAACGTGATCCTGACGCTCGGCCTCGTGCTGGGCGTGCGCGACTCGCGCGTGATCAGGAGCGCGGTGCTGTCCGTGAAGGAGAACCTCTACGTGGAGGCGGCGCGGGGGCTCGGGGCGGCCCACTGGGGCGTGATCCTCCGCCACATCCTCCCCAACATCTTCGCGCCCATCATCATCCTCGCCACCGTCAATATCGGCGCCGTCATCCTCATCGAGGCGGCCCTGTCCTTCCTCGGGTTCGGCGTGCCGCCGCCGCGTCCGTCCTGGGGCGGCATGCTCTCCGGCGCCGGGCTCGTGCACATGCTGCGCGCCCCGTGGCTCGCGCTCTGGCCGGGTGTGGCCCTGTCGCTGGCGGTGTTCGGCGCCAACATGCTGGGCGACGCGCTCCGCGACGTGCTCGACCCGCGGCTGCGCGGGACCTAGCAGGGCGACGCGGCAGGCGGGGGCCTGGGCCGGTGATGCCCTGCGAGCCCCGTGGGGTGGGTAGCTCGTGGTCGAGGAGGGCGCGCCGACCCCGGCCCCCGATGCGCGCGCGCGCGAGCTATACCACGCCGGCCGCATCCCCGGCTTCATCCATCTCTCCGTGGGCCAGGAAGGCGTGGCCGTGGGCGTCTGCGCGGCGCTCCGGCGCGACGACTACCTTCTCTCCACCCACCGCGGCCACGGCCACCTGATCGCCAAGGGCGGCTCGCTCCGGCGGCTCATGGCCGAGATCTTCGGCAAGGTCACCGGCTGCTGCAAGGGCAAGGGCGGCTCCATGCATATCGCGGATGCCTCGGTTGGATACCTGGGCGCCAACGGGGTGCTCGCGTCGGGCTGCGTGCTGGGGCCGGGGGTGGGGCTGTCGATCCAGATACGCGGGACGGATCAGGTGGTGGTGGTGCTCTTCGGGGATGGCGCCGCCAACCGCGGGCCCTTCCACGAGGGCGTGAACCTGTCGGCGCTGTGGCGCGCCCCGGTGGTCTTCGTCTGCGAGAACAACTCCTGGGCCTCCACGACGGCGCACGAGCTCTCGACGGCCGGCGGCAGCATCGCGGCGCGGGCGGCGGGCTACGGCATCCCGGGTGTCGCCGTGGATGGCAACGATGCGCTGGCGGTGCATGCCGCCGTCGCGGAAGCCGTCAGGCGCGCGCGTGGCGGCGACGGCCCGTCCCTCATCGAGGCGAAGACGGTGCGGTGGCTTGGTCACCACGAGGGGGATCCGCAGGCCTATCGCCCGAAGAGCGAGGTGGAGGAAGGACGGCGGCAGGACCCCATCGCGCGCCTCCGCGCGCATCTGGAGGGCGCCGCGCTGCTGGATGCGGCGCAACCGGCGCGAGTGGCGCAGGCCATCGAGGCTGAAGTGGAGGACGCCATCGCCTTCGCCGAGTCGAGCCCGCTGCCGGAGCCCGAGGCTGCCCTCGACGACCTCTTCGTCCACTGGCCGTGGAAGGGCCGATGACCCCCGCGCGCGCGGATCTGGCCACGAACGGGGTGGGGGGGCTAGCAGGTTGCTGAAGAACCCGCAGGCTGGTCACAAATGCCGCTGATGGACTTCGGGGATGCGCTGAACCTCGCGCTCAAGGAGGAGATGCGCCGCGACGGGCGCGTCTACTGCATCGGCGAGGACATCGTGCTCGGCGTCCCCTTCAGCGTCACCAAGGGGCTCGCCGAGGAGTTCGGTCTCGCGCGGGTGCGCAATGCTCCCATCTCGGAGGCGGCCATCGTGGGCTCCTCGCTGGGCGCGGCCATCACGGGGCTGGTGCCCGTGGTGGACATGCATTTCGCCGATTTCGTCACCTGCGCCATGGACGAGGTGGTCAACCAGATCGCCAAGAGCCGCTACATGTTCGGCGGACAGATCGCCTGTCCGCTGACGCTCCGGATGCCCTACGGCATCGGCAAGTCGGCCGGCGGGCATCACTCCAACTCGGTGGAGGCGTGGTTCGTCAACACGCCGGGCCTCAAGGTGTGCATGCCCTCCACGCCGGCGGATGCGCGGGGGCTGCTCAAGACCGCCATCCGCGATCCCGACCCCGTCCTCATCTTCGAGCACCGCGCGCTCTATCGCGTCCAGGGAGAGGTGCCGGCGGAGGAGACGCTGGTGCCGCTCGGATCGGCCGACGTGAAGCGCGCGGGCACGGACGTCACCGTGATCGCCACGGCCCGCATGGTGGGCGAGGCGCTCCTGGCGGCCGAGATGCTCGCCGAGGAGGGTATCTCCGCCGAGGTCGTGGACCCGCGGAGCCTCGTCCCGCTGGACAGGGCGGCGCTGGCGGCGTCGGTAGCGAAGACCCACCGGGTGGTCATCGCCGAGGAGGGCCCCATGCGCGCCAGCGTGGGCGCCTGGCTTGCCTGGGTTGTCATGGAGCAGAGCTTCGACGAGCTGGACGCGCCGATTGCGCGCGTCGCGGCTCCCGATGTCCCGATCCCGTTCAGCCCGCCCATGGAGGCCTTCGTCACGGCTCACGCCGGGCAAATCGTCGCCGCCGCGGTTGAGCTGATGAAGTGAGGCCAGCCGGCTATCGCCTCAGCGCGAGGGCTCCCGAGCCGAGGAAGACCTGGGCGAGGGTGGCGGCCAGCACGAGCAGCACGAACTCGTAGCCGCCTTGGGATCCCATGAAGAACCCCTGTTTCAGGTGGACCAGGAAGAAGGCCCCCGCCATGATCGGCAGGTTCACCAGGGCCGCCCAGCGCGTCCAGAGCCCGAGGAGGAGAAGCGCCCCGCCGACACCGTGAGCCAGGATCACGTACCATGCGCCGATCTCGGGAAGGGGGAGCCCGAGGCTCCGCTGGAACGCCGCGGTCCCCCGCGGCCCGTAGACGAACAGGGCCAGGTAGCCGTGCCCGATGTAGATGATGCCCAGCGCAATGCGAAGGATGGTCGCGCCGTAGCTGTCGATGCCGCCTCCGCCACTGCCGGCCGGTGCGCTACTCCCCCTGGTCATCGGCTGTCCTCGCTGCGCGCCGGGATCACGGCTTCCGGAACAGGATCTCGCCGATGAAGGCCTCGGCGGCCGAGTGGGTGTCGTTGGAGTCGATGGCGACGGACACGGCGCCCACCTCCTCGCCGGGCTCCTCGCCGTAGATGCGCCTGTAGTCCTCGTAGACGTTGCGCGTCTCGGTGAGCCAGCGGCCCGTCTCCGCGTCTCCCGAGCGCACGATCACGTAGGTGACCGTGCCGGTCTTCTCGCTCTTGACGATGGTGCCGGCAGGAGCCGTCGTGTCCCACACGTAGCCGATCACGCGCGAGCGCACCGCCGACGGGAAGCGCGGGAAGGTGACGTAGATCTGGCCGCCCTGGTCGTCGGCCTCCTTCTTCCGCGAGTCGCCGCCTCGAGGGAGCGTCACCACCTTCCAGCGCCACTGGAGGATGGGGTAGCGCTTGAGGTCCACCTTGAACTCCTTGCTGATGGTCGAGCCCTCGTCCCGGCTTTTCAGGTGGAGCGCCTTGGTGGGGCTCTCGCTGACGATCGTGAAGTCGTACTTCGGGCTGCCCCAGTTCTGTCCCTTCCAGCCGTCGGGGATGCCGGTCTTGCCCGTCGGCTGGCGCGACCAGTCCTCGATGAGGGTGGCCGAAGGGTCCGCCGCGCGGGCGGCTCCGACCCCCGCGAGCGCCAGCACGGCCGCCGCAAGGGCCGCTCCCCCGATCCGTCCGAGCCTCAGCGCGCCTTCGAGCACAGGACCCTCCTGGAAGAGAACATTCGCCGGATGCGCCTCGTTCCTCCGGCAGGCAGCGAGTATAACCTACTCATTATGTTACCGTAAGGGCGCCATGGGCGATGTACGCCTCGACAAGTGGCTCTGGGCGGCGCGCTTCTTCAAGAGCCGGACTCTCGCGGCGGCGGCCTGTGACGGCGGCAAGGTGTACGTCAACGAGCACAGGGCCAAGCCGTCCCGACCCGTGCGGGCAGGCGATCTGCTCCACATCAACCTCCCGCGCGGCAAGCGCATCGTCCGGATCGCGGTGCTCTCGGAGAAGCGGGGGCCCGGCGCCCAGGCGGTACTGCTGTACGAGGACCTCACCCCGCCGCCGCCCCCGAAGGAGGAGCGGATCCCGCCGCCGGTGTACCGCCCCCGCGGAGCCGGCCGTCCCACCAAGCGGGAGCGCCGGCTCGTCGACCGCTTCTCGGCCTCGTGACGGGCGGACACACCGCTGGCTGAGTTGCGGCACCCGCTCCGCTGGGTCCTGGCGCCCCTCATCTTTCTCGTCACGTGCGCCGCCTTTCTGCCCGCGCTCCAGGCGGGTTTCGTCAACTGGGACGACGCCGAGAACCTGCTGAAGAACGAGGCGTACCGCGGCCTCGGCTGGGCGCAGCTCAGGTGGATGTTCACCGCCTTCCACATGGGGCATTATCACCCGCTGACCTGGATCACGCTCGGAGCCGACTACACGATCTGGGGCCTCGACCCCTTCGGCTTCCATCTCACGAGCCTGCTGCTCCACGGGGCCGCGGCCGTGGCCTTTTTCCACGTCGCGCGGCGGCTGCTGGCCGCGGCCGTCGCCGCGCCCCCGGATCATCCCGTGCTCCGCGTGGGCGCCGCGGCCGCGGCGCTCCTCTTCGCCGTCCATCCCCTGCGCGTCGAGTCCGTGGTGTGGCTGTCCGAGCGGCGGGATGTGCTGTCCGGGCTCTTCTACCTCCTGACCGTCCTCGCGTATCTGCGCGCCGCCGCCGCCCGCTCCGCGGGGGCGTTCCCGAGCGGCTGGCGCTGGTATGGCGCCTCCATGTTGCTCTTCGTCGCAGCACTCCTCTCCAAGGCGCTGGTCGTGAGCCTGCCCGCGGTCCTCGTGATCCTGGACGTCTATCCGCTCCGGCGGCTCGGAGGGGCGGTAGGGTGGACCACGCCTGCGGCGCGGCGGGTCTGGGCCGAGAAGGCCCCGTTCGTCCTGCTCGCCCTGGCGGCCACGGTGGTTGCCTTCATGGCTCGCGCCCCGGTGCGCGCCACCGTTGGGCTCGAAGACCTGGGTCTCGCCGAGCGCATCATGCTGTCGCTGTACGGGTACGCGTTCTATCTCGGGAAGACGTTCTTCCCGCATCTCCTCTCGCCGCTCTACGAGATGTCCCACGGCTTCGACCTCTTCGGCGCTCGAGTACTCTGGAGGGCCGCGGCGGTGCTCCTGCTGGCGGCCGTGATCGTCGCACTGCGCCGGCGCTGGCCGGCGCTCTGCGCTGCGGCCGCGGTGTACGCCATCACCCTCCTCCCCGTGATCGGCGTGGTCCAGAGCGGGCCCCAGATCACCGCCGACCGCTACACCTATCTCGCCTGTCTCGGCTGGGCCCTGCTCGCCGGAGGGGGCGTGGTGTGGGTGCTCAGGCGGCGAGAGGAGAGGCGCGTCGGCCGGGGCGTCACGACCGGGGTGCTGGCAGGCGTGGTGCTCGCCACGCTGGGGCTGGGGTATGGCGCCTGGGAGCAGAGCAAGATCTGGCGGGATTCGGAGGGGTTATGGCGAGTGGCCATCGAGGCCGATCCCGGGTGCATGTTCTGCCACAACAACCTCGGCCATGCGCTGCTGGCCCTGGGGCGGCACCGGGAGGCCGAGGCCGAGTTCCGCGCGGCGATCGCACTCGGACGCGACCGGCCGGCCGCCCACAACAACCTTGGCACGGCGCTCGCGTCCCAGGGGCGCTACGCCGAGGCGGAGCTGGAGTTCGCGGACGCCATGCGCCTGTCGCCCGTGCTCGCGGACGCTCCCGCCAACCTCGGGGCCCTGTACGCCCGCCAGGGACGGTACGGCGAGGCCATCGCGCTCCTGCGCCGCGCGCTCATTCTCGGGCCTGACGTCCCGGGCGCCCGGGTCAACCTGGCGCATGCGCTCAAGAACCGCGGGGCGGAGCTCGCTCGCGCGGGCCACTTCACCGAGGCGCTCGCCGATTTCACCGAGGCGGTCGGGCTGTCCGCGGCGGACGCCGACACCTTCCTCAACATGGGCCGCGCCCTGGTCGAGCTCGGCCGGGAGCGCGAGGCGCTGGCGCCGCTGGAGAGCGCGATGGCGCTCGCTCCCCATGATGGGTCGCCTCGCTTCTGGCTGGCGCGCGCTCATCTGCTCGCGGGCAACGCGGCCGAGGCCGAGCGGCATGCCGCCGCGCTCCGCGAGATCGATCCCGCCCTGGCCGCGAGGTTATCCCGCGCGGCTGTGCCTTGACCCTGCCGGCGGCGTCTGTTAACTTCCCCCCGTAGCCTGGAGTCCGGGATGCCCGCTGGAGCGGGCTCCCCGGGAAGGCGGTGCGAATCCGCCGCGACCCCGTCACTGTAATCGGGGACGAAACCCACGATGAAGCCACTGGCCCGCGGGAGCGCGCGCCGGGAAGGCGTGGGGAGTAGGACGATCCGAGAGCCAGGAGACCGACCCGGACTCCCAGACCAGCCATACCGGTCTTCGAGGGAGGGCCCGGGTGCTCGCTCGCCATTCATCTCACCTGATCCTGGGTGGAGCCCGCAGCGGTAAGAGCCGTCACTGCCTCCACCTCGCGCGTCCGCTGGACGCGCGCGTCGCCTTCGTCGCCACCGCGCAGCCAGGCGATGCCGACATGGCTGCCCGCATCGCCCGCCACCGCGCGGAGCGTCCGTCCTCCTGGCTCACCGTCGAGGAGCCATTCGATCTCCCTGCCGCCTGTGGCCGCCTGACCGGCCGCGCCGACCTGCTCGTCGTGGACTGCCTGACCCTCTGGGTCTCGAATCGCCTCCTTCGCGGCGACGACGACAAGACGATCCTCCGGGGCGCCGACGATCTCGCCGCCGTCATGGGCGCCCGAGCGGTCTCGCTCCTCATCGTCAGCAACGAGGTCGGTGCCGGCGTCCATCCCCCGACCGCCGCAGGGTTGCGCTTCCAGGATCTCCTGGGCCTCGTGAATCAGCGCGTGGCCCAGGCCGCCGACCGGGTCACCCTGATGGTGGCCGGGATCCCCCTCACCGTGAAGAACCCGTCCGGGAAGGGTACAACCGACACACCGGAGAGCCCCCATGACCAGCCTCTACAGGCTCCTTGACCGCATCGTCCTGCCGGATCCAGCCGTGGGCCTCGAGGCCCAGCAGCGGCTTGACCAGCTGACGAAACCCCCGGGCAGCCTCGGCCGGCTGGAGGAGCTGGCCAGGGTCCTCTGCCTCATCACCGGCCATTGCCCGCCCCGGATCCAGGATCCGGTGATCTTCACGCTGGCGGGAGACCACGGGGTGGTGGAGGAGGGTGTCAGCGCCTATCCACAGGCAGTTACGGCGCAGATGGTCGAGAACTTCTCGAGGGGCGGGGCAGCCGTCAATGTGCTGGCCCGCTACGCTGGAGCCCGTGTGGTCGTCGCTGACCTGGGAGTGGCGGAGCCCCTCGCCGCCCAGCCGGGCCTGGCCGGGAGGAAGATCGGCCCCGGGACGGGCAATATCACGCGGGGTCCTGCCATGACCCGGGAGCAGGCCCTCGCCGCCGTGGAGGCGGGCGCGGCGCTCGTGGAGGCGGAGGTGAGCCGCGGGCTGGGCCTCGTCGGCACCGGCGAGATGGGTATCGGCAACACCACCGCGGCGAGCGCCATGGTGGCAGCAATCACGGGGGCGCGACCCGAGGAGGTCACCGGGCTCGGCACGGGCATCGACGGGGAGGGCTGGCGGCGCAAGGTCGGCGCCGTCGCGCGCGCGCTGGAAGTGAACCGCCCCGATCCGCGCGACGGGCTCGATGTGCTGGCGCGTGTCGGCGGCTTCGAGATCGCGGGGCTCGCCGGCGTGATCCTCGCCGGGGCGGCGCATCGCATGCCCGTCATCGTGGACGGGTTCATCGCCGGGGCCGCGGCTCTCGCCGCCGTCACGATCAAGCCCGAGGCGCGGGAGTACCTCCTGGCCTCGCACCGCTCGGTGGAGCCCGGTCACCGCCACGTGCTCGAGGCGCTGGGTCTCGAACCCTACCTGGATCTCGGGATGCGCCTGGGCGAGGGGACGGGAGCCGCGCTCTGCATCAGCCTCGCGCGCGCCGCGGTCGCCGTGCTCACCGAGATGGCCACCTTCAAGTCCGCGGGGGTGTCCGACCGCTCCGCGGACACCCCGCCATGACGGATTCCCCTCGCGTCCCGGTGATGGTCGTCGCCGGAGTCTCGAGCGGCGTGGGGAAGACCACCATCACGCTGGGGATTCTCGAGGCGCTGGGGCGGCGAGGGCTCACCGTCCAGGCCTTCAAGGTGGGGCCCGACTTCATCGACCCGGGCTTCCACGCCCTCGCCACGGGTCGTCCCTCGCGCAATCTCGACGGCTGGATGTGCGGCCGCGAGCATGTGGTGGACGCTGTGGCGCGCCACGCGGCCGGCGCAGATCTCGCTGTGGTCGAAGGCGTCATGGGGTGCTTCGACGGCTGCGAGGGGGCGAGCGAGGTCGGCTCCACTGCCGAGGTGGCGAAGTGGCTCGGCGCGCCCGTGGTGCTCGTCGTGGATGCGGGAGCCATGGCCCGGAGCGCGGGCGCCCTCGTCCTCGGATTCGAGCGGTTCGACCCCGACCTCGATCTCGCCGGGGTGATCTGGAACCGCGTGGGCGGACCGCTCCACCGCCGCTGGCTCACAGATGCGCTCACGGGGTTGTGCCGCGCCCGGGCGCTGGGCGCCGTGCCGGCTCGCTCCGGGCTCGCGCTCCCCGAGCGTCACCTGGGGCTCGTCACCGCGGCCGAGGGCGGCTACACGCGAGCGCTCCGCGAGGGGCTCGCCGCGCTCGTCGAGGAGCACGTGGACCTCGATGCCGTCGTGAGCCTCGCGAGCTCCCGCATCCCCCGATCCGGGCGCGCACCGGACCCTTCCCCGGTACACCAGGTGCGGATCGGTATCGCCCGCGATCGGGCGTTTCAGTTCTACTACGCCGACAACCTCGAGGCGCTGACGGCGGCCGGCGCCGAGCTCTGCGTCTTCTCAGCCGTGGAGGACGAGGACCTCCCGGAGGTGGACGGCCTCTACATCGGCGGCGGCTACCCGGAGCTCCACGCCAAGGCGCTGTCGGCCAATGTCGCCATGCGCCGGGCCGTGGCCGAGTTCGCCGCCTCGGGCCGGCCCGTCTATGCGGAGTGCGGCGGCCTCATGTACCTGGCCGAGTCCCTCGATGATGTGGACGGCGCCGCCTGGCCCATGGTGGGCGTGCTCCCCTCGCGGGTGCGGATGCGGCGGGGGCATCCCGTTCTCGGCTACCGGGAGGTGAGGACGATGGCGGCGGGCCCGCTGGGGCCTGCCGGCTCCACGGCCCGTGGTCACGAGTTCCACTGCTCGACGCTCGAGTCGCCGCCGGCCTCGGTCGAGCGCATCTACGAGGTGCGCTCTCACGGCGGCGACGAGCCACGCCCCGAGGGATTC
This sequence comes from Candidatus Rokuibacteriota bacterium, assembly GCA_016184305.1. Taxonomy (GTDB): domain Bacteria; phylum Methylomirabilota; class Methylomirabilia; order Rokubacteriales; family CSP1-6; genus UBA12499. The sequence goes on along the minus strand of JACPCX010000134.1, from coordinate 7,388 downwards.
GTGGTGGGCGGGGCGCTCATGAGCTATGTGCACCTGCACTGGGGCTCCAACCCTGCGCTCGCCGCGGGGTTTGTCGACGCCTGCTGGAGAGCCAGGCGATGAGGGGCGCGCGTCGCCGGAGCCCCCTCACGCTGCCCTCTCCCCCGCTGGGGGAGAGGATGAAGGTGAGGAGGGCGCTGATCGCGGGCCTGGCGATGCTGGCGGCGCTCGTCCCTGTCGGCGCCAGCGCCCTCACGGTGACCGACCAGACGGGGCGCTCGCTGACCCTGCCCGCCCTGCCGAAGCGCATCGTCTCGCTCGTGCCGGGGGCGACGGAGATGCTCTTCGCCATCGGCGCCCAGGATCGCCTGGTCGGTGTCACCGACTTCTGCGACTACCCGCCCGAGGCCAGGCGCAAGCCGAGCGTCGGAGGGATGCTTGCCCCGAGCCTCGAGACCATGGTCGCGCTCAAGCCCGATCTCGTCGTGGCCACCGCATCCGGCAACCGCGAGGAAACTGTCGCCCAGCTCGAGCGGCTCAGGATTGCCGTCTACCTGGTGAACCCCGCGAGCGTGGGCGACGTGCTGCGGATGATGGAGGGGCTCGGAGAGATCACCGAGCGTCGCGAGGCGGCGGGACAGGCGGTGGCAAGGCTGAGGCAACGCATCAAGACCGTGGCGGAGCGGGTTGCGGCGCGCCCGCGTCCGCGCGTGCTCTACGTGCTCTGGCCCGAGCCGCTGATCGTCCCGGGGCGAGGCGCCGTCGTCTCCGAGCTGATCGCGCTGGCGGGGGGCGAGTCGGTGACCGCCGAGGCCGGCGAGGGCTACCCGCGCTACAGCATCGAGGCGGCGGTGGCCCGGGCTCCCGAGGTGATCCTGCTGGCCCGCCACGGCGCGGGCACGGGGCCCGTGGCCCGCGACCGGTGGGAGCGGGTCGCGCACCTGCCCGCCATCAGATCCGGCCGGCTCCACACCGTGGACGGCGATCTCTTCCACCGCTACGGGCCGCGCATCGTGGACGCGCTCCAGGAGCTGGCGCGCCTGATCCATCCCGACGCCTTCCCGCGGGCCTCGGCCCGATGAGCCCGATGAGGGCGAAGAGGCCCGCGGTGGCTCGGGCGCCCCGATGAGCCCGATGAGGGCGAAGAGGCCCGCGGTGGCTCGGGCGCCCCGATGAGCCCGATGAGGGCGAAGAGGCCCGCGGTGTCTCGGGCGCCCCGATGAGCCCGATGAGGGCGAAGAGGCCCAACCGCAACCCGATGTCATCCACATTCAACCAAGATAAATGACGCCCGGAGCGCGGCTCGCGGCGATCATCGGCGCCCTCGGGCTCGTCCTCGGGCTCGCGGGGACGGCCGCCCTCTTCGTGGGCAGCGCCGCCGTCACCCCGGCCTCTGTCCTGGCGGTGCTCGCCGGCAGTGAGACGGCGGAGGCCGTGGCGGTTGTGGTGGTGCTCGATCTCAGGCTGCCGCGGATCATCGTGGCGGCCCTCGCCGGCGGCGCTCTCGCCGTGGCGGGCGTGGGGTTCCAGGCGCTCACCCGCAACCCGCTCGCGGAGCCCTCGGTGCTGGGCGTCGCCAGCGGGGCGGCCTTCGGCGTCGTGACGGGGCAGCTCTTCGGGCTCGGCCTCAGCGTGCTCGAGGCGATCGGGCTCACGGCCTTCGCCTTCGCCGGGGCCTTCGTCGCGGGGGGCGCCGTGTACCTGATCGCCTCGACGGCCGCCGGGCTGCCCGTGCACACGCTTCTCCTGGCGGGCGTCATCGTGGGGATCTTCTTCTCCTCGGCCATCACCGTGCTCATCTCCATCGTGGACACCAACCGGCTGGGCGGGGTGATCCACTGGCTCCTCGGCAGCGTGGCGCCCATTCCCCCTGGCCCGCTGCTCGTCTTCGCCGCCCTCACCGCGATCGGCGTCGCGCTCATCGGCAGCCAGGCCCGCCGGCTCAACCTCCTCGCGCTCGGCGAGGAGGCGGCGCTCCAGCTCGGGGTGGACGCCGAGGCGGTGAAGCGCCGGGTCTTCGTGGGGGCAGCGCTCCTCACCGCAGCCGTGGTTGCCTTCGCCGGGCCCATCGGCTTCGTGGGGCTCATCGTTCCCCACGCGCTGCGGATGCTCCTGGGGTCGGACAACCGCGTGCTGGTCCTGGCTGCTCTGCTCGGCGGCGGCGTCTTCCTGCTGGCCGCGGACACGCTGGCCCGGAGCCTGGTGGCGCCGGCGGAGCTATCCGTCGGCGTGATCACGTCCTTCTGCGGGGCCCCGGTGTTCGTCGCGCTGCTCCGCTCGCGAGGGGCGAGGGTCAACCCGTGACTCCCCTCCTCGAGCTGCGTGGCGTGAGCTTTGCCTACCCCTCGCCCGGTGAAGGACGCGGGCGCGCCCCGTTCCAGATCCGCGACCTGTCTTTCGCTGTCGAGGAGGGCGAGATCCTCGGGATCATCGGCCCCAACGCGTCCGGGAAGACGACCCTCATCCGCCTGCTGTCCCGGGTCGTGGCGCCGGCGCGCGGCGAGATCCTCCTCGAGGGCACACCGCTGACCCGGCTGACGCGAGCATCCGTGGCCCAGCGCGTGGCCGTGGTCCCGCAGGACGTGCCGCGGGGGTTCCCGTACACGGCGGGCGAGCTGGTCCTCATGGGGCGCTTCCCGCATGCGCCCGGGCGCTTCTTCGAGAGCGACCAGGACCGGGCCGCAGCGCGCGAGGCAATGGAGCTGACCGGGGTGCTCGACCTCGCGCATGAGCCGCTGGACCGGCTGAGCGGCGGCGAGCGCCAGCGCGTCGTGCTGGCCCGGGCCCTGGCCCAGCGGCCGCGGCTCCTGGTGCTGGACGAGCCCACCGCGCATCTCGACCTCCGCTACCAGGCGGAGGCGGTGGGACTGCTGCGCCGCCTCAACGCGGAGGCCGGCCTCGGCGTGGTGCTCGTGTCTCACGATCTGAACCTGGCGGCGGAGGTGTCCCACCGTCTCCTGCTGCTCGACCGGGGCTCGGCGGTCAGCCTCGGTCCGCCCGAGTCCGTGCTCGACGAACAGAGGCTCGAGGCCGTCTACGGCTGCCGCGTCACCGTCGAGAAGCACCCGTCGAGCCGGCGGCCCGTCGTGCATGTGATCTGGCCCGAGCCCGATGCGGTACGGAGGGGGTGATCCGGGGACAGCAACCAGCGTGACACAGGCGGCATGCGACATGAGGCGCCCCGGTCGAAGGGAAGCCGGTAGAGGCCCGATCCTCGGGCTGAATCCGGCACGGTCCCGCCACTGTGAGTGGGGAGCCATGTCCGAGCCCCGGCGGCAGCGGCCTCCGGGGAGCCACTGGGAGCGATCCTGGGAAGGCCGGACGTGCGGCGACGATCCACGAGTCAGGAGACCTGTCCGGGGCGCATGGACCTCACACCCTTTCGAGGCAGGAGGAGTGGTGATGACAGTGGACGGACGGATCGGCGGCTGGGCGCTCGCGGGGATGCTGCTGGCGGCATTCCCGCCCGCGGCCCCGGCCCAGGAAAGCAAGCGGGTGGAGCCGGTGGTGGTGACGGCGACCAGGATCGAGACGCCGGCGGCGGAGGTGGGGACTTCCGTGAGCCTGGTGACCGAGGAAGACTTCAAGACGTATCATTACGCGACGGTGGACGAGGCGCTCCGGACCGTGCCGGGGCTCGAGATCCGCCGCTCCGGCAGCCTCGGCAAGACCACGAGCATCACCATCCGGGGGGCCACGGCCAACCAGGTGCAGGTGCTCGTGGATGGCGTGCGCGTCAAGAGCCCGACCACCGGTCAGGCCGACCTGTCGGACATCTCCCCGGACCTCATCGAGCGGATCGAGATCATCCGCGGGCCCCAGTCCACGCTCTATGGCGCCGACGCCATCGGCGGCGTGGTCCACATCATCACCAAGCGGGGGAAGGGGCCCTTCAGCGCCTCCGTCCAGCAGGAGGTGGGCAACTACGACACGCTGCGCTCGCGCGTCTCGGGCGGCGGGCAGTGGAAGATCCTCGACTACTCGTTCGCCGCCTCCCATCTCGAGAGCAACGGCCAGTTCAGGAACGACGGCTCCGACGAGAACGCGCTCTCCGGCCGGCTGGGGGTGGCGCTGCCGTGGGACAGCCATCTTGCCTTCGTCGCCCGCTGGAACCGCACGGACACGGACTTGCCCGTGAAGTTCGTCTGCTGCGGCCCGCTGGCGGTAGAGCCGCTGATCGACGTGAACCAGCGGCAGCAGAGCGAGACGCTCGTCCTGACGCTCGAGGGGAAGACGCGACCGGTGCCGTGGTGGGAGAGCCGGGGGCGGATCTCCCGCTACGAGAACAGCCTCGGCTTCCAGGACCCGGTGGACCCGGGCTACGCCTTCGACTTCCCGTCCTTCGCGCAGATCAACGTGGAGCGCAGGGAGGCGGAGTGGATCAACGCCTTGCACGCGGGCAAGTGGAGCACGAGCACGGTCGGGCTCGAGTACCGGCACGAGGAGGGGGAGAACAAGGGGGTCTTCCGCTCGCGGACCCACACCCAGTCCGTCTTCTTCGAGGAGCAGCTCCGCTTCTTCGACCGGCTCTTCCTCACGGGCGGCTTCCGGGTGGAGGACCACAGCGTCTTCGGCACGGAGACCACGGAGCGCGGGTCGCTCGCGTACGTGATCAAGGCCTGGGGCACGCGCATCCGGGGCGGCGCGGGGTCGGGCTTCCGCGCCCCGACGCTCAACGACCTCTTCTACCCGGGCTTCTCCAACCCCGCGCTGAAGCCGGAGAAGAGCTTTTCCTGGGAGGTCGGCGCCGACCAGAAGCTCTGGCAGGAGCGGATCCGGCTCGGCCTCACCTACTTCCACAACGACTTCGAGAACCTCATCCGGTTCGTGTCCATCCCGGTCGCCCCCTTCGTGGCCGTCGTGAACCTGGCCCGCGCGAAGACGGCGGGCATCGAGGCCACCTCGGAGGTGGACCTTCTGAAGAACCTCGTGGCCTCCGTGAACTACACGTATACCGACTCGGAGACGCAGGGTTCGAACCGGCCCCTGGCGCGCGAGCCGCGCCATCGCTGGCACCTGGGGCTCACCTGGGAGCCGATCCGGCGGCTGTCGCTCTTCACCCAGGTCCACACCAGCTCGCGCCAGTTCGAGAGCGAGACGGTGGGGTACAACCGGGGCCACACGCGGGTGGACGTGGGCGGCACCTACCGGGCCCTCGATCGCTACGGCTGGCTGCAGGCGCTGGAGCTCACGGCGCGCATCCAGAACCTGCTCGACGAGGGGTACGCGGAGGTCCGCGGCTTCCCGGCGCTCGGCACTCAGGCCCTCGTGGGCCTCCGGGCGAGCTTCTGAGAGGCGGCGGGTGATTCCGGGGCTCTCCGTCGAGATCGGCCGCGAGGCGGTGGTGGTGCGCTGGCCGCTGCTGCTCCGCGTGCTCTCCTCCGCCGTCGTGGGGGGCGGGCTGGCCGAGGCCCGCGCTGTCATCAACCTGCACGTGGCCAAGGACGACCCGTGCGTGGACCCGCCAGGGATGATCGAGACGTTTGCCCGGCGCGCGGCTGTGCACGAGCCCTACGTGGGGCTCCTCACCTCTGCCTGGACCGAGCATGCGACGGTGGGCGAGGCTGCGGGCTTCGGTTTCCAGGCGGTGGCCGTGGCCACGGTGGGGCTTAGCAACCGCATCGCCGCGGGACGCAGCGCGGCCCGCCCCTGGGCGCTCTCCACCATCAACACCATCGTGGTCGTCGAAGCCGATCCCGAGCCCGCCGCCCTCGTCAACGCCGTGATCACCGCCACCGAGGTGAAAGCGCTGGCGCTCATGGAGGCCAGCATCGGCGACGGTGACGGCGGCCCGGCCACGGGCACCTCGACCGATGCGGTGGTGATCGCCGCCACCGGGCGCGGCCCCCGCGCGCGCTTCGGCGGGCCCGCGAGCGGGCTGGGGTGGGTGGTCGGGCGTGCGGTTCGGGAGGCTCTTGCAGACGGGATTCGCGGCTGGAAGGAGCGCAATCCGTGAGCGCGCGGTGGGCGGCGCTCCTGCTGGGCTCGGCTGGGCTCCACGCGGCGGCGCTCGCGCTCCTGACGGTCGTCGCCGTGAAAGCGGGCTTTCCCCCGGCGCCCGTGGTGGACCTGTCGGCATGGGAGGCCGCCAGCCCGCGGGCGCCCGCCGGCGCTGGCGCTCGAGGCGCCTCGGGCGATGGGCCGGCCCGGAGAGCCAGCCAGGCCGCGCGAGCGTCGGACCCGGCCCCCATCCCGGGGACAGCTCCCGCGAGCCCGGCCGGCGCCCCCATGGCTCCGGGCGTCCCCGCGAGCGTGCCCGCCGCCCCCGCGTCTGCCGTCGCTCCGGTGCCGGCGGCTGGCCCCGGCGAGACATGGCCCTCGCGCGCCCTGGCGGGGAGCGCGGAGGTGGTGCGGCCAGGTGAGCGCCACGCCGCGCCGCTCGAGGCGTCGTCGGGAGCGCTCCTCGCCCGCAGAGCCGACCCTGGCGCCGGGTCCTCCGCGAGTCGACCTGCGGGTGTGAGCGACGGGGCCTTGGGCTCTTCCGCGCCCGGCGCCCAGGTGGCGTCCTCGGGTCCTCGGACCGAATCCGGCGCGGGAACCGGCGCCGCGGGTGGCGGCGCAACGGGGGTAGCGCCGGGCGGGCGCGACGGAGGGGAGGGGCTTGGCGTCAGTGGAGGATCGCGGCTGGCGCTGGCGCTCCCGGGAGAGGGGCGCGGGGGCGTCCCGGGCGAGTATGGGCCCTATCTCGCTCGCTTCCGCCAGCGGGTTCAGGATGCGCTCGTCTATCCGCTGGCGGCGCGCCGCCGGGGGCTGTCCGGGGCGGTGGAGATCGAGGTGCTGATCGATCCGGGCGGAAGAGTCCAGAACGTGGCGGTCTCGTCCTCCTCGTCTCACGCCCTCCTGGACGAGGCGGCCGCGGACACGGTGAGACAGATGGCGCCGGTCCCCCTGCCCGAGACGCTCCCCGCGCGACCACTCAGGGTGAAGCTCCCGCTGGTCTTCGAGCTGCGCTGATCCGTCAGGCCATGACGGTGCTGCTGGTCGCGCTCGCGCTGGACCTGACGCTCGGCGAGCCGCCCAACCGCTGGCACCCCGTGGCGTGGATCGGCCGCGTCCTCGGCGCGGGCACGAGGGTCGCGCCGCAGGGCCCGGCGTGGCTCCTGCTGCTCCACGGCACGCTCCTCGTCCTGCTGGTGGCGGGAGCCGCAGCCGCGGGGGCATGGCTGGTGCAGGCGGGGGCGAGCGGCTGGCCGCTCCTCCGCCTGGTCGTCGTGGCGTGGCTTCTCAAGTGCGCCTTCTCGGTGAGGCGGCTCTTCGGCTCCGTGCGCGAGGTGCAGCAGGCCCTGGCGCGGGGCGATCTCGAGGGGGCTCGGCGGGCGCTCGGGCTCCATCTGGTGAGCCGGCCCACGGGGGATCTGGATGAAGGGGCCGTCGCCTCGGCCGCGGTCGAGTCGCTGGCCGAGAACCTC
>JACPCX010000133.1:0-16777 GCA_016184305.1 Candidatus Rokuibacteriota bacterium | reverse complement strand
GGTGACTACCGCTCGATCCAGTAGAGCCCGGACGGGCCGGTTGCTGGCCGCGCTCGTCGGATCGCTGCTCCTCGCGACCGCGGCCGGCGCGAAGGAGGACCTCGACGCCACGGTGCGCGAGATCGCCGCCGGACTGCGCTGCCCCGTGTGCCAGAACCTGTCGGTGGCCGAATCGCCCTCCGAGATGGCCCGGGAGATGAAGGCCCTGATCGCGGATCAGCTCGCGGCCGGGACGAGCCCCGACGAGATCCGGGCCTACTTCGTCTCGAAGTACGGCGAGTGGATCCTGCTCTCGCCGGCGGCGCGCGGATTCGGTCTGCTGCTCTGGGTGCTCCCCGGGCTCGGCGCGGCCATGGGGCTCGGTGGGGCCGTGTGGGTCCTGAGACGGTGGGCGCGCCGCGGGGCGGCGCCGCCGGCGCCGGTGGATGCTGCGGCTCTCGCCCGCGTGCGTGCCCTGGTCCACGAGGCGCCCTCGGCGCTGCCGCCCGAGGGGGCGCGGCTCGTCGAGGGGCTGCGGGAGCTCGAGTTCGACCACCGCGCGGGGGCACTGTCCGCTCATGACTACGAGGAGCTACGCACGCTCTACGAGACCCGGGCTGCCCTGGCGCTGGCCTCGCACGCTCTACGAGACCCGGGCTGCCCTGGCGCTGGCCTCGCTGAAGGAGCCACCGCGGGGCGCCCCGGCCGAAGGGGCCACGGAGGCTCCCCGTGCGGAGCGCGCACCGCGGGCTCCAGCCTTTCGGGCCTGGCGCTGGGTGGCCGCGGCGCTCTTCCTCGTGGGGTTCGGCGCGGCGATCGGATTCTTCCTTCCCCGGTCGCTGCGATCGCGGGACGGAGGTTCGATGACTGGGGGGTTCCTCACCGGAACGGGGAACGCGGCGCTTCCCGTGGAGTCGCGAGATCTGCCGGCCTTGCTCGACCAGGGTCGGCGGGCCATGGAGGCCGAGGACCTCGGACGCGCCCTCCGCCTGTTTCAGCGTGCACTGGAGGTCGATCCCGAGCACCCGGGCGCTCGCGCGTATCTCGGCCTCATCCTCCTCCGCGGGGGGCATCCGGACCGGGCCCTCACCGAATTCGACCGAGCGCTGTCGCAGGAGCCGAAATTGGCTCAGGCGCTCTGGGGGAAGGGGCTGGTCCTCTACGAGGCACCGGGGAAGACCGGCGAGGCGATCAGGACATGGGAGGCGCTGATGGCCCAGGACCTCTCGCGCGAAGACCGGGATCATGTGGGCTCTGTCCTCGCGCAGGCGCGGCAGCGTCTGGAGCAGGAGACGAGGCCGGCGCAGAAGGCGTCCCGGTGACGCCTCCGTCGCCGCCCGCCCTACCGGTCGACACAGATGTCGACGGCCCTCGACAATTCCGACGAACGGCTGGATCCAGCTTTCCGGACCCCCCAGCAAGCAACTGAAAACACAGGGCTCGAGCCTGGTGTGCGGATGGCACGAGCCATGCTGTCACAGGGAACCAGAAGCTCAGTCGTCAGATCGACCCAGAGGAGGGGAAAGATGAAGCGCATTCTGAGCGTTACACTCGCGGTAGGTGTGATGGCGCTGCTCGCCGGCGCGGCCCTGGCACAGATGGGCGGCGGTCCGGCGGGCGGCGGCATGGGCCCGGGCATGATGGGCGGAGGGATGATGGGCGGAGGGACGATGGGTGGTGGGATGATGGGCGGAGGGATGATGGGGCCCGGCATGATGGGCGGCGCGGCCGGACAGGCTGGCGCCGGTGCCCAGCCGGTCCAGATCACGGAGGAGAAGGCCAAGGAGCTGGCTCAGCAGTACGCGGATTCCTATCTGAAGGGCTTCACGGTGGAGCGGGTCCTACCGTTCACCGGCGGCCACGGCACGATGTACTCCGTGGAGCTGAAGGGCCCGGACGGAGAGTTCCGCACGTTCCACATCAACCCCTGGGGGAACGTGATGCCGTTCGGCGGTGCGCAGCGCCGTAGCGGTTAGCAGGATTGTCTGTGTGCGACCCCCGGGAGCTTCGGTTCCCGGGGGGGTCGTCTCTCTCCCCCGGCCCGTATTCTCCGGCTGCAACCCGCTGACAAGAAGTCGGGCCCGGACGCGTCCTTCCATCCCCTTTGCCACTTTGTCTGAGCCTGTCCGTGCTCTTCCCGTGCACGTGACGTAACCCCGCGCCACTCTGCGAGTTCGCGCACGGGCTCGCTGGCACCCGCCTTGCTCCCTCCATGGCCAGGAGGACTGGCCATGGAAGACTTCCTGAGGAACTACGGCATCTGGATCCTGCTCGTGGGCGTTTTCGTGGCCATGCACCGGTTCGGGATGGGATGCGGGGGCGGCCATTCCCATGATCGCGACACCGGGGAGGAGGCGGGCAAGTCGGCGGACGCGAAGAAGGATCCCGCAGCCTCCGGCCATCATGGCGGATCCCACTGAAGGGGGCGCGCATGGACGTCGAGTGGCGCTCGCCGCTCGACACCCCGTTCCTCGCACGGTTCACCCCGCCCTCGAACCGGCCGGGCCGACGGAAGCTGCGCACACGGAGGGCCGTGCGATGACCCGCAGGTGGATCTGGATGCTGGTCTTCGCCGTGGTCGTGGGGTATCTCTACCTCCCCGCCGTGGAGGTAAGCGGAGGGCAGGCGCTCGGCTTCCTCGTGCTCCTGCTCTGCCCGCTGCTGCACTTCTTCGGCATGCACCGCGGTCACCACGGCGGGGCGGAGTCGTCGCGGGGAACCGAGGAGGGCAAGCCGCTATGAACGTCCTGGATCGGCGGGTCGGGCGGGCGGGCGCGCCCGGCCACATCGGAATCTCCCTCGCTGCGGCGCTGGGCCTCTCCGGCGGCGCACGCTGACGCGGAGGCGGATACCATGTACCCGGTGCTTCTCCAGGTGGGCGGCTTCAGCCTCCACAGCTACGGCGTGCTCCTCGCGTCCGCTCTGTTCGTGGCCATCTGGGTCGGGAGCCTCGAGGCCCGACGCAGGGGGCTTCCTCGGGATACGGTCAATGACCTGGCGCTCCCGGTGATCGTGGCCGGCCTCGTCGGCGGCCGGCTCGCCTATGTGCTGGGGTGGGAGCCCGAGCTGCTCTGGCGTGATCCTCTCGGCGTCCTCGCTGTCTGGCGTGGAGGGCTGGCCCTGCACGGCGGGCTCCTGGCCGGTCTCGCCGCCGGGGTCTGGTACGCGCGGGCGCGCCGTCTGAGCGTCTGGCGCATCGGCGATGCGCTCGCGCCTGCGCTCATCCTGGGCCAGGGGATCGGGCGGGTGGGATGCTTCCTCAGCGGAGACTCGTACGGCAGCCCCAGCGCGGTGCCCTGGGCTGTCACCTTCACCGACGTTCACGCGCTGGCCCCGCAGGGTGTGCCGCTTCATCCGGTGCAGCTCTACGAGCTCGGTCTCGACCTTGCCCTCTTCGCGGCCCTGTGGGCCCTCCGGAAGCGGACGACATTCGATGGCCAGCTCTTTCTGCTGTACCTGGGGGGCTATGGGGCGATCCGTCTCGTCACGGAGGTCTTCAGGGGTGATCGCGTGGACCTCGGCTTCGGCCTGTCCCTGCTCCAGGGCGCGAGCCTCGCATTTCTCGCTGCCGCCCTCGCCGCCTATGCCTGGAGGCTGACGGCGCGGAGAGTGTGACATGGAGCGCGGCACGGGGCGGAGAAGGGAGGGGCTCACGCCGATGATGGTCGCCGGCCTGGTCTGGCTCTGCAGCCTGCCGCTCGTCTTCTGGCTGCTCGTCCCTCGGCTTGGGCTGGGGCCGGCTGCGGCAGCCGCCCTCGGCCTTCTCGTGCTCGTCGGCGGACTCTGCTGGGGGCTGTGCACGAGGAACGATGCGCGCCCGGCCTCCCCGCCCGACGGGATCAGCGGGGCCCGGTGACGCAGGCGCAAGGACGATGGAGTAGGTGCTGGAGGTTCGTTGGGATGACCCCATTGCCGGCACGGTGGCGCAAGCCCTTGCCAGCCTGCCCGAGAGAATGTTTCGGACAACCCTGAACTTGCGACGCAGGAGGGACCTATGACATTCCGGAGACGCTCGCGGGACCATCTGGTCGGGGCGATGCTTCTTGGCCTGGCGGTCCTGATTCTGCCCGGTCCCTGGAGGGCGCTGGCGGCCGGCGAGCCCAGCCCCCAAACGCGGACGGTGCTCGTCGGGGCAGGGGGGAGGTACACCGACGTGGGCCCGGCCGGACTCGTGCGCCTCCTCGAGAACAAGAGCTTCGCGCTGATCAATGTCCACACCCCCTATGCCGGCGAGATCCGCCCCACCGACCTCTTCATCCCCTTCGACCAGGTGGAGGCGAACCTGAGCAAGCTGCCGGCCGACAAGAGAGCGCGGCTCGTCGTCTATTGCCGGAGCGGGGCCATGAGCGCCATCGCCGCGCGCACGCTGGTCCAGCTCGGCTACACGGACGTGTGGAACCTCGACGGGGGAATGGTCGCCTGGGCGGACGCGGGCCATGCGATCGCGCGGAGGTCCCGCTGACTTCACCCGTGCTGCCGGGGGCCGCTGTGAGGAGCTCGACGATGCCGGTGAGTCCTTCGGCTCCGTGGATTCCGCTCGGGGCCGGGGTGGCGGCGATCCTCGGCATCTACGCGCCGGTCGTGCCCGCCATGGTGGCGGAGTGGGCGGCGTTTCCGAACCTCTCCCACGGCTTCGCGATTCCCTTCATCGCGGCGTACCTGATCTGGGCTCGCAGGGAGCGGATCGCGCGGGAGGCCCTGGGGTCCTCTCCGCTCGGGCTCCCTCTCGTGGTGCTCGGGCTCGCCGCCCTCGCGCTCGGGTCCCTGGGCGGCGAGCCGTTCCTCGCTCGCGTGTCGCTGCCCGTCATGCTGCTGGGGACGGTGCTCTTCCTGGCCGGCGCCCGCGTCGCCCGGCATGTCTGGTCAGGAATCGGGTTCCTGCTCTTCATGATCCCCCTCCCCTATCTCATGAGAAGGCGGCTCTTCGGCGGACCTACCGGCGCGCGGGCCAGGTCGTCTGGGTCTCGGTCGCGTTCTTCGCGCGCGAGGACGATCCGAAGCGGCGGGGCTCCATCGACCGCATCTTCCCGGAGGCGAACACCAGCCGGATCGACCGCGTCGCCATTCCAGTAGTCTTGAACGGCGCAACACCGGTTCGGTTGCCGGCCGTGGTCGGCTACAAGCAGGGCGGGCCGCTGGCGGTGGTGTACTGGCGTCAGCTCGGCCGGCGTGTCTACGGCGACGACTATCGCTATCGGCTGGCGCTGATGCGCGAGATCCTGTTCCGGCGGCAGGCCGATGCGATGCTGGTGCGCCTCGGGATCCCGGCAGAGAGCGGCGGCGCGCTCGAGGACGCCCTGAGCCTCGTCTCGGAGATCGCGCCGCCGCTCTACGCGGCCTTGGCTCCGATCGCGACCTCTTCCCGGGCGGAACGTGGTCATCCGTGAACCCGGCAAGGGAGGTGTGACACCCGCCGGAACCGGGCGCTTGGCGCGACCGTTGAGGCGAGAAAGAGAGGAACGACGATGAGATGGTGGCACTGGATCGCGGGAACCGCCTTGACCCTGGCGGTGGGCTGGGCCGGCCCGGCCGGCGCGGCCTCGGACAAGGTGTACGTGGCCGACGAGGGGGCCAATACCGTGTCAGTGATCGAAGCCCGGATGTTCACCCGGTTCGCGATCGTTCCGGTGGGCCGCGACCCTCACAACATCCAGGTCTCCCCTGACGGCAAGCTCGCCTGGGTCACCAACAACGGCGAGGAGCGGAAGGAATGGGAGCAGGAGCACAAGGGAATGCCGAGGCGGGACCACGCGGCGATGGGGAACCCGGGAGAGGTCTGGGCCATCGACACGGCCACGGACAAGGTCGTGGCCAGGGTCAAGGTGGGGTTGCATCCTGCCCATGTCGTGCTGGAGCCGGACGGCCGCTTCGCGTACGTGACCAACGGCGGTGAGAGCACGGTCAGCGTGGTGGACACGCTGGCGCGGCGGCTCGTGGCCACGATCCCGGTGGGAGCTTACCCCCACGGGATCCGGATCAGCCCCGACGGCAAGGAGGCCTATGTCGCCAACCTCAAGGGTGGGACAGTCTCGGTGATCGACACCGAAGCTCGCCGCGAGGTCGCCAGGATCGCGGCGGGGAAGGGGCCCGCGCAGGTGGGATTCACCCCCGACGGCCGCCTGGCCTTCGCCTCCTTGTCCCAGGAAGACCAGGTCGCGGTCATCGATCCGGCCACCCGTCAGGTGATCAGGAAGGTGCGGGTTGGAACGGTGCCGATCCAGGTTCACCCCACGCCCGACAGCCGCCTTCTCTTCGTCGCGAACCAGGGCACGAAGAAGAGTCCGGGCACAACCGTGAGCGTGATCGACCTGGCGACGTTCGGCGTCGTCAAGACTGTCGAGACCGGGCCGGGGGCTCACGGCGTCACGGTCAGCGGCGACGGCCGCTATGCCTACGTCACGAACACCTACGCGAACTCCGTCTCGGTCATCGAGGTGAAGGACCTGAAGGTCGTCGCCACGATCCCGGTGGGACGCGGCCCCAATGGGATCAGCGTGACACCGTGACGCAGATCCATCACTGGCTGAGGCTTCCTCCGGGCAGCAGGCTACGAGACGGTCCGGCAATCGGTGTCCACGACCTCGATCAGCCTCTGTCTCGCTGAGCCCGATGCCGGCTCTCCTCGCGGTCCTCACCGGGCTCGGCCTGTTTCTGAGCTTTCCCCCCGCCGCCCTGTGGCCGCTAGCGTTCGTGGCGCTGGTGCCGCTCCTCGTGGCCCTGGAGCGGGCCCCGCGCCGCGCGGCCTTCTGGATCGGGACGCTGGCCGGGATGGTCTTTTATCCCCTGAACCTCTCTTGGGTCACGCACGCCATGGCGGTGTACGGCGGCCTCTCCTGGGCACTGAGCCTCTTCCTGCTGCTCCTCCTCTCCCTGTACTTGGCCGTCTACGTGGGGGTGTTTTCGGCGTGCTGGATCCGGTTGAGGCCCGCCCCGGGAGTGAGCAGTGTTCTGCTGGCGGGAAGCCTCTGGGTCACCCTGGAATTCGCGCGGACATATCTGCTGACGGGCTTCCCGTGGGCCTTCCTCGCCTATACGCAGTACCGGACCCTCCCGCTGATCCAGATCGTTTCGATTACCGGTGTGTACGGTGTGTCTTTCCTCGTTGTTGTGGTGAATGCCGCCATCGCCTTCGCGCTCGGGCATCGCGGCAGGGCCGCCGCCGCATCGGTCCTGGCCGCCTCTCTCGCGCTCCTCCTGAGTGTGGGCTATGGAGTGCAGGCCCTCTCGCTCCCGGAGCCGTCCGATGGGCTGAGCGTGGCCGTTCTCCAAGGGAATGTGGACCAGGGCGTCAAGTGGGACCCGGCCTTGCGGGGCGCGACGCTTAAGACCTACGAGCGCCTGACCCGGGAGGCCGCCCGGAAGGGGGCGGACCTGATCGTCTGGCCCGAGGCCGCGATTCCCTTTCTGCTTCGGCTGGAACCCGAGGGCGAGGCCGGGGTCGCGCAGCTCGCGCGCGAAACGAAGCGGTTCCTCCTCGTGGGCAGCCCCGATCTGGATCGCGGGGGCTTCTACAACAGCGCCTTCCTCATCTCTCAGGGCGGCGCCCTTCTCCAGCGCTACGACAAGATGCACCTCGTGCCATTCGGTGAATACATCCCGCTCCGTCCCCTCCTGGGCTTCGCCGAGAAGCTCGCCCGGGGCGCGATCGGCGACTTCAGCTCAGGAACGGAGCCCACGGTGTTCCGGCTTCCGCGGAGTCGCTTCGGGGTGGTCATCAGCTACGAAGTCTATTTCCCCGCCGAGGTTCGCCGCCTTTTTCGGAACGGCGCGGGATTTCTCGTGAACATCACCAACGACGCCTGGTACGGCCGCAGCGCGGCACCCGCGCAGCATCTCGCAATGGCGGTCTTCCGCGCCGTGGAGCATGGGGCCTTTCTCGTCCGCTCGGCCAATACGGGGGTCTCGGCGATCGTGGACCGGCGCGGCCGCGTGCGGCAGCAGTCGGCAACCTTCACCGAGGGAGTGCTTGTCGGGAAGATCGGCGCTCAGGCTGACGGGACTGTCTATACCCGGATCGGCGACCTCTTCGCCTGGTTCGCGGTGGTATCAGCCGCCGTCGGGCTCTTGCGATCCCGGTTCGCTTCCTGACAAATTGTCTGCGCGCGCGGCCGGCTCCCTGCCCCTTCCGCCAGGATGTCGACACTCGGGGTGTCTGGGCGGCCCGCAGAAAGTGAAGCCTGTTCTCCAACCCCTCGGGCGAGCGGAGTTCCCGGTCGGTCCACTCCTGCGCCGCGCTCCTGGCATCGTTCCTGCTGCCCACGATGATGTGATGGCTGTGGCGCACTCTTCGGAAAGGAACAGTACGAGATGAACGTGGACATGTCCCGGATGCACGTGCGCGTCCGGTTGAGCGGGGTCCTCGACGCGTCAGGCGCGATGCAGCTCCTCAACGAGCTGGACCGCTTCCGGACCGGGGAGGTGATCGTCGATTTCTCCGCGATCCGTGACGTGGAGCCCTCCGGGGCTGAAGTGTTGGTCCAGGAGCTCGGTGGGCCGCACAAGGGAGGCGTCAGGATCCGGTGTGTCGGGCTCCCGCCCTGTGTCGCCGAGCGCTTGAGGGAGCGGGAGATCGAGATGGCGGAGTCTCCGCGACGCCCGCGACGGGCGTCGCGCATGCCGTGATCGTGGAGGGACGCCGATGGGATCGCCGGGTGGAGACGTGTGGGGGATCGTCCTCGCGGGTGGCGAAGGCAGCCGCCTGCTTCCGCTGACCCAGCACATCGCGGGTGAGCGATGCCCGAAGCAGTTCTGCGCGGTGAACGGGGCCGGGACGCTCCTCCGCCAGACGCTGTTGCGGATCGCGCCACTGATCCCGTCCCAGCGCACCGTGGTCGTCGGCAACCGGGCCCACGCCCCCTACCTGCGACGCGATCTGCCTGGCTCGGTTCCCCACACGCTCCTCCAACCGTCCAACAAGGGAACCGGGCTCGGCATCCTCTGGCCCGCCCACTGGGTGAGCTGGCGCGATCCCGAGGGGATCGTGGCGGTCTTCCCCTCAGACCATTTCTTGCTGCAGGAACGCGCCTTTCTGGCGTACGTGGACCACGCCGTCCAGCTCGTGCGCCGGTGCTCAGGGCTGGTCATCCTTCTCGGCATGTATCCGGACGGCCCCGAGGAGGGATACGGCTGGATCGAGCCGGGGGAGCCAGTGCCCGAGGCCCCCGGGTGCTCCCGGGTGCGGAGCTTCTGGGAAAAGCCGACGGCGGAGCGGGCCAGCGCCTTCTTTGGCTCGGGCTTCCTGTGGAACAGCCTCGTGGTCGTCGCGCGCGTGGGGACCCTCAAAGCCATGGGCCGCCAGTATGTTCCGGACGTGCACGCCCGCCTGGCGAGGATCGAAGCCTTTGTCGGCGGTGAGCACGAAGCCTGGGCCGTCCAGCAGGCCTATGCCCTGATGCGCGCGTCGAACTTCTCTCGAGACGTCTTGGAGCGGGCCGCCGATGTCCTGGCGGTCTTGCCCGTCTCTGGCACCCTGTGGAGCGACTGGGGGACTCCGGAGCGGGTGGTGCGAACCCTCTGCCGCATCGGCGCCTCACCGCCCTGGCTTGAGGCGTGGTCCCGGCAGTCCGCGTGAGGGGCCCGCATGGAACGCGCCACGAACATCGGGTTCTGGGAGCTGACGGTGATCATGGTGGTGATCGCCTCGTGGCTGCTCTACCGCTACGTGGCCCCCAAGGGGTGGCGGGAGTGGAGCCGGGCGGGGCTGGTGCAGGCCTTCATCATCACCCTCTATGCCGAGATGTACGGGTTCCCTCTCACCGTGTACGTTCTGAGCGGGTTCCTGGGCTGGGACATCCCCTGGCTCCACGAGAGCGGTCACCTCTGGGCCACGCTCTTCGGGTGGGGCGATCTCGGGGCCATGATCGAGATGATGGTCGGGTACGCCTTCGTCTTCTTGGGGATCTCCCTGCTGATCCAGGGGTGGCGCGAGGTCTACCGGGCGAGCCGCGCCGGATGCCTGGCCACCGCCGGCCTCTATGGCGTGGTCCGGCACCCTCAGTACGCGGCGATCTTCCTGGCGCTCTTCGGCCAGCTCATCCACTGGCCGACGATCCTGACCGTGGCGCTCTTCCCCGTCATTGTCTGGACCTACGTCCGGCTCGCGCGCAAGGAGGAGGCGCGGATGATCGGGCAGTTCGGCGAGGGCTACCTGGACTACCGGGGGCGCGTTCCCATGTTCGTTCCACACCGGGGGGAGTGGCGGCGGTTGCTGGAGGGGAGGCGTGCATCCAGCGGTGAGCCGCTCAGTCCACGAAACTAGGTGCCGCATGAGGCGCCGTCATCACGCAGGGCGCTCGGGGGCGCGAGTCACGGAGTGAAAGATTTCGCGAAAGATGCGGCCGGCGATCGGCGCAGCGACCCTCCCCCCCGTTCCGCCGCGCTCGACGAGGACGACGACCACCATCCGAGGATCATCCGCCGGGGCATAGCCGGCGAACCAGGCGTGATCCTGCCCCTTGGCGGAATCGCTGTCCCGGACGATCTGTGCGGTCCCGGTTTTTCCTGCGACGAGAAGGCCGGGGCTCCGCGCCCCAGAGGCCGTCCCACCGTCGTTGACCGCGGCCCAGAGACCTCGACGGAGGACGGCGAGGACGGCGGGAGCGAGCGCCACGTGTCCAGTCACCTCCGGAGCGACCGAAAGAACCATCTCGCCGCCGCTGTCGACACGCTGGACGAGGCGAGGCCGCCAGAGGACCCCCCCGTTCGCGATCGCCGCCATGAACCGCGCGACCTGGAGCGGTGTCACGAGTACGCGCCCCTGACCGATCGCCACGTTCGCGGTATCTCCCGGCGACCACGCGCGGGTGAGAGACGCGCGCGTGGCCACGGGCAGCACGCCGACCTTCTCATCGCCGAGCATGATGCCTGTCGCCTGACCGAACCCGAAGGCACGGGCGTAGCGGGCGATCTGGTCGATGCCCACCTTCAGTCCCAGGCGGTAGAAGAACGTGTTGCACGATATCGCGATCGCTCGCTCGATGTCGATCGGACCCTGGTCTTCACGTGTCCAGTTTCGGAGCGTCCGGTTCCCGATCTGGAGGTTGGCCGGACACGGGAGCCTGTCGGAAGGGGTGATCAGGCTCTCCTGGAGGGCGGCAGCGGCGACTACGAGCTTGAAGACCGAGCCTGGCGGATAGGCCTGAAACGCGCGGTTCAGGAGGGGATGTTGAGGATCGCGCAACAGCCGCAGCCACTCGTCACGCTCGATCGCGCCGGTGAACAGAGCCGGGTCGAAGGCCGGTGTGGAGACCAGTGCCAGGAGGTCGCCGTTCCGTGGGTCCATGACCACCACCGCGCCAGCGGCGTCGCCCAATGCGCGCTCCGCCACCTCCTGGAGTCGCCGGTCGAACGTCGTGGTGACATCCGCGCCCGGTTGCGGCGCGCGCCCCTCGAGGATCCGAAGCGGGCGCCCGGACACGTCCACCTCCACCTGCTCACCGCCGTCGCGCCCGCGCAGGAGCTCGTCGAGCATTCGCTCGATCCCGCTCTGCCCCGCGAGGTCGCCCGGCCGGTAGCGCCCGTCGCGAAGCTGCTCCTGGCTCGCCTCGCGCACGTACCCGAGGAGGTGCGCGGCTAAGCGGCCCGACGGGTAGGCGCGTCGGGGCTCGAGCGCGACCGTCACGCCGGGCAGCCCCGCTCGCCGCTCTTCGAGCGGGATGACCTCCTCGAAGGTCAACCCGCGACGGACGCGCACGGGCCAGGGCGAGGCGGGGGGCGCCGCATCGAGCGCTCGGTCGAGCTCCGCGTAAGGGATCTTGAGCAGGACCGAAAGCGTACCGAGCACGGTCTGGCGATCCTCGAGCTCGCGGGGGACGACGGAGACGGTGAAGGCGGGGCGCGCGTCCACGAGCGGGACGCCGTTCCGGTCGGAGACGATGCCTCGCGGTGCGGGCAGAGGCCGCACACGAATCCGGTTCCGGTCGGCCAGCTCGCCGAGGCGCGATCCCTCGAGAACCTGGAGATACCAGAGCTGGCCGATGACGACGAGGAAGGCGGTCATCGTGACGATCGAGAGCGCCCGGAGGCGGCGGAGCGTCGCCCTCTGTTCGCCGGAGGCAGGCACGGATGAGAGCACCGGCTAACCGCCCCGGGGGTCGCCTGTCCTCGCCTCGAACTCCTCGCTCTTGATCTCTCCGTGCGCGTACGGTTGACGGAGCACATCGAGGGCCGCGTTCGAGCGAGACTGCTTGCTCTGCCTGACCGGCGGGCGAATGCGGGGCACGATGCCGACGATCACCGCAACCCAGAAGCCTGGCGTGAACAGAATCGTGCCGCTCGCCGCGACGGCCACGTACGCAGCGCTCGAGCGCAGCGGGGTCCCGCCGAGGAGCCAGCAGAAGGCTGCCGGGTAGAGGGCCAGGTAGCCGGAGAGAGCGAGCAGTACAGCCCCGGCCAGTGGCCACGGCACGTCGCCATTGTGCAGCATCGTCGGCGCCACCCACGGGATCGTCGCCAGCCAGAAGATCAACCCGGAGAGCAAATCCAAGCGCCAGCGGGGCAGCAGTGTCATTCTTGCTCCCCGCCTGCGCGCGTTGCGGCATCCCGGGGACGGCGTTCCGGCGTGCCGCGGGGCGGCACCGCTCGGCCTCGCCCCCATGGAAGGAACGCCCGCGTCCGGGCGGCGTAGTCCAAGAACGTCTCGCCAAAGAACGTCGCCAGCTCCTCGTCTTCGCGGCGCGCCAGGCGGAGATACATGACGATGAGCACCGGCGCCATCAGGAGGGTGAGGACAGTCGGCCACATGATGTTGAAGCCGAAGACGATCAGCATCAGGCCGAGGTACTGAGGGTGCCGGAGGTAGCGGTAGATACCGTCCGTCACCAACCGATCCCGTCCCCGATAGACGGTGGCCCAGCCAACGGCGAGCAGCGAGAGACCGATCGCGATGAGGACGACACTTACCGTCATGACCAGGTAGACCCCGGCCTGCAGCGGGAGCAGACCGAGGCGATCCAGAGCAAGGGCCCACAGGTGGCTCTCGTTCATCCCGAACGCAGACGCCGGAACGCCGAGCAGAGGTGCGAGCAGGTAGATGGTCAACGGGATTCCGAACATCTCGGTGAAGAGCGAGATCAAGAATGCCGCCGAGAGCCCGGCGTTCCGCCACTCGCCCCGGCGCCGGGGCCGGGCGAACCCCAGCAGGAAGGCGAGGAAGACCGCCGAGAGGACGAGAGCCTGCCGCCAGTGCCCGTACCAGTACTCGAACGGGACATTATGACCGCCGGGCGCGCCACGCAGGATATCGGCCACTGCCTTCAAGAGCAACGCGAGCACGAGCACCACGACGACCCAGCGACCTATACGCCAAGCGGACGTCAGCTGTTTCACGGAAGTCCCCATCTCACGCGCGCTCCTTCCCGTGATTGCTGCCCACACCGGGGCCCCCTACCGCCTCAGGTAGTCGTCGACCGTCGCACCGAATGTCTCCTGCCGCTCCACCGCCGCGCTCCCGGTGAAGTCGACCCGCGTCCCTCGATGGCTCCGAGAGTTCAGGGGGTTGAACCGGGCCTCGATGCGAATCGTCGCCCGCCCGGCGGTCACTCGCAGGGCGTCCAAGAGGTCCTCGTCCTGCAGATGGACGATAACGAGGTAGAAGCCTTCGGCGTCTGCCTCGGTGAGGTAGGACAACCCGGTCTTCTCGCGGACCACCGCGACCGTGAGGCCCGCGATGGGCCGGTGCGCCCCGTCCCGGACATATCCGAGCACCACATAGCGGTGGGTCACGTCGTGGGTAGCCTCCACGGGGGTGCCGAGGGACAGCAGCGTGCCGACAGCCACCAGTGTGAGGCGACGGACGGCGCGCATCACAGCGGGCCCTCCCGGGCAAAGGTCGTGAAGGACGACTGGCGCGTCTGGTGGAGCGCCTCGCGGACCTGGATTCTCGCCCACATGGCGTCCCGCACCGAGATCTCGAAGAAGCGGGTGTACGCGTCACTTGCCTTGATCTTTGTCCTTCGGCTGTTGCTGATGGCCCTTCGACATGCCGCGCATCATGAAGTACATGCCGATTGGACACGCAAGGAACGCCAGCACGGGGAGGAGGGATCCGGCCGCGCCGAGCAGGGCGCCTCCACCGCCGGCGAGGACGACGAGGGCCAGGACAGGCGCGCCGCAGCAGGCGGCCATCTTGAGCGCCATCTTCCAGTCCCAGGGCTTTGCGGCGCCGGTCGGCTGCTCCGGGGCCGTCTCGCCCGTGCGCTGGATCTCGGCGCCACCCGCGACGGCACCCTCGCCCCGGACCGCCCGCACGCCTGTGAGGAACTCCTCGGCATGCGCGTCGGAGCAGAAGATCTCGCCGAAGCGCTCCGGCGCGCCCTCCTGACCGACTTCCGCGCCGCAGAACGCGCAGTACCGCGCCTGGCCTGCCGCCTGGAGCGGTGGTGGCCCGTTCCTGGAAGCGACCGGCACCACAGAGAGTGCGATGTGCTGTCCGTTGCCTTCCCGTGATGATCTGTCCCGCGATGACTCAGTCATGTCCACTCCTCCTCGTCTATCTCGCTTCACGCGTTTACGCCTCCGTGTGGTCATTACTTCAGGCTCATCACGTAGTCCACCGACGTGCGCGCCTGCCCCTTCGTGACGCCCAGCGCCGGCATCTTCGGCAAGCGCCCGCTGCGCCGTAACCCGGCCCTCGTAGTCCGCGTCCGCGGCCGTGTCCGCCAGCTCAACTCACGGATCTCCGGCCGACGCGGTCCCGGGAGGCGCCGCCACGGCGCCGCCCGGGATCAGACCGCACGCGGCTCGACATCCGCACTGTCCCTCACGATCGGCGTGGAGGGTGCGGGGCTGTTCACCGCATACCTCCGCTTCCGCGCTCAGCCCCCGCGCATCTGCCGCGGAGGCCGCTGCGGCTGCTGCTCCGGGGCGGGAGCCGCCGCGCGCATCTTCTGGGCTCGCACCTCCTTCACGTACTCGTCGGCGTGCGCCTCCGAGCAGGCCCATTCGCCGAAGCGGTTGAACGTCGGCTCGGTCACCTGCTTCCCACAGATCGGGCAGTATTTCTCAGCGGTCTCGATCGCCATTGCACCCTCCTGAAGTGGCACCCAGCGCGTCTTGTCCGGCGTCGCCGTTACGCATCCGCCGGGCCGTGCCCGTCACCTCGGCCCTGGCCTGGCGCGCACGCGCGGACGCGTCCCCTCACTTCGTGTCCAGCAGCGACTGGAGGAGACGGCGGGCGTCTCTCGTGTCCCAGTCGCGCTCGCCGCGCACCCGCCCGACGACTGTGCCCGCCCGGTCGATGAGGATCGTGCTGGGGTGGCCCCATACGCCGAAGGCGGCAGGACTCCGGCCCTGCGGCTCGAGCCAGAGCGGAAACTCGATCCCGAACTCGCGGGCGAAGGCCCTGACCGCCGCCGCGTTCTCGCGCAACGCGACGCCCACGAACTCGACGCCTTTCCCGCTGAACTCCCGGTACAGCTTTGCCTTGGCGGGAGCCTCCCGCCGGCAGTTCGGTCACGTGGTCGTGAAGAAGCCAAGCACGATCACCTTCCCGCGCAAGGCGCTGAGCCGCACCTCCCCCCCATCGAGCGACGTCAAGACGAGCTCGGGCGCCGCGAAGGGCTCGGCGGGGCGATGGACAGCCATCGCGTCGAACGGGTGTTTCGCCCCGCCGGCGGCCGCGCCGAAAGGCGCCCCGGTCACGAGGAGGAAGACGGCCGTGACTGTCAGCGAGGCTCGGCCCACCGCATGCCTCCATCGACGTTCCGGAAGATCTTGCCGTTCATCGTCACCTCTCGTGATCAGTCTCATCTCGCCCCCGCTTCTGTGCTCTGTTGCCGGTGCGCGATCAGGTCGCTGGCCGGCTCCACAAAACTGCATGCTGGCGGCCATGAACGCGCCGCTCCCTCAACGGACCCGACGGATCGTGTCGGCGACCGCTGCGCGGGCAATCTCCGCATCCGCCGCAAGCCAGACGATGGCCGGCCCGCTGCGGTAGAAGTAGTGGACTTGGCCGAGCCCGAGCGCCGAATAGAGCGGGATGCCGGCCTCGTCTCGGTGCCTCAGGTGGGTGAAGCGCCCCTCGGCGTTCGCCGCGCCGCGTCCGATCCCGTCGACCATGCGCGAGAACTGCCACCGCGCGACTGGACCGAGATACGAGCGCGAGACGTAGAGCATGGCGACGGCGGCGTTGCGCTCGTAATGGGCCACCCAGGCGTCCCGCAGCAGGATCCGCTTGCCGTGCAGGCGCCCGATCTCCGCGAGCGCCTCCGCGCCCTGCGTGGTATGGGTGAGGGGCAGGCCGGCCAGCGAGGGCGGGACGTTGGGCGGGCGGCCGCAGCCCGCCGCAAGGAGGAGCAGCGCTAGCGCGACAGGCGCGGCCGCGAGGCGCGCGAGACGGTGCGCGCGCCTCACACCGTGACCAGGATCGCGAAGCCCAGCAGCACGACGCCCGTCCCGAGCCCGAGGCGTATCCGCTCCCGGTGCGCGAGGTTCCACCGGGCGAGGCGGGCCAGCACGGGGCGGGAGGAGGAGGCGACGAGGAGCGCGGCCAGGGGCAGGATGAACATCACGTTGTAGAGGAGGAGATAGCCGAAGCCGGCCAGGCGGTCCGCCTGAGCGGCCAGCAGCGAGAGCACCGCGAGGTAGACGGCGCCACTGCACGGAACGGTGCAGAGCCCGATGACGATACCGCCGGCGACGAGACCGGGCACCGTCATCCGACGGGCGGACGCCCGAGCCCATTCGCCGACCGCGGCGGGCGCCTGAAGGCGGACCCCGAGGTCCGGGATGAAGTAGTCCTTCAACATCCAGAGCCCGAGGGCGATGGACAGCACGGCCGCCACGCGGGCCGGGACATGGG
>JACPCX010000236.1:0-1449 GCA_016184305.1 Candidatus Rokuibacteriota bacterium | reverse complement strand
TCGGCGTTGACCATGACCTGCTCGCCGTCCCGCTCCACCCACACGTAGGCCAGCACCCGCCCGTAGCGGTCCCGCTCCTGCACGTCCAGCTCCAGGCGCGCGGTCTTCCCCTCCACCAGCTTCCTGTTGATCTCGGTCGCCTCCCGGCCACCGGGCTCCTCCCCCCGGGTCGGATGCTTCGTCTCCGGGGTGTCCATGCCGATGTACCGGACGCGCTCCTCGCGGCCGGCGATGCAGCAGACCACGATGGTGTCGCCGTCGACGATGCGGACAACCCGGATCTCGGCGGAACGCGGGGGCGTCGGCACCTGGGTGACCTGACCCGGCGGCGCAGCAGGCGGCCTGGCGCCGGCACGGGCCTGCCGGAGCATCTCGTCCTTCGAGGCGAACGACTGCCCCGCCAGTTCGCCCTGGTGGCAGTGGTAGCCGCCGCGCTGACGGTCGTGATGGCAGCCGTGGGCGTCGAGGCCGCCGGGGTGAGGCCAGGCGGCGGGCGCCAGCGTCAGCAGGGCGAGGCCGGCGAGGGCGAGCGTCAGTAGCGTGTGCATCGGCCGATGCGGTTCAGTTGAACCACGCCGCCCGCTCGATCCGCCGCCACTCGTCGAGCGCCTTGCGGATCTCCGGCTTCACCAGCTTCCACGTCTGGAGGTCCCAGCGGCCGCGTGGCATCTCGCGGAGCAAGCGCTCGACGCGGAGCCAGGGTGCTGCCACGCAGAGGACGCACGAAGTCTGCACGCTCCGAGGCTATGACGGAGGGCCGGCGGTCGCCAAGCAAGTGTATCCAGCCGGTGACCGGGGAGGCGCCCGGCGCGCTCCGCAGTACCGCAGCACCCGCTGACCTCCCGGGGTGAAGCTCTGCGTCCTCGTCGGCGGGCTCGGCACCGCAACGCAGCGCATGCCGGCGCGCTTGGCGGCGAGGAGGCCGTTGCGCGAGTCCTCGACGACCACACACTGCCCCGGCACGACGCCGAGCCGCGACGCCGCTTCTAGGAAGATGCCCGGCTCCGGCTCGCCATGCGCGACCTCGACACCCGAGACGACGACCGGGAACATTCCCCGGACACCGAGCGCGCGGTCGCCCTGGAGCTCGCGAGCGCCGTCGGCATCGCGCACGCAGCCGCCTTCGGCTTGCCTCGCGCCAGCCTCTATCCGAAGATCTCGACCAACTTTTCTTGAGCGTTGGCGCCGGCCGCCGGGCGCTCGCTCCCCTCCCCTCCTCTCACGTCCTTCTCTTGGCTCCTCGCCCTCCTACACCAAATTGCTACGGCGTCAAAAGTCGGTTGTGGATGACGGCGTGGCCGGGTAGCGGACCGGTGTCGGGGGTTGCGGGATGCATCAACGCCGGGGGGGCCGGCTTCGCGCTGCGGCGTGGACCCGTCGGTCCATGTCGTCAGTGCGGATGAGGTGACGGTCAGCGGTGGGGAGTGAGGCGCTGACCACGTCGCAGTC